>NZ_JBYIVZ010000020.1:0-166402 GCF_057710365.1 Streptomyces sp. bgisy027
TTCGCCCGCAGTTGCTCGATCTCCCCAAGATCCACGACGCCAGCATGCACCACCGAAGACCCTGCGATCAAAACAACCTAACGAAGTACTACTAGCTAGTCGACTAGTGGGCCGGACTGGAGCAGACCATGCCCGATCTCTCGTGCCACGCCCGTCAGCTGCGTGAACTCGCTGACGCTCTCGACGCGCAATCCGACCTGACCGACGACCCGTTGGCGCCTCATCCGGACACACTGGAGGTCATCAGTGGCCGCCATACCAGTCGTGGGCAGATCAACTACGCCGTCCCCGACGTTCTCCAACTGCAGCGGCGCATCCGCCGCTATCACGCGGACCACGGTGTGCAGCACGGCGACATCGTCGCGCTTGCTCTTGATGCCTTCCTACGCGCCAAGGGCTACCCGCCGGACGCCAAGCCACCGTGACAGACACACCATGAGCAGGCTGGACAATCGACTCTTACTGAAAGGCCATCGGTCGACACCCCGGGAGTTGGCCGAACGCGTGATGGCCGACGGCAGGCATCTGGCCCGGCTGCTCGCGCTCAACCCGACGTTCCCCGCAGACCTCGCGGCCCGGCTGGCCGGTCACGAGGATCCGCAGGTGCGACTCGCCCTCTCCGCGAGGCCGGAGCTGACGGAGGCTCAGCGGGCCGCGATCGACTGGACGGTGGCGCCCGAGGACCGGCTGGACGTGCTGAAGTGGGTGTGGCGCTCGCGCGAGGACAAGGACGTGCTGCGCCGCTGCGCGCACTCGGCGCACACCTGGCTGCGGCGCACCGCCGCGCTGTGCGAGGTACTGCCCGAGGACTGGGTGCAACTCCTCGCAGAAGACGAGGTTTTCGCCGTACGGCTGTTGCTCGCCGAGTGGCATCCGACAGCACCGCCGGAGCTGCTGTACGACCTGTATCTGCACGGCACGCGCCGTGCCGTCGGCATGCTCGTCGCCCGGCCGGGGTTCCCTTCGGCCGGGCTGGCAGCGCGCTGCGCAGGCGCGGAGGATCCGAGGGAGCGCGCTCTCGCGCTGCGTGATCCGGCCGCCTCGCCGTCCCTGGTCGAGCGGCTCAGCCGGGACACGGACGCGGGCGTGCGCAGGGTGGCGGCCCACGATCCCCGGCTGCCGGTGGTCCGGCTGGGCGAGCTGCTCGACGACCGGGAGGTGGGCAGTGCGGCAGCGGCCACCCCCTCGTTGCCCGTGACGGAGATGTGGGCCCTGCTCGACCGGGCGGGGGTACCAGAGCTGCCGGCCGACCGGTGAAACCGTATGCGCACCTCAGCACGCGACCCAGGCTCCCTCCTTCGCCGACTGGAGTGCCGCGTCGGTGAGATGGGCGGCGCGTGCTCCGTCCTGGAACAGGGGCAGGCCCTCTCGGCGCTCGCCCTTCACCGTGGCGTAGGTATCGGCGATGAAGGAGTTGAAGCAGTCCTGGAAACCCTGCGGGTGTCCGGCAGGCAGCGGCGAGTACGGCTTGGCTGCCTCGGACAGGGTCATGGGGTCACGGACCAGGGCCTGGGAACCCTCGCGGGCTCCGAGCCAGAGTCGTTCCGGGCTCTCCTGGTCGAAGGCGAGGCTGCCCGTGGCGGCGGAGATCTCGAGGAAGAGCCGGTTCTTTCGGCCGGGGGCTACCTGACTGACGGCGACCGAGCCGAGGGCGCCGGAGGCGGTGGCGAACTGGATGGTGGCGAGGTCCTCGGTGAGGACGGGGCCGCTGGTCACCCGGTCGGCGACCACCACGGAGGTCTGGGCGCAGAGCTTGGTGATCCGCTCCCCCGTCACGAACTCGACCAGGTCGAACCAGTGGGATCCGATGTCACCGATGGTCCGGCCGGGGCCGCCCTTGGCGGGGTCCACGCGCCAGTTGTCGTCGGTCGACTTGAGCAGCCAGTCCTGCAGGTAGCTGCCCTGGATCAGGCTGATCCGGCCCAGGTCGGCCAGCCGCTCCCTGGCCTCACGGACCATCGCATGGAAGCGGTACACGAACGGCACAGCGGCAACCAGCCTGGCGTCACGGGCACGCTCCGCCATCAAGGCGGCCGTCGGCGCGTCGGTCGCCAGTGGCTTCTCGCAGATCACTGCCAGCCCCGCGTCCAGCGCCTTGAGCGCCAGAGGAGCGTGCAGGTGGTTGGGGGTGCAGACGTGCACCACATCGACGAGCTCGGACTCGATGAGGTCCTCGGCCGACCCGAACGCTCGTTCAGCTCCGAAGAGCCGTCCCGCCTGGAGCGCCCTCTCCTCGTCCACATCCGCAACAGCCGCGAGCCGCGCTCCGGCCTGCCGAGCGGCCCGTGCGTGGATCTGGGCGATAAAGCCAGTTCCGATGATTCCAACACGAACTTCCGATGATTCTCGTCGTATATCCAGCATGGCATGGATGCTATGGACGACTTATGCTGCCAGTCAAGCAAAAGCTTCGTGCTCGGTATGCTTTTGTCCATCGGTGAGCGTCACGACGACGAGGGGATGCGGAGTTGACCATCGAAGCGGCAGGCGCAGGCGCACTTCTGGCGATCCTGCGGCATGGCGAAGCCCTGACCCGTACCGAATTGATGCAGCTCACCGGTCTCGCCAGGTCCACGGTGTCCCAGCGGCTCGATGCCCTGCTCGACCATCGATGGATCATGCCGGCGGGTGACGCGATCTCCTCCGGAGGAAGGCCCGCCGTCGCGTTCACGTTCAACGCCGGGTCAAGAGTCGTGCTCGCCGCCGATCTCGGCGCCACGCACGCGCGGCTCGCCGTGACCAACCTGGCCACCCAGGTGCTGGCAGAGCGCAGCCAGGACATGGCGATCACCGAGGGCCCCGAGCAGGTCCTGGAGTGGCTTGTCCAGGAGTTCGAGAGCCTGGTGAGGGAGAGCGGGCACACGCTGTCCGACATTTGCGGAGTCGGCATCGGCCTGCCGGGACCGGTCGAGCACTCGACGGGCCAGCCCGTCAACCCGCCGATCATGCCCGGCTGGGACGGTTTCGACGTACCGGGCTGGCTCGAACCACGCCTCGGCGCCCCCGTCCTCGTCGACAATGACGTCAACATCATGGCGCTCGGCGAGCATTGGGCGGTCAGCCCCCAGATAGGGCACATGCTCTTCGTGAAGGTCGGCACTGGAATCGGCTGCGGCATCATCACCGAGCACCGCCTTCACCGCGGCGCCCAGGGAGCCGCAGGAGACATCGGGCACGTCCAGGTCACCATGGCGCCCGAGCGGGTCTGCCGGTGCGGCAACATCGGCTGCCTGGAAGCCGTGGCCGGCGGCGCGGCGATCGCCGAGCAGTTGCGCGCCGCCGGCCAGGACACGGCTGACAGCCGGGACGTGGTCGCCCTGGTCCGGTCCGGAAACCCCGCGGCGATCCAGATGATCCGCCAGGCCGGCCGGGACATCGGGAAGGTCCTGGCGTCGCTGGTGAACTTCTTCAACCCTGGCGCGATCGTCATCGGCGGCGACCTGTCCGACGCAGGCGAGCATCTCCTGGCTGGCGTCCGTGAACTCATCTACAGCCGTTCCCTGCCCTTGGCCACCCAACATCTCACGGTCCGCGTCCGCCAACTCGGCGACCGCGCCGGCGTCATAGGGGCGTCGGTCATGGTCCTGGAGCACGTCCTCAACCCCACCGCGGTGGACCGCTCGGTCGCGGGTGCGTAGCCCTGGATCGACACAGGTCTGGCCCCGCCAGCATGCGGCGGAGCCAGAACCTGCGGCCTACGTCTGGTCGGCGGTCAGGACGCGGCCTTGGTGAAGGTGAAATCGTCCACGTCGAACAGGCCGGACCCGCTGCCCGCGAAGGTCAGATGCACGTCCGAGGTGCCCGCCGGGACATTCGACAGGGTCGTCGACACCTCCCGGAACGTCGACCAGCCACCGGTGTTCGGCACAGCGACCGAGCCCAGGATCGGGCCGGTCGGGGAACCGCTCCGAACCTGGAGGGTGCCGCCCGGACCACCGGACACGACCCGGGCGCGGAAGCCCGTCGCGCCGTTCACCGCGACCCCGTCGTATCGCGCCCAGTCCCCCGGATCGATGTAACCCAGAGTCCGCCCGCCGTTCGCCCCGCCCTTGGTGTACGGCGACACTCCGCTCGCGGACGAGTACGACTCAGCCTGCACCGTGGTCGGGGACGCCGTGGTCAGGTCCTTGATCCGGATGTTGCGGAACGAGACATCGTCACCGGTCCCGTGGTTCTGGAGGCCGATGTGGCCGGCCAGGGAGCGGGCGGGGTTGGTGTTCGTGTAGTCGTTGATCTTCGTGCCGTTGAGGAACACCTGGAGACGCTCGCCCTCGACGAGCAGCTCGAAGGTGTTCCACTCACCTGACGGGTTGAGCGCGGCGTCGCGGGCGGCGACATCCGGGCCCTTGAAGGAGTAGACGGCCCCGGTGGTCCGGTCCGGGGAATCGGTGGGATCGATCTGGACCTCGTAGCCGTTGTTCACAGCCGACCATGGGTCGTTGGACGGCGGGAAGCCCAGGAAGACGCCGGAGTTGTCGTCGCCGTCCGTCTTCCAGTCCAGCTTCAGCGAGTAAGAGGTGTACTGCTTGGCGCTGTACCAGAACAGCCCCATGCCCCCTTGCGACTTCAAGGTGGCGTCGGAGTTGCTGAAGCTCCCGGCTCCGGCTTGCGACCAGCCGGTGGTCGAGCCGTTGTACAGGGCCGTGTAGCCGGTTTCGGGGCGGCAGTCGGCATTCGTGTCACCCGCCGCGTACCGGATGCCGCCCAGCAGGTGCTTACGGAAGGCCGGGTCGGCGTAGGACTGCTCGGTGTGGCCCATGCCGGTGTACCAGGAGCGCCCGCCCTGGTAGGGCTTGCACCAGGCGATCGGATGGTCCCCCATCGCGTCGGAGCCGGGGCTGTAACTGGACTCGTCCAGCGAGGCCAGCACGTGCGCGGTGGAGCGGGGGTTGGTCTTGTAGTTGTACCACTCGTCGAACCTGTTCCAGGTCCCAGGCAGGTGCGCGGTACCGGGGTGGGCCCGGTCTTCCACCGTGACCGCTGCGGTCTGCTGGTGCGGATGGCTCTTGAAGTAAGCGCCGACGAGCCCGCCGTAGAACGGCCAGCCGTACTCGGTGTCGGCGGCGGCGTGCACCCCGACATAGCCACCGCCCGCCTTGATGTAGGCCTCGAAAGCCGATCGCTGGGCGTCGGTGAACAGCCGGCTCGCGGGATCGTTGGTGACGGTCGTGGTGTTGAGGAACACGACGGCCTCGTATTGGGCCAGGTTGCCCGAGGTGAAGGCGCCCGCGTCCTCGGTGGCGGTGACGGTGAAGCCGTTCGCCGCACCCAGGTCCTTGACCGCCTGGAGACCGGCGGTGATGGCCGAACCGTGCCGGAACCCAACGGTCTTGGAGAAGACCAGGACGTCGAAGTCGTCCGCCGCTGCGGCGGTCGGCGCGGCGCTGACGCCGACGAGCGTGGTGAGCAGCGCCGCTGATGCGCTCAGGAATGCTCGGTATTTCACGTCAGGACCTTCCACTTCTGGTTCGCTCCGCCCCAACAGGTCCAGAGCTGGGTGCGCGTGCCGTTGGCGGAGTTGACGCCCTCCACATCAAGGCACTTACCGGAGTGGGGATTGACCAGCGAACCGTCGGCCCGCTGCTCCCACTTCTGCGCGACGGAGTCGTTGCACCGGTAGAGCTGAACCTTCGCCCCGTTGTCGGTGGAGGCGTCGCTCACGTCCAGGCACTTGCCCAGCGCCCGAAGCGTCTGGCCCTCGCGCTGCCAGGTCTGCGCACCGGTGTCGTTGCAGTCGTAGATCTGCACCTCCGTGCCGTCCTCGGACTTGCCGCCCTCGACGTCCAGGCACTTGCCGCCGAGACCGACGATCGGGCCCGCGGTGGTGAAGCTGAAGGAGTCGACGTCGAAGAGCTTGCCGGAGTCGCCGGAGAAGGTCAGGTACAGCGTGGTCGTCTGCGCGGCCGCGCCGGAGACATTGCCGGTGACCGTCTTGAACGACTCCCAGCCGCCGGTGTTCGCAACCGCCGCCGAGCCCAGTACGGGTCCGGTGGGCGAGCCCGACCGGATCTGCAGCGTGCCGCCGACACCGCCGGAGGAGACCCGGGCGGTGAACGACTTCACCTTCTCCAGACGGTAGGGCGCGAAGGAGATCCAGTCACCGTTGTCGATGTCGCCGACGGTCTGCCCGCCTTCCGCGGCGGTCTTGTCGTACGGCCTGACGCCCGAGGACTTGTCGTAGTGCTCGGCCTGCCGCTTGCGCAGCTGGGTGGTGACGCGCTTGCCGCCCGGGAGGGCCTTGCTGTCGGTGTACGCGGCGTCGAATACGGGGAAGAGCCGCGCGGCGTCACCCTCGTTGGAGTCCTGCGCCTCGATCCATCCCGAGCAGCCCTTCTCCGAGGTCAGCGCGTGCGTGTGTGTGGTCGGAGGGGTGTCGTGCCGGACCAGGTTGGTCATCGAGGCCCGGTTGCAGTCGGGTGAGGAGCCGTCCTCGGCGTCGGTCGCGGTGAACTGGAACGGGATGATGTCGCCGTAGGAGACCAGCTGGCCGTCCACCGGCTGGCTGACCGTGACGGTCGGCGGAGTGTTCCCGACCCCGATGACCGCGTCGGCCGTCGCGGTGGCGCCGTTGGAATCGCGGACGGTCAGGGTCGCCTTGTAGGTGCCGTTGGCGGTGTAGGTGTGGGACGGGTTGGCCTCGGTCGAGGTCTGTCCGTCCCCGAACGCCCACGAGAAGCTGATCGCATCGCCGTCCGGATCCTTCGACCCGGCGGAGGAGAAGTTCACCGCGAGCGGTGCGTGCCCGTACTGGGGGTTCGCGGCGGCCTCGGCCACCGGGGCATGGTTGCCGCCAGATCCGACGTAGTCGTACCGCAGCAGCCGGGAGTTCTCGTTCGGCTCGAAGTTCCCGCCGGTGCCGTAGTCCAGGACATACAGGGCGCCGTCCGGCCCGAACTCGACGTCCATCACCTGGTTGACGTTGTCCGACGGGCTGTCCTTGAAGGTGCTGATCTCACCCACGCCTCCGCCGGAGGTGACATGGACGGCCTTGATCCAGCCGCGGGCGAACTCGCCGGCGAAGAAGTGCTCGCTGAGCGACTGCGGGAACTTGGTGGTCGAGGGGTTGGCCGCGTCGTAGCGGTAGACCGGACCGGCCATCGGCCCTTCCCCGCCCCCGCCGAACTCCGGCGGGCTGCCGGCGTCGCCGCCGTAGCGGATCCAGGACGGCTTGGCCGGGGGGAGCTTCGCCAAGCCGGTGTTGTTCGGGGAGTTGTTGGTGGGGCCGCCGGCACAGTCGTACTTCGGTCCGGTCGTGTTGGTCGCGAAGTTCCAGTCGTTGTATGTCTCGGCCGTGGTGTTGGTGCCGGTGCAGTAGGGCCAGCCGTAGTTGCCGGGGCCGGTGATCCGGTTGAACTCGACCTGCCCTGACGGACCGCGGTTGGGGTCGGTGGGGCCGCCGTCGGGGCCGTAGTCGCCCACGTAGATCGCGCCGGTCTGCTTGTCGATGTTCATGCGGTACGGGTTCCGCAGGCCCATCGCGTAGATCTCGGGCCGGGTCTTGGCCGTGCCGGGCGCGAAGAGGTTGCCCTGTGGGATCGAGTAGCTGCCGTTGTCGTTGACCTTGATCCGGAGGATCTTGCCGCGCAGGTCATTAGTGTTGGCCGAGGTGCGCTGGGCGTCGTAGGCCTCGCGGCCGGGCTGCTCGTCCAGCGGCGCGTAGCCGGTGGCGAACGGGTTGGTGTCGTCCCCGGTCGAGAGATACAGGTTGCCGGCGGAGTCGAAGTCGATGTCGCCGCCCACGTGACAGCAGATGCCCCGGGTCGAGGCGACATCGAGGATCTTCACTTCGCTCGTCGTGTCGAGGGTGTAGTCGGCCTTCAGCGTGAACCGGGACAGGCGGTTCACGTTCTCCGAGGCGGGCGCGTAGTAGAGGTAGATCCGCCGGTTCGAGACGAACCCGGGGTCGACGCCGACGCCCTGCAGGCCTTCCTCGTCATGCGTGTAGACCGGAAGCGAGCCGATGACGGTGGTGTTGCCGCTCTTGTCGGTACGCCGCAGCTTGCCGTCCCGCGCGGTGTGCAGGACCGAGAGGTCGGGCAGCACCTCCATCGCGATGGGCTCACCGAGCTCCCCGCCGCCCTTTGCGAGGGTGACCTCCGAGAAGTCCTCGGGAACGATGTCATGCGCGGCAGCGGGGGTGGAGAGCCCGGCAACCGCTGAGAGTGACGCGGCCATCAGCATGAACGACACCGTTGCCGCACGCCAGGGACGTGTTCTTCGAGACACGAAGTTGCCTTTCGACATTCGACACGCTCGCCGACCGCGTCGAGAGGCTGGATCACCCGCCCCTGCCGGCGTGCCACCCGCCGGCGTCCGGGACGCGCCGCCACAGTGACAGGCCCCCTTTTGCTCGTCAAGAGTCTTAACAGAAGCCTTACATGCATGTGCTTTTGCTTGACATCCGTCATAAGGGCTCGCATGATATCGACCAACAAAGGGGACTTAGGCCCAAGTTGAAGTCGGCGTGAGCCGCAATCCGGACAGCCGCCCCGGGACCCCCAACCCGCCGTACCGACGCCTCTGGCACGCCGAGCCGGTGTCCGTACGGTTGCCACCCTGCGGGTTGGGGCCCGGTGCGGCGCCACGACGCCATCAGGGCGCCCCCGCAAGACCCAGTAGCAGGTTCTTCACCTCCGTGGCCCGGACCGGGCCAGTGACGGCATGCCGGTCGGAGCAGAGGATGAGAGGGCCGTCCTCCGGGTCCTCGGGCAGCCGGCCGTGACTGCCACGTACCGGCGAGGGATCGAGCGGTACGACCGCCATGCGGTACCGCATGCCGAGCTTCTTGCGCGCCAGGGCTGTCGCGGCCTTGACCATGACGTAGGGGTCGAGCGGGTCCATGAAGAGTTCGACCGGGTCGTAGCCGGGTTTGCGATGGATCTCGACCAGCCGCGCGAAGTCGGGTGCGCGGGCGTCGTCGAGCCAGTAGTAGTAGGTGAACCAGGCGTCGGGCTCCGCGATCGCGACCAGTTCCCCGGAGCGCGGGTGGTTCAGTCCCTGCGCCTTCTTGCCTTCGTCGTCAAGGAGTTGACCGAGGCCGGGCAGTCCTTCCAGCGCGGCACGGGTCGCGTCCAGGTCCTCCGGGCGGCGCACATACACGTGGGCGATCTGGTGGTCGGCGACCGCGAACGCCCGTGACGCCATCGGGTCCAGGTACTCCATGCCGTCCTGTGTGTGCACCTCCAGCAGGCCCGCGCGGCGCAGCACCCGGTTGATGTCTACGGTGCGGGTGACACGGGTGATGCCGTACTCGGACAGGGCGACGACGGTACGGCCCTCGGCGCGGGCGTCATCCAGGAGCGGGGCCAGCGCGGTGTCCAGATCGGCGGCCGCTTTCAGGGAGCGCGGGTCGTCGGGGCCGTAGCGCTGCAGGTCGTAGTCCAGATGCGGCAGGTAACACAGGGTCAGGTCAGGACGCCGGGTGGTGTTGATGTGGCGGGTGGCGTCGATGATCCACTGAGTGGAGACCAGGTCCGCGCCGGGGCCCCAGAAGCGGAACAGCGGGAAGGTGCCGAATTTGTCGGTCAGTTCGTCGTGCAGGGCGACGGGGCGGGTGTAGCAGTCGGGTTCCTTGCGGCCGTCGGCGTAGTAGATGGGGCGGGGGGTGACGGTGATGTCGGTGTCCGCGCCCATCGCGTACCACCAGCAGATGTTGGCGACCGTGTAGCCGGGGTGGGCGCGGCGGGCCGCGTCCCAGAGTTTGTCTCCCTCGACCAGGCCGTTGTGCTGCCGCCACAGCAGCACCTCGCCCAGGTCGCGGAAGTACCAGCCGTTGCCCACGATGCCGTGCTCGGCGGGCAGGGTGCCGGTCAGGAACGTCGACTGCGCCGCACATGTCACCGCGGGCAACACCGTGCCGAGGGGCGCCTGGGAGCCGGTCTCGGCCAGCCTGCGCAGGTTCGGCATGTGGTCGAGGAGACGGGGGGTGAGGCCGACGACGTCGAGCACGAGCAGGGGGGTGGGCCCGGTCATGGCAGCTCCTTCAGGCCGAGGTGGATCAGCAGGTCGCGGGCGAAGGCGAGTTCGGCGGCGATGCCCTCGATCAGGCCGGCGCGGTCGACAGGCCGCAGTGAGGGCGGCAGTGCCTCCCAGGTGTAGGTCTCCACCTCCAGGTGGCGCGTGCGGGCGACGGAGCCGCCGACGAGATGGGTGAGGCAGTCCCGCAGCACGGGCAGCGTGGAGGTCAGCGGCCTCGCGGGCACCGCGTGCAGGGGCACGTGGAAATGCGCACGCCAGGGTCCGGTTACCGGGAGGCCGCCGAGCCCGAGGGCCTCATCGAGGTCGTCGGTGCCGATCAGCCCCTCCGTCGTCCTCACCCGCGTCTGGTGCAGGAAGCGGGGTTCGTCGAAGGCGCGCAGCGCCTCGCGTACCTCGGGCAGGTGCGGGTCCTGCGCGTGCAGGGCGGCGGAGAGCTGAGCCTTGACCACGGGGATGTCAGCGGACCAGAGGTTGCCGAGCGCGGTCGCCGGGTCCTGGAAGGACGTGGCGAGGTGACAGGTGTCGACGCAGACACCGATCCGGTCGTGGCCTATGTCGAACAGTGGCCCGATGGCGTCGGCCGTCGTCTCCACGACACAGCCGGGCTCCGGTTCCAGGCCGATGCTGATCGACCGTCCGGTCGATCGCTCCATGGCATCAAGGTATTCGGCCAGGGAGAGGAGTGCGTTGTGCGCTGTGTGAGCCGACCTGGAGTCGTACGACGTCCGCCAGGCGAGCGGGAGGGTGGAGATGCTGCCTTCCCTGACGCCATCTGGCAGGAGCGCGGTGAGCAGACGGGCCAGGTTGGCGGTGTAGCGGAGGCGTTCGGGTTCGGCCCAATCCGGCCTGTACACCCGGTACTTGACCTCCTGGGCGCCGAACCCCTTGTAGGGAAAGCCGTTGAGGGTGACGACCTCAAGGCGCCGCATTGCCAGCTCGGCGCGCAGGAGTTGCAGGGCGTCGGGATCACTGATGAGCGTGAACGCGGCGTCCTCGGCGAGCCACAGGCCGATGCCGAGGCGGTCCAGGCCGAGGCGGCGGCGGACCGGCTCGCAGTAGTCGCGGAGTTGGGCCAGGACACCCGCCAGGGTCTCGGCCGGGTGGGCGTTGGTGCAGTACGCGAGGTGGACGGTGGAGCCGTCCGGGTGGAGGAAGCGCATGCGGTCACTCCCCGCCTCTGAGTACGGAGTTGCCCTCGTGCGTGGCGTCGGTTGCCTGGACGTCGAGGGCGAGGCGGCCGCTTTGCCCGTAGAAGGCGACGGGGTTGCGCCACAGCACCCGGTCGACCTCGTCCTCGGTGAAGCCCTCGGCCAGCATCAGGTCGCCGACCCTGCGGGTCTTGAGAGGATCGCTCCGTCCCCAGTCGGCGGCGGAGTTCACCAGCACCTGCTCGGGCCCGTATTCGCGCAGGATCGCGACCATCCGTTCCTCGTCCATCTTGGTGTCGGGATAGACGGAAAAGCCGAGCCAGCAGCCGCTGTCCTTGGCCTCCTTGACGGTGGTCTCGTTGAGGTGGTCGACCAGGACGTGGTCCGCGGGCAGGGCCGACTCCCGGACGACGTCGAGGGTGCGGCGCAGACCCGCCAGCTTGTCGCGGTGCGGGGTGTGCACGAGTGCGGGCAGGCCGTACTCGGCGGCGAGCGCGAGCTGGGCAGCGAGGGCGGCGTCCTCGGCGGGGGTCATCGAGTCGTAGCCGATCTCACCGACGGCGACGACCTGGTCCTTGACCAGATACCGGGGCAGCTCGGCAAGGACGGGTAGGCAGCGCGGGTCGTTCGCCTCCTTGGGGTTGAGGGCGAGCGTGCAGTGGTAGGCGATGCCGTGCTGCGCGGCCCGGAAGGGCTCCCAGCCGAGAAGGGAGTCGAAATAGTCGAGAAAGGAGGCCGGCGAGGTGCGGGGCTGGCCCAGCCAGAAGGAGGGCTCGACGACGGCACGGACGCCGGCGGCGTGCATGGCCTCGTAGTCGTCGGTGGTCCTGGACGTCATATGGATGTGCGGGTCGAAGATGCGCATCAGGACTCCTGGGTGGCGAGGCGCAGGGCGCGCTGGAGGTCGGTCGACACGGGACGGCCCGCCGCGGTGCGTTCGGCGGCGTAGTCGGTGAGCATCCGTGCCAGTTCTGCGTCCCCGGCCGCCCGGCGTTCGAGGTCGGTCACCGCGTTCAGGGGCACGCCGGTGAACAGGCATTTCAGTACGGCGTGCCGCCAGGCGTGGGCGCCCAGGTGCTCGCCGGCGTACGGGCCTACGGCGATCGCGACGAGCCGGGTGTCGTTGGTGCGCAGCGCGTCCTCGATCAAGGGGAGCGCGTCGGCGGGGGTCAGGTGCGGGAGATGGGGCAGGACGCGGAGGACGGCGCGGCGTTCGGCGGCCGTGCCGCGCGTGTACAGCCGGGCGAGGGCGGAGGGGGCCGGCTGGACCGCGTGCAGGAGGAGGACGCGGGCGTCGTCCTCGGCACCCCGACAATGCCGGCCCGCCTCCGCGAACCGCGCCTCCCAGACCGGCAGCGAGTGCCGGAAACCGTCCTGATCGACGGCCGCGTCGAGCACGGCCTGGGCCAGCCAGGCGCGGACCGGAGAGTCGAGGCTCTCCCACAGCTCTATGAGGCCGTTGGCCTGCGGAGTGGTCATGCGTGTGCTCCTTTCTCAAGGCCACGCAGGTAGTGGAGGGAGCTCTTGGCGAGGCTCGGCCCTGCGTGCGAGTGGCGGGGCAGCTCCACGCTGATCAGGCCCGGGTAGCCGTCGTGGGTGAGGTCGGCGAGGGCGTCGAGGACGGGCGGGAAGTCGATCTCGCCTGCCCCGAACGGGAGATGCTCGTGGATGCCCCGCCGCATGTCCTCGATCTGCACATGGCGCACCCAGGGCGCCGCGCTGCGGACGCAGTCGGCGGGCGAGGCGCGTTCCAGGCACTGGCAGTGGCCGATGTCGAGGGTCAGGCCGAGCGCGTCGGGCCTGCCGAGCAGGTGGCGCAGGTGGTGGAAGTCGGCGAGGGTGGCGAGGAGATGGCCGGGCTCGGGCTCCACGGCGAGCGGCATGCCCAGGCCGGTGGCGGTGTAGAGGACAATCGACAGCTCGTCGGTGAGCCACTTCCACGCGCTGTCCGGATCGACGCCGTCAGGGAGGACGCCGCTGAAGCAGTGCACCGCGTGCGCTCCGAGGTCGGCGGCGATCTGGACGGCACGCATCAGCATGCGGACCCGGGCCGCGCGTCCCTCCGGGTCGGGGTCGAGCAGCGAGGGGCCGTGCTTGCGGCGCGCGTCGAGGATGTACCGGGCGCCGGTCTCGATCGTCACCGACAGCTCGAGGGTGCGCAGAGTGCGGGCCAGTCGGCCAACCCGGTCGGAGAGGTCCGGCGCCATGGGGTCGAGGTGCATGTGGTCGAGCGTGAGGGCGACGCCGTCGTAGCCGAGATCAGCGAGGAGGAAGAGGGCGTCGTCCAGGCGCAGGTCGGTGAGGCCGTTGGTGCCGTAGGCCAGGCGCAGGGTCATGTAGGGCTCACCTTCCGAGAGATACGGCGTGCCAGTGGTGCCAGTGCCATCAGTGCCGCGCCGCATGCGGGGGCGCCGGCGCGGGCCGCGAGGGCGGCCTGGAGCGGGATGAGTGACCTGATGCCGCCGCCCACGGCGCGTTGTGTGAGGTCCGGGGAGGGGTTGAGGGCGGCGTGGAGGTAGGGCCGGGCGGCAGTGGCGCCGTACAGAGCTGCGAAGGTCGGGGCGGCGAGGTCGCGGACCAGTCGCGTGCCCGGGGCCCCGTCCACTCGCCTGAATGCAAGTGCCGTAAAGATGACGGCACTTGTTGCCAGTGCGGCCATCGGAGCCAGGCCGGAGCCGCCGGTGGTCTCGTTGCGGGCGACACGAGTCACCGCGTAGGTGTGGGCAGCAAGTGCCGCCGAGGACAGCGTCACGGCGGGGCGGAGAGGCCTCGCCCCGGTCGCCACCGCGCCGAGCAGCAGGTCCAAGCCGCGGGCGGCGCCCATGGCGACGGCGCCCGCGGGGGTGTGCTTGAGCTTCAGGTCGTACGCCCAGACGGTTGCGGCCAGGATGCCTGCGACCGCCGCCGCGGGGCGCCCCGCCCGGGCCGCGAGGGCCAGGCCGACTGTGGTCAGCCCGGCCGCCGCACCCATGGCGGCGGCCGGGTGGATACGACCCGACGGCAGCGGCCGGTCGGGGCGTTCGCGCGCGTCCTCGTCCTGGTCCGCCCAGTCGTTCAGGGCCATGCCCGCCTCGTAGAGGCACAGGGAACAGCCGATGGCGAGCGCCGTGCGCCGGTCGGCTCGCACGCCCGCGGCCGCCGCCCCGGCGAGTGCGTCGCCGGGGACGGTGAACAGTGCCGAGACGCGCAGGAGTTGGACCCAGTCACGTGCCGCGCTCACGCCTTCGCCACCCGCAGCCGGACAGCGAGGACGAGCAGCGCGGCGTACTGCGCGGCCAGCGACGACGGCGCCCCCGGATCGGGGTCCTTGAAGTAGAACCCCAGCTCGGGGAGCGGGCCGGTGAGCCCCACTTCGTGCGCCCGGGCGACAATCCGGGCGAGGTCGAGGACCAGCGGTGCCGCGAGGGCGGAGTCGCATCCCTGCCAGATGGTCTGCAGGACCATCCGCGTGCCGAGGAATCCCTCGAAGGCGATGTGGTCCCAGGCCGTCTTCCAGTCCCCCATCGACGGTACGTCGTCGATGTGCACCACTCCCTCGGGGACGGTACCGAGGGTGTCGGCGAGGACCCGTTCCTTGCCGGCGTTCTTCGCGGCGGCCGCGTCCGGGTCGGCGAGCGCCGCGCCGTCTCCCCCGCCGAGCAGGTTGGCGCCGGACCACGAACGTACGGTGAGCGCGCGCTGGGCGAACATCGGGCCGAGCACGGAACGCAGCAGGGTCTGCCCGGTCTTGCCGTCCCGCCCGGCGACCGGCACCTCGTACGGACCGTGCAGCGCCGGATGCTGCAGTCCGGTTGACGGGGTGAAGTTCACGTATGCGGCCTGGGCGCGCAGCGCGGCAGCAGCGTACAGCGAGCTGGCGGGCAGCCTGTCGTCTCCCGCGCGGGGCGCCGATTCGGTGGATGCGACGTTGACCACGACGCATCGGGCGAGGTTGTTGCGCATACGGAACGAGGCGATGTCCTCGGCGAAGGCGCTGATCAGTTCATGGTCGTCGCGCAGGTCGTCGACGAGGGGGCCGCCGGTCCGTATCTCCGCGTCGGCCGCGGCGAGTTCGGCGCGCACCGCGTGCGGCAGATCGTGCGGCAGGACTCCCTGGGCGGCGAGCTGCTCGGCGCGCTTCGGCAGGGGGCAGGCCGCGACGTCGTGGCCGCCGAAGACCAGGGACGGCAGATCCGGCAGGCTGCAGTCGGCGAAGGGCGGAGTGTGGGTGACCATGCCTACGGCCGGTTGGAGCCCCGCCGCGACGGCCGCGCACCCGGCGACCACCGTGGTGGCGACCGAGCCGCGGGCTCCTATCAGCCAGATTCCCGTACGTGGCGCTGCCAGTGCGGATGTCGATGATGTCGCCACGACCGCCTCCCTGCCGTTGTCTCTCGTCGCGTCATGCGTGTGAGGGGTGGACGGCCCGTGCCGGGGGCGTGAGTTGCCACCCCGGCACGGGCCCGTCTTTGAGGCCCCGTGTCCCGCCACGAGGGCCTTTCGTGCAAGTTCGTCGGAAACCTAGCCCTCTTTCGCGCGTCTTGAAAGAGCTTACGCAGAAGAATTCTTGACTTTCATCGCCAGAGAACAAAAGTTCCCCGCTCCCTGCCTGGGGCGACCGCAGCACCCGCCATCCATCCCGCCCCGTTACCGGTTCGTTGCTCGCAACCCTCGCCACAGCATGCCCTTTGTCTTCTGACAATCAGAAGTAGTCGAAGATCTTGACCTAAGTTCTTTCCAGAACCGTCAGAGCACTGCTAAGTTCCACCGCTGAAGACACCGAAGCTAGAAGGCATGCGGAGGGAGGGCGACGTGAGACGCATGACGGCACGGCCCGCTAACGCACATCAGGCGCACATACTCAGGCTGTTGCGCGACGAAGGCCCCAACTCGCGTGCACAGCTGAGCGAGTTCGTGGACCTGTCCCGCTCCAAGCTCGCCGTCGAGGTGGACCGGCTTATGGAGATCGGGCTCGTGGCGAACAACGGCCTCGCCGCCTCCAGGGGCGGACGCCGGTCGCACAACATCCGGCTCGCGCCCGAACTCCGCTTCCTGGGCGTCGACATCGGCGCCACCTCGGCGGATGTCGCCGTCACCAACGGGGAATTGGAGGTTCTCGGCCATCTGAGCAAGCAGGTCGACGTGCGGGACGGCCCCGTCGCGGTCTTCGAGCACGTCCTCGACATGGCCGGCAAGTTGAGGGCTGCCGGCATCGCCGAGGGCTTCGACGGGGCCGGGGTCGGCATCCCCGGGCCGGTGCGGTTCCCCGAGGGCATCCCGGTCGCGCCACCGCTCATGCCGGGCTGGGACAACTTCCCCGTCCGCGAGGCCCTCAGCCAGGACCTCGGTTGCCCGGTCATGGTCGACAACGACGCGAACCTGATGGCCCTCGGGGAACAGCACACAGGTGTGGCCAAGAACGTCAAGGACTTCCTCTGCCTGAAGATCGGCACCGGCATCGGCTGCGGCATCGTGGTCAACGGCGAGGTCTACCGCGGGGTGACCGGGAGCGCCGGCGACATCGGCCACATCCAGGTCGATCCCGACGGCCATCCCTGTGCCTGCGGCAACACCGGCTGCCTGGAAGCCCACTTCAGCGGTGCGGCGCTCGCCCGCGACGCGCTCATGGAGTCCGGGCACCCGGGTGAACTCGCCGACCGGCTGGCCGCATCGGGCACGCTCACCGGGGCCGACGTCGCCGCGGCAGCCGCGGCCGGTGATCCTGCGGCCGGTGATCTCATCCGGCAGGGCGGCGGCCACGTCGGGCAGGTCATCGCCGGGCTGGTGTCGTTCTTCAACCCGGGCTTGGTGGTCGTCGGCGGTGGAGTGACCGGTCTCGGCCACTCGCTGCTGGCCGCCATCCGCACCCAGGTCTACCGCAGGTCCCTTCCCCTGGCCACCGGCAGCCTTCCCATCGTCCTCAGCGAGCTCGGCCCCCAGGCCGGCGTCGTCGGCGCGGCCCGGCTCATCACCGAACGCGTCTTTTCCCCGGCGTGACCCCCAAGGCCCGCCCCACCGTCTCAGTTCCCCGCCGACGGTGGGGCGCCTGAACCCGCCCGCCCCGGCGTCGAAAGCGCTCGCCAAGAGCCCACGCCGAGGGCGGCGGTTACGGCCCCGCCCCACCCGAGCGGTCTCCGCACCGCGCACCGACCGACACCCGCATCCCACAGCGCGGGAAACACAGCGCCACGCCCTTGAACGACCACGGAACCGAGGAACCGTCCCATGCCGCCATCACCCCCCGACACTCCAACAGCCGACTCCCCTGCGCCGCTGCTCAGGATGACCGGGATCACCAAGTCCTTCCCCGGCGTCCGCGCTCTGGCCGGCGTCGACCTGACGGTCGTCGCGGGCGAAGTGCACTGTCTCCTCGGCCAGAACGGTGCGGGAAAGTCCACCCTCATCAAGGTCCTGGCCGGCGCCCATCAGCCCGACGGCGGCGAGATCGTCTGGCAGGGGCAGCCCACCCGGCTGAAGTCCCCCATCGACGCCATGCGGCTCGGCATCGCGACCATCTACCAGGAACTCGACCTCGTCGAGCATCTCTCCGTGGCCGAGAACATCAGCCTCGGCCATGAACCGACCCACGCCGGATTCGTCGTACGCACCCGGCTCGCCCGCCAGCGCGCCGCCGCCCTCCTGAACCGGCTCGGCCACACGGAGATCGACCCCGCCGCCCCCGTCGCCGAACTCTCCGCCGCACAGCAGCAGATCGTCTCGATGGCCCGCGCCCTGTCCCACGACGCGCGGCTGATCGTCATGGACGAGCCATCGGCCGCACTCGACCCGGATGAGGTGCGCAATCTCTTCCGCACCGTGGACACCCTGACGAGTGAGGGCGTCGCCATCATCTACATCTCCCACCGGTTGGAGGAGATCCGCACGATCGGCGACCGAGTTACCGTCCTCAAGGACGGCCGGTCAGTCGCCGACGGCTTGCCGACCCGGTCCACGCCCACGCCCGGCATCGTCGCCCTCATGACGGGTCGCACCGTCGAGCACGTCTTCCCCTACTCCCCGCGTGCGGCCAATCCGGTCACCTCCGCCGTGCCGCCCGTGCTGAAAGTGGAAGAGCTCAGCCGCCATGGGGAGTTCGAGCCGCTCGACCTTGAGGTCCGCCCGGGGGAGATCGTGGGGTTGGCCGGACTGGTGGGGTCCGGGCGGTCCGAGATCCTGGAGACCATCTTCGGTGCCCGTCAGCCCACGACAGGCCGGGTGTTCGTGGACGGCGAGGAGGTGCGGCCCGGCAACGTCCGTGCCGCGGTGCGCGCCGGCATCGGGCTCGCTCCCGAAGAGCGCAAGGCACAGGCCCTGCTGATGCTGGAGTCCGTCACCCGCAACGTCTCCATCTCCACCCTCGGCCGGTTCTCCCGACTCGGCTGGATCGACCGGGCCGCTGAGCGTGCCTCGGCACAGCAGGTCACCCGCGACCTGGTGCTCCACCCGGACAACCCGGACGCCCAGGTCAAGAACTTCTCCGGCGGCAACCAGCAGAAGGCCGTCCTGGCGCGCTGGCTGCTGAGGGGGTGCCGCGTCCTGCTCCTGGACGAACCCACCCGTGGCGTCGACATCGGGGCCCGCGTCGAGCTGTACACGGTGATCCGGCGGCTGGCGGACGAAGGGATGGCCGTCGTCGTGGTCTCCAGCGAGATCCCCGAGGTTCTCGGCCTCGCCGACCGCGCCCTCGTGCTCCGTGAGGGCCACGTCGTCCACCGCGCGCCCGTCGACCAACTGGACGAACACCGCGTACTCGATCTCGTACTCGAAGGGAACAACGCATCATGACGCAGTCCGCGGCCGCCCCCGCGGCCGAGAAGCCCGCTCCCGCCGCGCCGCCGCCACGCAGACCCGCTCTCGGCCTCCGGCTCGATGTCCGCACTCTGTCGCTGCTGGGTGTGCTGGCGATCCTCGTGCTCGTGGGCGGCGTCACCAAGCCGGACGAGTTCTTGGCTGTGAGCAACCTTCAACTCGTGCTCACCCAGGCCTCGGTGATCGGTGTCGTCACGGTCGGCATGACCTTGGTGATCATCAGTGGTGGCATCGACCTGTCCGTCGGCGCGATCGTGGCGCTCGCCTCGGTATGGGCGACCACGGTCGCCACCCAGGAGTTCGGATTCACCGGCGTCCTGTTCACCGCGGTCCTGGTCGGTGTGGGCTGTGGCCTGGTCAACGGCGTGCTGATCGCCTACGGCCGGATGGTGCCGTTCATCGCCACCCTCGCCATGTTCGCCTCGGCCCGCGGCCTCGCCCTGCAGATCACCGATGGCAGCACCCAGGTCGTCACCATCCCCGAGATCCTCGATCTGGGCGAGAAGGACGCCTACATCCTCGGGGTGCCACCGCTCGTGATCGTCTTCGCGGTCGTCGTCGTCGTCGGCTGGCTGCTGCTCAACCGGACAACGTTCGGACGACGCACCGTCGCCATCGGCGGCAACCCCGAAGCTGCCCGGCTCGCCGGCATCGACGTCCGCCGCCAGCGCCTCTACCTCTACCTGCTGTCCGGACTGTGCTGCGGCATCGCCGCCTTCATGCTCATCATCCTGTCCGGCTCCGGCCAGAACACCAACGGCAACCTCTACGAACTCGACGCCATCGCCGCGGCCATCATCGGCGGCACCCTGCTCAGCGGCGGCCGCGGCACCATCACCGGCTCCGTGCTCGGCGTCCTGATCTTTACCACCATCACCAACATCTTCGCTCTCAACAACCTCGAAACCGCGACCCAGCAGATCGCCAAGGGCGCCATCATCGTCGCCGCCGTCCTCATCCAACGCCGCACCGCCCACGAGTAAAGCGCCAGCCAAGGAGACACGAACATGGCTCAGCAAGTCGACCCCATCCGCAGAAGGCTGCTCTTCGGCACCGCCGCCGTGTCGGCAGGCGCGCTGCTCACCGCCTGCACCTCCAACGACTCCGGCTCCGACGACGGCTCGGCCGAACAGGCCCCCGTCGCCGACGACAAGCCCGGCAAGCACGTCACCATCGGCTTCGCCGGACCCCAGGCCGACCACGGCTGGCTCAACGCCATCAACGTCAACGCCCGTGATCGTGCCAAGAAGTACAAGGACGTCTCGCTGGAGATCACTGAGGGCTCCAACGACACCGCCGCCCAGATCGGCCAGATCGAGACGCTGATCAACAAGAAGGTCGACGTCCTGGTGATCCTGCCCGCCGACGGCAAGGCCCTCACGCAGGTCGGCCTGAAGGCAATGCGCGCGAACATCCCGGTCATCAACCTCGACCGCGTCTTCAACACCCCGCAGGCGTACCGCTGCTGGATCGGCGGCGACAACTACGGCATGGGCCTCAACGCCGGCCACTACATCGGCGAACAGCTCAAGGACAAGCAGAACGCCAAGGTCGTCGAACTCGCGGGAATGGACACGCTGGAGCTGACCCAGCAGCGCACCAAGGGCTTCGACGACGCCCTGAAGAACTACCCCAACATCAAGAAAGTGGCCCGCCAGGCGGCGGAGTTCACCGTCGAGTCCGGCCAGTCGAAGATGGCGTCACTGCTCCAGGCCAACAAGCAGTTCGACGCGCTGTGGAACCACGACGACGACCAGGGCGTCGGCGCCCTGCGCGCGATCGAGCAGGCCGGGCGGGACGAGTTCTTCATGGTCGGCGGCGCGGGGGCCCTCTCCGCCTTCCAGGCCATCAAGCAGGACAGCGGAGTGCTCAAGGCGACGGTCCTGTACCCGCCGACCATGGCCGCCTCCGCCATCGACCTGGCACGCGCGCTGGGCCAGAGCAAGGGCCTGGGTGGCATGGCGGAGTTCGAGATCCCCTCGTCCATCACCCTGTACTCGGCCGTCGTCGACAAGGCCAACGTCGACCAGTACATGGCGACCGGATTCAAGTAAACCGCTCCGGGGATTCCCCCCACCGTCGCCGAGGCCCGGGGCGGCGCGCCACACCACGCCGCCCCGGCCGCGTCAGGAGAACTCGCGCACATGACATCCCCGAACACGCAATCCGCCGTAACCCGGAAGCCGGTCCTCGGCATCGGCATGGTCGGCTACGCCTTCATGGGGGCCGTCCACTCCCAGGGCTGGCGCACGGCGGGCCGCGCCTTCGACCTGCCGTTCGAGCCGCAACTCACCGCGGTGTGCGGCCGGAACGAACAGGCGGCGCGGGCGGCCGCAGATCGGCTGGGCTGGGCGTCCGCCGAGACCGACTGGCGGGAGTTGATCGCACGCGACGACATCCACCTCGTCGACATCTGCACCCCCGGCGACAGCCACGCCGAGATCGCCGTCGCCGCGCTCGACGCCGGCAAACACGTGCTGTGCGAGAAGCCGCTGGCCAATACGGTCGCGGAAGCCGAGGCCATGGTCGCCGCGGCTGCGCGGAACCCGGGCCGCATCGCGATGGTCGGCTTCAACTACCGCCGCACACCCGCCATTTCACTGGCACAGGCCCTCATCGAAGCGGGCCGGCTCGGCACACTCCGGCACATCCGCCTGACCTATCTCCAGGACTGGCTCGTCGACCCCGACTTCCCGCTCACGTGGCGACTGCGGCGGGAGACGGCCGGCTCCGGCGCGCTCGGAGATCTGGGATCGCACGTCGTCGACCTCGCCCAGTTCCTGACGGGCGAGCCATTGATCGGGGTTACCGGGCAGACCGAGACGTTCGTCCCCGAGCGCCCCCTCACACCAGGCCCCGGAGGTGACCGGGGCCAGGTCACCGTTGACGACGCCGCCCTGTTCACCGGCCGTTTCCCGTCCGGCGCACTCGCCTCGTTCGAGGCCAGCCGCTTCGCCCATGGCCGCAAGAACGCGCTGCGGTTCGAAGTCAACGGCGTGCGCGGCTCGTTGGCCTTCGACCTGGAGCGCCTCAACGAACTGCACTTCTTCGACGGCACCGCCCCCGCCCCCGAGGCCGGCTTCCGCCGCATCCTGGTCACCGAGCCCGAGCACCCCTACCTCGCCGGCTGGTGGCCTCCCGGTCATGGTCTCGGCTATGAGCACACGTTCGTCCACCAGGCCCATGACCTTGTGCACGCCATCGCCGACGGAACCCAGCCTTCCCCATCCTTCGCCGACGGTCTCCAGGTACAGCGCGTGCTCGCCGCTGTCGAGGAGAGCGCGTCCAAGGACAGCACGTACACCCCCGTCTTCACCACCGACCACGAATAAGGACGTGTGTCATGACCCACCGTTTCACGCTCTTCACCGGCCAGTGGGCGGACCTGCCCCTGGAGGAGGTCTGCAAGATCGCCACGGATGCCGGATTCGACGGCCTGGAACTCGCCTGCTGGGGCGACCACTTCCAGGTGGACGAGGCCCTGACCGACCCGTCCTATCTGGAATCTCGTCGCCAACTCCTGGAGAAGTACGGCCTGAAGTGCTGGGCGGTCTCCAATCACCTGGTCGGCCAGGCCGTTTGTGACGCCATCATCGACGAGCGTCACGAGGCCATCCTCCCGCGCGAGGTGTGGGGTGACGGCGACCCCGAGGGCGTACGGCGACGGGCCGCCGACCGGATGAAGGACACCGCCCGCGCGGCGGCGGCCTTCGGCGTCGAGACGGTGGTCGGCTTCACCGGCTCCGCCATCTGGCACCTGGTCGCCATGTTCCCGCCCGCCACCGACGTCACGATCGAGCGCGGCTACCAGGACTTCGCCGACCGCTGGAACCCCATCCTCAACGTCTTCGACACCGAGGGCGTCCGGTTCGCCCACGAGGTCCACCCCAGCGAGATCGCCTACGACTACTGGACCACCGAACGGGCCCTGCAGGCCGTCGACCACCGGCCCAGCTTCGGCCTCAACTTCGACCCCTCCCACTTCGTCTGGCAGGACATCGACCCGGCGGGCTTCCTCTACGACTTCCGGGACCGCATCTACCACGTCGACTGCAAGGACGCCCGCAAGCGCCTCGACGGACGCAACAGCCGCCTCGGCTCCCATCTGCCCTGGGGCGACCCGCGCCGCGGCTGGGACTTCGTGTCGGTGGGCCGCGGCGACGTGCGCTGGGAGGACATCTTCCGCATGCTCCGCTTCATCGGGTTCGAGGGCCCCATCTCCGTCGAGTGGGAAGACGCCGGCATGGACCGCCTCCAGGGCGCCCCAGAGGCACTGGCCCACCTCAAGGCATACGACTTCAACCCGCCGTCGGCCTCGTTCGACGCGGCGTTCGGAGCAGCTCCCTGACAGGGCCCCGAAGGGCAAAGCGTTGGCAAAGCAGCGGGAGCGTGGGGCCGACTCACGCTCCTGACTCATTGAAGACACCGCCTGGAGGGAGCGGTACCCCGAACGGTCCCGACATCCCATCAGCACGAGCTCAGCGGGTGGCGGTGCACGCCCCCTCGACGGTCACTCCCTCCTCGACCGTCACCAAGCACCGCCACCCACCCTGCCCGTGCTGACGCGGACGCGTCGCTCCTGGCCTGTGACTACGGGCCAGGAGCGAAGCGCTGCCGTTTCTCCGCGGCATCCGCCAGCAATTCGACGAGGGCCGCGCGGGCCCGGGCCACACGGGAGCGGACGGTTCCGATGGGGCAGTCGCTCACCTCGGCCGCCTCCGCGTAGGGCATGCCCCATCAGCTGCGTGAGGACGAACGCCTCGCGGCGCTTGTCGGGCAGGGAGGCCAAGAGGTCGAGGAGGGCGACGCCGTCCTCGAAACCGGGCAGATCGCGTAACTGGCGGCGCTCGGCCACAAGTTGCCAGTCCCGGACGTCACGCATCACGCACACGCGGACGGGCCGCGGCACGCCGGTAGCTGCGAACAGAAGTTGGGACAGGGTGTCCGCTGTCCACGGCCTCCAGTGATCAATGACCATCCCGCAGCGTGGCGCCACGGGATGGCTGGGTGGTCGGCATCAGGGTGTGATCACTGTCAGCCCTTCCGGCGCGGTCACGTTCACTGTTCCATCGGCCGTGACTGTGACGTCCAGCTGGCCTCCGCCGACTTGGAGTCCTGTCACCGTGAGCGGTGCGTACGCCGAGGCGAAGCCGGGCGTCACGGTGACTGTTCCACCGGGGGCGTCCGCCTGGAGGCCGAGGGCGGCCTGGAGCACGAGGACCGAGGATGTGGCAGCCCACGCCTGGGGTCGGCAGGATGCCGGGTACGGGGCGGGGCGGGGACCGGCCTCGGTGCCGTGGCCGGCGAAGAGTTCGGGCAGACGGGCGTCGAAGGCGGTCGAGGCGGTCAGCAGACCCTGGGCCAGGGATGCGGCGGCGTCCGGGAAGCCGGCCCTGATCAGGCCGTGTACAGCGATGGCGGTGTCGTGGGGCCAGATGGAACCGGTGTGGTAGCCGTAGGGGTTGAAGCCCACCGAGTTACTGCTCAGCGTGCGCAGGCCGTGGCCCGCGTCCAGGTCGGGGCCAGTCAGCCGGGCAGCCAGTAGTGCGCTTTCCTCCTCGTTGAGCAGCCCCGTGCCGAGGAGGTGGCCGAAGCCCGAGGTCACCGCGTCCGCAGGTCGGCCGTCCCGGTCGAGGGCGACCGCCGGATATGGGCCGCTTTCGTCCTCCACCCAGAAGTGCTTGCGGAAGCGGTCGGCCAGTTGCTCGGCCCATTCCTCCCAATGGTCGGCCCCGGGGCGGCCGAAGGCACGCAGCAGCGACGCCCCGCCGCGTGCCGCCTCGTAGGCGTACGCCTGGACTTCACACAGCGCGATCGGCGCCGCGGCGAGGCGGCCGTCGCGGTGCCGGATGGAGTCACCTGAGTCCTTCCAGCCCTGGTTGGACAGGCCGTGGGGGCCGTGGGCGCCGTACTTGAGGAAGCCGTCGCCGCTCGCCTCCGCCTGGTTGCGCATCCAGGCGAGTGCCGACTCGGCGTGCGGCAGTAGCAGTTCGACCTCCCTGGGGGGCAGGCCCCAACGCCAGGCGTCATGGAGGAGGGTGACCCACAGGGAGGTGGCGTCGACGGTGCCGTAGTACACCGGCGGGAGGAGGGAGTCCGCGAACTGGAGGGTGTCCCGGCGTACTTCGTGCAGAATCTTGCCTGGCTGTTCCTCGGTGGCCGGGTCGGTGACGGCGCCCTGGCGGCGGGCGAGTGTGCGCAGAGTGCCGGCAGCAAGGTCGGTGCCGAGCGGGAGGAGCATGCGGGCGGCCCAGAGCGAGTCGCGACCGAAGAGGGTCAGGAACCAGGGGGCGCCGGCGGCCAGGAACTGGTCCGGCCGGTCCGGGTCAGAGGACTGCGGGTCCGCGAGGCGCAGGCGGTCCAGGTCGGCCAGTGACTGCTGGAGCCACCACTCGAGACGGCGGTCCGCACTGCGAACCACGGGAACACGCCAGGGCAGTTGGTCACCAGGCGGGGCCGGGAACTGGTCGCCGTCCGCATAGGCCGCGGTGCAGTTCAATGTCACGCTCCATGAAGCACCGGGCTGGAGATCGATGTCGTACGACAACTGCCCCGTCGGCACGTGGAGTGCGTCCGGGGCGGGCTCGCTGGCCAACTGGACGCTGAAGTCGCCGCTGCTCCAGGACAGTCCGACACCGTCGGTATCCGCGACCTGCGGCGTCACCGTCTCCAGCTCCTGGCCCGACTTGACCTGCTCCATGGTGGCGAGGTCGGTGCCGGCGGTCACCGTCAGCTGGAGGTGGACGTGCTCGGTGCCCGCGTTGGTGACCTCGAAGACCTCCTCCAGTCGGCCGGCCACCGTGCGACGAAGCCGGCGCAGAGCGACCGCGGGGTCCGCCGTCACCTCACCGAGGCCCCGCAGGATCGCGCGGAAATCCGCCCGGTCCGCTCCCCGCAATCCGCCGTGGACCGGCGCCAGGGCGATGCCCTCCGCTGCGACCGTCAGCCGGGACAGGGCTCGGCGGTCGCCGTGGTAGAAGCCGTCCGCGCCCCCGCTGAGCTGCCCGCTTTCCTGTGAGATCACCAGGCTCGGCGCGCACAGCGTGACGACGGCGTCATGCAGGAACGGCTGTAGTCCACCGACTGCAGAGACGGACTCTGTGACCGACCCGTTGGGGTCCTGAGTCTTGACAGTGATGTCCAATGGAGTAGAACCTCTCAGTGTTTTAGCGTTCCAAGGACACTAAGCCAGTCGTCAGAGTCCTGACAACGGTTTTGGAACGCTAAAACTGAATCCAAAACTCATCTGCAAGCCGGAGAGCCGCATGCCTCGCTCCAGCAAGAATTCCTCGGCCCAGGGCGGCCCGGTGACCCTCGCGACGGTCGCCGCCCGGGCCGGAGTCTCTGCGCAGACCGTGTCGAACGCGATCAACTCGCCGGACATACTGCGACCCGAGACCCTGGAGCGGGTCCGCCGCGCGATCGACGAAACGGGTTACCGCCCCAGCCGAGCCGCGCAGACACTACGCACCCGTTCCAGCAAGCTGATCGGCTACGGCATCCAGCCCACTCCGCCCGGTGCCGCGGGTGCGGTCATGGACCGCTTCCTGCACGCCCTGTCGCAGGCCGTTGACGAGGCCGGGTACCGGATCCTACTGTTCGCTTCCCCGCCCGACGGCCCAAGCCTGAAGGGCTACGAGGAACTGCTGGCCCAGCACGAGGTCGACGGCTTCGTGCTCAGCGGTACCGACCGCAGCGACCCGCGCCAAGCATGGCTGACCAAGCGGGGCGTGCCGTTCGTCGGCTTCGGCCGGATGTGGTCGGGGCGCCAGGTCGGCGACTGGGTCGACGTAGACGGCGCCTCGGGCACGGATGCCGCCGTCGAGCACCTGGTCGCCCTGGGGCATCGCAAGATCGCCTTCCTGGGCTGGGAACGTGGTTCCTCCGGCGCCGGTGACGACCGTGCGGAGGGCTGGCTGCGAGCGATGAAGCGGCACGGACTGCCGACCCGCGGGCGGCGCGGGCAGAGTGTGAACGACATCGACGCAGCCCGCGCCGCCGTGAAGCCGCTGCTGGACGCCGGCGCGACCGCGGTGATCGCGGCCAGCGACATGCTGGCCCTCGGCTGCTATCAGTCGCTGCGCGAGCGCCGCGTGCTGCCCGGCCGTGACGTGGCCGTCGTCGGCTTCGACGACTCACCGACCGCCGAGATCCTCTCCCCCGCCCTGACATCCGTCGCCCAGCCGCTGGAAGAAGTCGGTCAGGAATGCGTACGGCTGCTGCTGGCACGGATCGCCGCACCCGACGCACCGCCCGAGCGGATCCTGCTGCAACCGTCCCTGGTCATCCGCGACAGCAGCACCATCTCAACGTCCATCGCCGACGAGTAACCACCCCCGGCCACCCGTCCCCTCACCCCGAATCGTTCCGCCCTCCTCCACCCCCACATCCCTGGCGCACGCCTTCGTGTGCCCGGGCGGAGCCGCAAGTACCACACGTAACCCTCGGAGGAAGCAATGCGCAACCGTACGGCCGTAGCGGCCCTCGTCACATGTGCGGCCATGCTGGCCGCCACAGGCTGCTCGTCGAGTTTCGGCAGCGACAAGAAGACCACGCAGGACACCCGTGAGAAGCAGCACCTGACGGTGCTGATCGCCTCCTCGGGGGACGCGGAGACCAAGGCCGTCAAGGATGCGGCGGCGGCATGGGCCAAGCAGTCCGGCAACACGGTGACCGTCGACGTCGCCAAGGACGTCAACCAGCAGCTGGCCCAGTCCTTCGCCGGGCACAAGCCGCCGGACGCCTTCTACGTCAACTCCGACCAGTTCGCCAACTACGCCAAGGGCGGCTCTCTGTACGCCTACGGCGACCAGATCAAGGACGCGGACGACTTCTCCGTCCAGCTGCGCGCCTCCTTCACCCACGACGGCAAGCTGGTGTGCCTGCCCAAGGACACCTCCACTCTCGCCCTGGCGATCAACGACGACCTGTGGAAGAAGGCCGGGCTGACTGCGAAGGACTACCCGACCACCTGGGCCGAACTCAAGACCGTCGCCGCCAAGCTGACCAAGAGCGACGTCACCGGACTGGTCATCAACGGCGAGTACGCACGCGTCGGCGTCTTCATGAAACAGGCCGGCGGCTGGATAACCGACGCCGACCAGACGAAGATGACCGCCGACAGCACCCAGAACACCCAGGCCCTCGACTACGTGCAGTCGCTGCTGAAGTCCGGCTCCCTGAAGTACGCCAACCAGGTCGACACCAACTGGGGCGGCGAGGCCCTCGGCAAGGGCAAGGCCGCCATGACCATCGAGGGCAACTGGCTCACCGGCGGCATGAAAGCCGACTACCCGGACATGAAGTACACGGCGGTCCCGCTGCCCGCCGGCCCGGCCGGCCAGGGCACCCTCGCCTTCAGCCAGTGCTGGGGCGTGGCTCAGGACAGCGCCCACCGGGCAGCCGCCGTGGACCTGGTGAAGTACCTGACCAGCAGCACGCAGATGATGAAGAACGCGGACGCCTTCGGCGTGATGCCCTCCCGCACCAGCGCCCTTGCCGAGTACGCGAAGAAGTACCCCTCCGCCAAGGCGTGGGCCGACGCCACCGCTTACGCACAGGGCCCGGTGACCGTCGCGGGCTTCGACAAGGTGCTCACTCAGTTCAACACCGACCTCGCCGCGCTGAGCACCGGCGACCCGAAGAAGATCCTCGCCAACCTGCAGCGCAACGGCGAACCGGCCCTCACGACAGGCGAGTGAGCCAGCATGTTCCCGCGTACGTCACAGCACCCTCGCCCGGCCCCGCGTTCCCGCGCGGGCGGGGGTCCCCGTACGGTCGGCTCGCCGGGCGCACCTGACGCGCCCGGCGGCGTCGGCCCGGCCGCGGCGCCCCACGCCTTCCCTGCCCCGCGCGTGGGGCGCCGCGCCGAAGGAGCCTGGGGCTGGCTGTTCGTCAGCCCCATGGTGATCGTCCTCGGCCTGTTCCTCGTCCTGCCGACCCTGATGGCGCTGTGGGTGAGCCTGCTCAACTGGGACGGCCAGTCCAACCCCTTCAGCGGCCAGACGGACTTCGTCGGCCTCGACAACTACCGGGCCCTGCTCAGCCAGGACGGCCTCGACCGCACCCTCTTCGCGACCTCGCTGCGCAACAACCTCTACTACGTGCTGCTGACCGTGCCGTTGCAGACGATCCTCGCGCTGACGCTGGCGCTCGTCGTCAACCAGCGGATGCTGCGCGGCCGTAGCGCCCTGCGCACCGCGTTCTTCTTCCCCTCGGTCACCAGCTCGATCGCCGTCTCCACGATCTTCCTGTTCCTGTTCCAGGGCAGCGGAGCCGTCAACACCGTGCTGTCCTGGATCGGGATCAAGGGCCCGAACTGGTTCAACGACTCCCGCGGCGTGCTCTCCCTCCTCTTGGGCGGCCTCGGCATCGTCGACACCAGCCACCCCTCGGGCGCCCTCGCCGACCACTCGTTCATGGGACTGTCCTGGTTCGAGTGGCTGTCCGGGCCATCCGTGGCGATGTGCACGATCATCCTGCTCGCCGTGTGGACGACCTCGGGCACCTTCATGCTGATCTTCCTCGCCGCTCTCCAGGACATCCCGCGCGAACTGGAGGAGGCCGCCGCCATCGAGGGCGTCAGCCGCTTCCAGCTGCTGCGGTACGTGACCCTGCCCGCGCTGCGGCCCGTGCTCTTCCTTGTCCTCACCCTCGGACTGATCGGCACCTGGCAGGTCTTCGACCAGGTGTACGTCATGAGCCAGGGCGCCCCCGGCAACACCACCCTCACCCCGGCGTTCCTGTCATACTCCTCCGCCTTCGGCGACGCCGACTTCGGGCAGGGCGCGGCCATCGCCTTCATCCTGCTCACGCTGATCCTGACCATGACCGCCGTACAACGCTTCCTGCTCCGGGAGCGCACCCCCCGCACCCGGAGGAACCGATGAGCGCCAAGTCCCCGGCCGCCCGGGCGCAGGGCCATCCCGTGCTCGGCCGCTTCCCCCTCTCCCTGCGCGTCCTTGGTTACACGGCGGTGGCCGCGCTCGGCCTGCTGTACATCGTGCCGTTCGTGATCCAGCTGGTGACCGGGTTCAAGACGGACCCCGACGCGGCCGCCCACCCCCTCGGTCTGCTCCCCACCACCCCCACGACGGCCGCCTACCAGCGTCTGTTCGGCTTCAGCCAGGCCGGTGAGGGGGTACCGTTCCTGCGCTGGCTGGGCAACTCCGCCTTCGTCGCCGTCGTGGTCACCGCCGGACGCGTGCTGTTCGACTCGATGGCCGGCTACGCCCTGGCCCGCCTGCGCTTCCGTGGCCGTACCGTGCTGTTCGGCTTCATCCTCGCCGTCATGGCGGTACCCGGAGTGGCGCTGCTGATCCCCAGGTTCCTGGTCCTCAACAGCTTCGGCCTCTTCGACACATACACCGGCATGATCCTGCCGCTCATGGTGGACGCAGCCGGCATCTTCATCATGAAGCAGTTCTTCGAGTCGATCCCCCGGGAAGTGGAGGAGGCCGCCCGCGTCGACGGCGCCGGCGTCTTCCGTACCTTCTGGTCGATTGTGCTGCCGATGGCCCGACCCGCGCTGCTGACCCTGACCATCCTGTCCTTCCAGGGCTCGTGGAACGAGTTCACCCACTTCCTCGTGGCCACCCAGTCCAGCCAGTACGAAACCCTCACCACCGGCCTCGCCCGCCTCGTCTCCGGCGGTCTGGGCGGCGGCACGCAGTACCCCGTGAAACTGGCCGCAGCCCTGCTGGCCACCCTGCCCGTCGCCGCGCTGTTCTTCTGCTTCCAGCGCTACTTCGTCCAAGGCGCCAACGCCGGAGCCGTCAAGGAATAGCTCTCGGGCTCACCTTGAGCGCCGGGCCGCCCGACGGGTCGTGGCCGATGCCTGACACGGTCAGGTCCGGGCCACTGCACGCTCGGCGTGAGAACAGCTGGGAATCACACGCGCACCGTAACCCTGCGGCACCCAGTTCTCTTTCGGACTCAGGCAGTTCCCTATCGAATTGGCGTGTTGAAGCCGATGAAGGGGGGTGCGCTCGCGGTGAGTTGGCGTGTGTTCTGGGTACCGCCGGACGCAGTACGGGGCGGAGTTCGGGGCAGTGTCGTCGAGGGATGGGACAACCTGCCATTTCGCCAGGACGCAGGGTGGGCGTGACGGCCAGCGACCCCAACTTGCTGTCACCAGATCGCGGCTAGATCTCCTCCTGAGCCTGTGCTGCAGTCCGGTGCCTTCCGCCGCTACGAGGAGGAAACTCGCCGCAACTACGCCACGGACATCACGGCCCCGCAGCAGACTGCGTAACCTCATGCACTCGGTGTCGGATGCATTGGCGAACACGGTGGGCGGGCGCACACTGACCACGACCTCGCCGGGTGGACGGACGATGCTGACACCTCGATCGAACGCCCAGCGAGGGCCGTGTCAACGCCTCCCGCGACACACAGCCTCAACTCCCAAAACGCGCAGAACTTCTGGATACACGCTTAGACAATCCTCAGATCCAGCAGGAGCTTCGTGGCCTACCGGCCCCGACACACCCGCCGTAACCCACACGTGATCTTCGTCGCCAGCGCCGATCTGATCGGCCACAGAGCGTCTCAGCATCCGAGAACCCAAATCAGCCCTGTGCCAGCGGTTCCTGAATGACCTGTACGACTCTCAAGAGCGCCAGAACGGCACACGCTTTCAACAAGTGAAAGCGTGTGCCGTTATCTAAATCACCAGGACGAAGCGACGTCGATGGGGATTGCCAACTACACAAAGCCCGACGATGCCTGGTAATCCCGGTGTCCGCGGATCAGCTGAGGGTGATCTTGTCGAGGTCGGGTGCGTAGGCAGTGACGTTGTGGAACTTGATGGTGTTGGCGCCCGCCTGGAGCGGGACGGTGATGCTCTTTGTCGCCACGGACCACCAAGAGGTGCCGGTCAGGTCCACCTTGGTGTCCGGTCCGCCATTGACGCTGATGAAGAACGACCGGGCTCCGTCGAGCAGATAGTGGATGGTCAGAGTCTGGTTGCCGGTGGTGTTGGCGACGACGTTGGTGAAGGTCACGTGGTTGGCGGGGCCATTGCCGATGTCGCCCACCGTCGAACCGCCGGAACAGGCTGAGCAGGCCCGCAGGTTCGTCGTGCCGGCGCGGGTCGCGCTGGGGCCTTCGGCCTCGTACCCGGTGCCGCTGCCGCAGGTGAGCTTGGCGTCGGCCCAGTCGGCGTGGTCGTAGCCGATGTTGTCTCGGCCGTCGGTCGCTCGGAGTTCGAGCGTGTTGACGCCGCTGGTGGGCGCGGTGAGCGTGGTGGCTGCCTGGCCGCCTCGTTTCACGTCGCTGTGGGTGAGGAGTTTGCCGTCGCCGTAGACCTGGAAGCGAACGGATCCCTTGGTGCCGACCTCGCTGTCGACGCCGACCTGGGCGGTGAAGCGCTGGCAGGTCTTACCGAGCCAGTAGTGGATGCCGGAATCGGCGTGCGTCCCGACGCCGTTGGCGTAGGACGTTCCGCCGATGTTGAGGGTGTTGCCGTCGGCGGACTGGTTCTTGCGGGTGGTGCCCCATCCGGTTGAGGCGGCCAGCGGGGTCAGGTCTGCGATGTTGTGCGTGCCGGCGGTCAGCACCGTGGCGTTGGTTCCCGCACGGCTCATCCGGTACATCACGACGCCGTGCGACGGTACCTGGCCGGAGATGGTCCCGGTCGAGGTGGCCGTGGTTTTGCTCCACAAGTCCTTGAGGCCGTAGGACGAGGAACCGCCCAGGCCGACTTCGGCGGCCGAGGTCGTGATGGTCGTCGCGGCGCTCGACCGGTTGAACAGCACTACCGCGACAGACCCGTCCGACATGGGCTTGGCCCAGACCTGCCGGCCGCCGCCCAGGTCCCGCATCAGCCTGCCCTGTGAGCCGGCCCAGTCCTGGTCGACGGCGATGACGTCGGCGTTCTTGACGATCGCCTCGGCGTCTGGGGACATCTTGGTCAGGTCGTTGCCCAACAGCAGTGGGGAGTTCATCAGCGACCACAGCGAGAAGTGCGAACGATACTCGTCCTCGGTCAGCCCTTCGTTGCCGACCTCCAGCATGTCCATGTCGTTCCAAGTGCTGGGCCCCGAGAACACCTCCAGACCCTTCTGAGCGTCGATGATGTCCAGGACGCCCATCGGCGAACCCGTGTTGTTGTCGAGGAACCAGCGAGCGGTGATGTCATGGGTGGTCCGCCACTGACTCCCGCCGCTGGCCGCCCCCCATCCCTCCCAGGGGCTCCCCGCGCCCGAACTGCAAATGCTGAACACGATGTCTCGCCCGGTGGCTTTCAGGGCGTTGCCCATGGCCGTGTATCGCTTTTCGATGTTGTTGTTTGGGTCGCGCCCGCAGGTGTCGTATTTCAGCAGGTCCACACCCCAGGCCGCGAAGTCCTTCGCGTCCGTGGTCTCGTAACCCTCGCTACCGGGAAGTCCGGCACACGTCTTGCCGAGCGCCGCCTCGTAGATGCCGAACTTCATGCCCTTGCTGTGGACGTAGTCGGCCAGGGCCTTCATTCCGTCCGGGAACCTGACGGGGTCGGGCCGCAAGTGGCCGTTGGCGTCGCGGGTCGAGGCCATCCAGCAATCGTCGACGTTCACGTACTTGTACCCGAGCTTGTCCAGACCGCGGCTGACGATCTGATCGGCCGCGTCCTTGATGTTCTGCTGCGTGACTCTGCACTCGAAGTGGTTCCAGCTGTTCCATCCCATCGTCGGAGCGGCCAGCGGCGCGACGGGCGTGCTCGCGGCAGCGGACGCCGTCGCCGCGCCGAAACCGATGGGCACACCGGCCAGCACGCCGACGAGCAGGGCAAGCCCACCCAACGCCGAGATGATCGATCTTGCCTTCCTTTTGCGCTTCATTACTAGGTCTTCTTCCGTAGGCAGCGGGAGGCTGACGGAGGGGTCTCCGTCAGCGGGTGTGGACGCCCAGCGCCGTCGCCCGCGCGGTGTGGGCCATCTTCACCGGAGGCGCCGTTCATGACCGGTCACACGCCGGAGATCTCCTTGATCCACTGCCGGTGAACGAGGAGGTTCACGTGGTACGCGTGATGCCCGACGGCGTAGTGCACGCCGACCTGCTTGCCGTCGACGAAGACAGGACCGCCGGAGTCGCCGCCCTGGGTATTGCCGTTGATGCGATCCGCTGAAATCCCGTGATCCACCCCCACAACTCGCATGTCGGCCACCCTCAGCTTGTTGCCGTAGCCCCAGCCGAAGACCTGTTCCGTGTCGCCCACGTTGACCTTGTCGCCGAGCTGGGCGAAGGTGACGTTCACCGGCCGCTCCAGCTCCAGCAGGGCGAGATCGGCCCTGTCATTGAGGTGGATGCTCTTGCTCTTGACGACTTCAGCGTGATCGGTATCGACGTTCCCGACCGCCACTTCGGCGTATGTCATTCCTTCGTCGACGCAGTGCTTCGCGGTCAGCACCCAGGTCGGGCTGATCACGGATCCCGTGCAGCCGAAGGCCACTCGTACGGCCCCAGGGGTCGAACCGGCCTCCCTGCCGTCGACGATCCCGCTTGCTTGCGGGGCGGCGACCATTCCGGCCGCGATGACCCCGAGGGTCGTCACGGACAGGATTCCGCCAACTCGCTTTGCTCGCATTGCTCTTCCTTCCAGCACATTGTCCTGGCCATGACAGTTCGATCCGAGGGTGAACCCCTGCGGAGAGTCTTGGCTTGCCACTCGGTTCGTTGGCGGCGAGGGCTCGCTCGCCTGAGGAGCTGGGCAGGCAACGCCCCATGACTCCTGCGGGGTGAAGTGACCCGCCGCCCGATGGTGGACAGCAGCCAACCGCGGCGGTCGGAGAGCCGCGAGGTCGTTGCCATGATGGGAGCCGCACGTGAGTTGGCCATCGGCGGCCAGGCCGTGTGGCTCGCCTCGTGTCCACGCCTGTTCACTTCCTCCCTCGTCCCCGTGCGTGCCATCGGAGACCGCACTGGCACCAGCCGATCTGACATCCGCGTGTTCCCTGAGCGGGGTGGGCCGCGCGAGTCTTGCCGTGTTGCCAATTCGTTACACTGGAGTGAACTTGACGCGCTGGCCGGTCCGGTCTCCCGCGCCGTCGGGGCCGTTCCACCCTCGCGGGTGGTGCCTGCTGATTGTGTTCGCAGCGGTGGTGTCGCTGCTGGCCCGTCAGGTCCGGGCCGTGGCCACGGCCGCCGGGCAGTCCGGACACGAACCAGTCCCCGCAGGCGCGGCCGGGGTCTAAGCGCGTATCCAGAAGTACTGCGCGTATTGGGAGTTGAGGTCGCGATAGAGGGCGCGTACGAAGAGGTCGGGGGCGTCCGGGTCGAGCCGCTCACGGCGGGGTGGCGGAGTCTGCCCCCGACCGCAGCCGCTCCGAGCAGCAGGTCCAGGCCGCGGGCCGCGCCCATCGCCGGCGGACCTGCGCTCGTGTGCTTGAGTTTCAGGTCGTACGCCCAGACCGTGGCGGCCAGAGCACCGGCAACCGTCGCCGCCGACCGCCCGGCCGTGGCGCCGAGCACGAGCCCGGCCCCGGTGAGCCCGACCGCCGCCGCCAGGGCCGCGCGGGGCCATATCCGCCCGGAGGGGAGAGGGCGGTGAGGGCGCTCCCGCGCGCCCTCACCGCGGTCGGTGAAGTCGTTGAGAGCCATGCCGGCCTCATAGAGGCAGAGCGAGCAGCCGATGGCGCGCACGGCGCGCCAGTCGACCTGCTCGCCTGCGGACGTCGCCCTGGCGACGACGTCCCCCGGTACGGTGAACAGAGCTGAGATGCGCAGCAGTTCCGCCCAGTCCCGCAGGGTGCTCACGAGCTCGCCGCCGCACGCAGTCGCTGCGCGAATCCGAGCAGCGCCATGTATTGCTCCGTCAGCGAGGAGGACGCTCCGGGGTCGGGGTCCTTGAAGTAGAACCCCAGCTCGGGCAGAGGTCCGGTCAGGCCTACCTCGTGGGCCCGGGCGAGCAGTCGGGCCAGATCGAGCACGAGGGGCGCTGCGAGGGCGGAGTCGCAGCCTTGCCAGATGGTCTGCAACACCATTCGGGTGCCGAGGAACCCTTCGAAGGCGATGTGATCCCAGGCGGTCTTCCAGTCGCCCATCGACGGCACGTCGTCGATGGGGACGCCGCCCTCCGGCGTGGCGCCGAGTGTGTCGGCGAGCACCCGTTCCTTGCCCGCGTTCTTCACGGCGGCCGCGTCGGGGTCGGCCAGTGCTGCCCCGTCTCCCCCGCCGAGCAGGTTGCTGCCCGACCAGGACCGCACCGCGAGCGACCTCTGGGCGAACATCGGCCCGAGCACGGACCGCAGCAGCGTCTGCCCGGTCTTGCCGTCCCGTCCGGCCACCGGCACCTCGTACCGCGTGTCGAGCGCCGGGTGGTGCAGTCCCGTGGAGGGCGTGAAGTACACGTACGACGCCTCCGCTCGCAGGGCCGCGGCCGCGTACAGCGAGCTGGCCGGCAGCCGTGTGTCCCGTCGCGCGGGGCGGGTTCGGTGGAGACGACGTTGACGACGACGCACCGGGCAAGGCTGTTGCGCATCCGGAAGGCGACGATGTCCTCGGCGAATCGGCTGATCAGTTCGTGGTCGTCGCGCAGATCGCCCCCGACCCGGGCCCCCGGCGCGTACCTCGGCTTCCGCCGCGGCGAGTTCCCCCCCGTACGGCCGCGGTCATGTCGTGGGGCAGGACCCCTTCCGCGGCCAGTTGCTCGGCTCGTTTCGGCAGCGGGCAGGACACCACGTCGTGCCCGCCGAAGACGAGCGATTCGAGTGCGGGCAGTCCGCAGTCGGCGAAGGGCGGCGTGAGGGTGACCATCCCGGTGGGAGGCCGTAGTCCGCTCGCGATGGCCGCGCAGCCGACGACGACTGTGGTTGCGACGGCTCCGCGGGCTCCGATCAGCCAGTTCCCGGTACTTGGCGGTGGGGTTGTGGTCATCGCGAGCGCCTCCCTGCCGGGTTCGTGCGTGTGCTGAGTGGATGGCCCGTGCCGGGGGACGACGATTCACCCCCGGCACGGACCCGTTGTGGGGCGGAGATCCGCCGGGCCCGCCCAGGAGCACGCCCGCGTTGCGCGAACGTGGCTCCCGGGCCGGGTCTGTGGACTACAAAACCTTGTACGCCGGGTCCGCGGCGACCCGCGCCGCAGCCGCCGCCGACGTGGCGGATGCGACCGCCGGGGAGGCCGCCACGCACAGCAGCGCGCCCGAGAACCAGCAAGCGGCCTTGGTGACTTTCATGCGCATGATGTCGTGCCTCCTTTCCTACGGCAGGGTCCACTGCTGGTTGGACTTGGCATGGCAGGTCCACAAGTGGACACGGGTGCCGTCTCCCGAGGTGGTGCCATCGGCATCGAGGCACTTGGCCGAGTGCGGATTGCGGACGGTGCCGTCGCCCTGCGGCTCCCACACCTGGGCGGGAGTGTCGTTGCACTTGAAGAGCTGGACCTTGGTCCCGTCGTCGGTGCCCCTGTCCTTGACGTCGAGGCACTTGCCGAGCGCGCGAACCGTGCCGTCACCGGGCAGCGTCCATGCCTGGGCAGGGTTGTTGTTGCCGCAGCCGTAGAGCTGGACCTGCGTCCCGTCGGCGGAGTTGCCCCCCGCCACGTCCAGGCACTTGCCACCCACGCCCTTGATCGCGCCGGTGCGGGCGCCGGCCGCCGCCCCCGTCGTGAACTCGAAGTCGTCGAGTTCGAAGAGATCCTTACCGCTCTCGCCCTTGAAGACCAGGTAAAGCGTGGTGCCTTCGGCGGGCGGACCGTTGAGGTCGGTGGAGACATCGGTGAACTTCTCCCAGCCACCGGTCACCGGGACCTTGGCTGAGCCGAGCAGCTTGCCGTCGGCTGCCCCCGCGCGGACCTCCAGTGTTCCGCCGGCGCCCGCCGAGGAGACCCGGGCGGTCAGCTTGGTGGCGTTGCTGAGGTTGTACGGCCTGTAGGCGACCCAGCTGCCGTCACGGATGGAGCCGACGGTCTTCCCGCCGCGCGCTTGGCCGTGGTCGACGACCTTGACGTCACGGGACTCGCTGTAGTGCTCGGCCTGCCACTGACGGGGCTTGAGCTCGGCGGTCTTCGTGGTGTCGTCGCTCTCGTAGGGCTCGCCGCTCGGGAGCGTGTAGTTGTACTTGGCGGCGATTCCCAGAGTGACATTCTCGTCGAGCCCGTGACCCGACTCCGAAGGGGTGCGCAAGGTGCCCTCGCAACCGTTGGCCCTGGTTGCGGGGTGACCGTGACGGTTGTGCTTCACAACAGAGCTGACTTCGACCTTCGCGCAGGCGGTCTGCTGACCCTCGGGGCCGTTGACCTCCACCTTGAAGGGTATTTCGTCGCCGTACTTGAACAACTGTCCCTCACGGGGCAGCTGGAGCTTCACCGTCGGCTTGGGTCCGACGATGACCCGCATGGAGGCGGAGTGCTCGCGGCCCGTGCCGTCCTTGACAGTCACCGAGGCGGAGTAGACGCCGTTCTTCTCGTAGGTGTGCGACGGGTTGGGCTCAGTCGACTTGCCGCCGTCGCCGAAGTCCCAGGCGTACGTCAACTGGCCGCCATCCGCGTCCGAGGTCCCCTCGGAGGAGAACGTGACCTTCAACGGACCGTTCTCGCCGCCTCCGCCCTTGTCGGCTTTGATCTCGGCGACCGGTGTGTGGCCGTTTGCGGTGTTCTCGATCCGGTACAAGGCGGAGTTGTCGTCACCGCCGAACCACTTCGTGCCGTAGTCGAGGACATACAGCGCCCCGTCGGGGCCGAAGTCCATGTCCATGACCGAAGTGCCCGACCAGGGGAAGGCGTTGGCCGACTGGACCGCCCCGTCGGCGCCCTGCTTGATGTTCTTGATCCATCTCCTGCTGAACTCGCCCGCGAAGAAGTCTCCGTCGTACTCCTTGGGGAACTTCACCGGAGAGTTCAGGTTGGCGTCATAGCGGTAGACCGGGCCGGCCATCGGGCCTTCCTCGCTGCTCTGCCCGAAATCGAGGTTGGTCGACCCTGACTTTGCCGTGTTTCCGGAGTACCAGATCCAGGCGGGCTCCGCCTTCGGCAGCTCGATCCGCCCAGTGTTGCGTGGTGACTCATTCTTGGGCGCGGCGCAGTCGAAGGCCCCCTTCGTGCCGCCGGTGGCCAAGTCACGGTCGATGTAGGCCTGGTTCTCGGCGACGCAGTACGGCCAGCCGTAGTTGCCGGGCTTGGTGATGCGGTCGAACTCGACCGTTCCCGCGGGCCCCAGGTTGGGAGCGGCGCCGGTCGCATCGGGGCCGTAGTCTCCGACGTAGATGGTGCCGGTGGCCTGGTCGACGCTCATCCGGAAGGGGTTGCGCAGTCCCATGGCGTAGATCTCGGGCCGGGTCTTGTCGTCCTTGTCGTCTGCCTCGGGGAAGAGGTTGCCGTCGGGGACGGTGTACCCCGAGCCGTCCTCGGCGACCTTGATCCGCAGAATCTTGCCACGCAGGTCGTTGGTATTGGCGGCCGTTCGCTGAGCGTCGAACATGGGGTTACGGTTCGCCCGCTCGTCGATCGGCGCGTAGCCGCTGGTGGCCCCACCGGGGCTGGAGTTGTCACCGGTCGACAGGTACAGGTTGCCCTGCGCGTCGAAGTCGAGGTCGCCACCGACGTGGCAGCAGGTGCCGCGGGTACTGGGGACGGTGAGGATCGTCTTCTCGCTGCCCTTGTCCAAGGTCCCGTCCGCCTTGAGGACGAAGCGGGAAAGCCGGTAGCCGTCCTTCTTCTCGTAGGGCTCGAAGTCGCGGGCCGAACCCTCTTCGGGGGCCTCTCCTTCCGGCACGGTACGGTCGAGCGGCGCGTAGTAGAGGTAGATGGCGCGGTTCTGCTCGAAGTTGGGGTCGACGGCGACGCCCTGGAGGCCCTCCTCCTTGTAGGTATAGACATCGAGCTGGCCTGCGAACTTGGTGATGCCCGCGGCGTTGGTCAGCCGGAGAGTGCCGCTTCGCGAAGTATGCAGCACGGACCGGTCGGGCAGCACCGCGATGCTCATCGGCTCGCCCAGCTCCCATACGCCCTTGGCCAGGGGGACTTGAGCGAAGTTCGGGTCGGCGGCAGCAGCGGCCTGGGTTTCGTGGCCGGCGTGCCCCTCGTGGGCGCCGGCTGCTGTGGCTGTACCCACCGAGAGCAGCAGCCCGGCGAACAGGGCTACGCCTCTGTGGCGTGGTGTGTGGAGGGTGCGTTCTCTATGCACGGCCCTGCCTTCGTGTGAGGGGTGGCATGCGGCACCCGTGGGTGCACGGCAAGTGGGGGGTAAATTCGTCCGGAACGTAACCCTCATTTTCTGTTTGCGAAAGACCTTGCAAGGTAGAGGAGTTAGCTTTTTCCGGTACGAGGACAAAACACTTTCAGGCACGCCGGAATACCTGCTGGCCATTGCTTTTTCAGCGGGGTGTGCGCTGCGGAGAACCGCCCTTTAGCCGCGCAAAAACCCGAACGCGGCGGCTGTTCAGGCAGCATTCGGTACCGCCCGAGTTCTTCCTCTCTGGCCACAGTTCCGGTATGGCTCCCGAACAGAGTCGCGCTCAAGCATCTGACGAGGCCTGGGGCTCAGCGTTGATGCGCAACCCGCGAAGGTTGTGTCACCCCTGAGAAGCGCCGGGGCGACCGTCCCTCCCGCTCCATTACTCATTCGTCACCGAAGCTGCGGGGATGCACGACGCTCATCCCGGAAGAAGAGACCCAGACACGTGAGCGATGAGCGTCCCACGAGGGTGTCCGGGGCGAACGCCCGAGAGGCCGGGTGACGATAGAACCGTCACCCGGCCTTCGGTGGATCAGGCTATGGGCTCAATCCAGATGTTGCGGAATCGGGGGTTCTCGCCCGGGTCGCCGTGATCCTGCAGGCGGATCGAGGCAGGCGATGGCCCTTCCTCGATGCTGCCGCCGGTGACCCCGTCGATGGCTACGTCCTTGTGGACCACTTCACCGTTCCACTTCACGGTCACCCGCGCGTCGTCGACCTTCTTGCCGTCACTGTTGTAACGCGCCGCACGGAACGTGATGTCGTACGTCTGCCATGTGCCCGGGGCAGTCGCCATGTTGCGGTCCGCCGCCCGCTTCGAATAGATGCCACCAGCCTCGTTGGACGTCAACGTGGTGTCACCGTAGGAGTCCAGTACCTGAATCTCGTAGCGCTCCTGGAGGTACACACCGCTGTTACCGCGCTGCTGTCCGGTGACGTCCGACGGGTAGTTCGGCTCCAGCCACTCGGCGTGCAACTTGAAGTCGCCGAACTTCTGCTTGGTGCGGATGTCCCCGCCGGCGGACTCCATGGAGCCGTTGGCGATCGGCCATGTCGCCGCGCCACCAGTTGTCTTCTCCCATGCGTCCAAGTTCCCGCCGTTGAACAAGTCGATCCGCTGCGCCTTGGCCACGGTGAGGTGATCGAGATTGACGTGTCCGCTGTCGTCGCCGTCCCTCTTGTAGGTGATGGTGTTCGCGCCCGCCTTGAGGTCCAGCGCTTCCACCTGTGTGGCCCACTTATCCCAGGAACCGGTGTCGGCGAGCCGTACCTGCTTCACCTTGGTGCCGTTCACGTAGACGCTGATCGTCTTGGTCCCGGTGAAAGGGTGCGAACCGTTCGAGTAACGCAGACCGACGTTGTACGTGCCGGCCGACTCGGCGTTCACGGTGAACTGCGTGCTCGCCCCCGCGGTCCCGTAGCCGGCCACGAAGCCGCTGCCCGTGTAGCCCTGGTGGTCCCGCATCTCCGTCGCGCCACCGCTGAGTTGCGCGCTCTCGGCTTCGTACCTGGGATCCGTACCTGAACCGTTCGGGGTCGCGTTGAGCGTGTACCAGGCTTCGGTGCTCCACAGCGACTGCCCGGACTCGGAGCTGAACGGACGCGGCGAACGAACGTGCACGACGTGTCCCGGCTTGAGATCCGCGATCTTGACCGTCGCCTTCTTACGGTCTGCGGACAGCGTCGCAGAATCGACCGAAAGCGACTTTTCGTCAACCTTCGGCCCCCCGTAGCCCGCAGTCGGCTCGTACCGCCACTGCTTCACCTTGTACTTGTCCTTCAGCCCGTTCGCGGTCTCGGCGGACAACGGTTGGGTGTACTCGAACTCGAACCCGCCGTCCACCGCGCGCATCGCCTTGATGTCGAAGGCGTTGCCCTCACCGGGCGTCAGCTTCTGCAGACCGTGGTTGAGCTTGCCCGCCTGGCCCCAGTTGCCGCCGCCGCCTATGCCGCCCGCGTAGATGGCACCGTCCGGTCCGACGCTGATCCGGTTGATGCCGGCCTCAAGCCCTTGCGTGAAACGGAACACTGCGCCCTGGTACTCACCGTTGACCTTCTCCAGGAACGCCCGCTGGATGCCGCCGTAGGTCACGTCACCGATCAGCATCTGCCCGGCGAACGGGCCTTCCTTCAGGTGGATCGGGTTGCTCGGTGAGTTCCCGATCTCGTTCTGCGGCAGCCACAGCACCGGCTGTGTCACCGGCTTGTCGTCGAACGGGCCTGCGGGATTGGTGTAGTGGTTGAAGAACCGTCCCGGCTTGATGTGCACCAGCTTCGACGCGGGCAGCCAGCCTCCCTGGTTGTCGGTGGCGAAGATCCCGTCCTCCGGGCCCCAGCCGATTCCGTTGGGGGTGCGCAGACCGCCTGCGAGGTATTCCACGTTGCCGGTCTCTTTGTTCACCTTGATGGTGGTGCCCCGGTTCTTCGCCGGCTGCGGGTCGGTAGTGGCGCCGCCAAAGTTGATGGACACGGACGTGTTGAGATAGAAGTGCCCGTCCTTGTACAGCAGCCCGAACGCGAACTCGTGGAAGTTCCCACCGTACGGCCAGGTGGCCACGGTCCGAAGGTCGTCGGCGACCTCGTCGCCGTTGGTGTCGTTCAGCTCCACCAGCCGGGACTTCTCCGACACGTAGAGCTTGCCGTCCACGTACTTGATGCCCATGGGCTCCTGCAAGCCGGAGGCAATCTTCTTCGTCGTCACCCGATCCGGCGCTGTGGTGCCGGTGACGTGGTCCAGGAGGTAGACCTCGCCGAGCTTCTTCTCCGAGCCGCCCCATGTGGTGATGGCGAGTCGGCCGTCCGGCAGCCAGTCCATCCCGCCGACCTGCGGCTCGAAACCCGAGGGTCGCAGGTTGGTGAGCTTGTAGTCAGGGTGCACCGCATTCAGCGGCATACCGTCGCCGGGTTCATCGCTCCCACCGGCGCATTCCTTGCGGCCTGGTGCGGTCACGCGCACCACGTCCTTGTCGGTGCTCAGAACCGACTGCGGCACGAGCTCGAACTGGGATGATCCCGGCTTCCGCCACTCCAGCTTGAGCTGCTGGCCGAACAAGTGGTCGAAGTGGTCGATGCGCAGCGAGTGGTGGCCGGCGGCGAGGTCGATCGTGCCGTCCTTCGATGTCGCGGGGTGACGGCCGTCGTTCTCGATGACCTTGCTGCCGCCGATGGTCAGCCGAGCACCGTCGTCGCTGGTGAGCCGGAACGTGTGGGAGCCCGCCGTGGAGATGTTGATGTTGGCGATGACCTCGGTGACGAACTTGTCGGTCAGTCCGAAGTCGGCGGCGGACGTCCAGTCGACGGTGGACATCAGCTTGTCGACGTTCGGTGTCTGCCCCGGCTTCAGCGTGCACATACCGGACAGCTCTACGCCGACGTCATAGGTCCGCAGGGTGACACCGGGTGTCTGTTCCGGCAGGTCCTCGGCAGCACGCGCCGGCGAGACGAAGCTCGACAGCGCGACGGCGAACAGGCTGAGGGCCACGATGGGCGTACGTCGTCGGACAGTTGCGGGCGACAGCGGCCTGGCCGCTTTCGATATCGCTCCAGGGCGTCCACGGAGGACGGGTGGCCATGTCACCCTGCCCCTGGGGTCTCGATGTCGTCTGAGCAGCATCCGCGTTTTCCTTTCGGTTGAGTGGTTCCGCCGGCGGCGGCCGCAATTCGCTCTTGGACACGACGAGGACGACCACCGGCCTCTGCACCGCCGCACGGGGAGTTGACCCCGCGGCCGCCCCGGTGGAACGTCCATGGCAGCGGGGGGAGCCAGACGTTCTCTCAGGGGAGGAGCGACCGCGGGGGGTCTGTGGACGCAGGGGTCACGACCGGGGTGCCCGCTGTGCCGGGCACCCCGATCACCGGCTCAGTCCAGCTTGGTGAGCCTCCACTGCTGGTTGGTGCCGTTGTTGCAGCTGTACTGCTCGAGCTGGGCCGCGTCCCTGGCGAAGGCGGGCACGTCCAGGCACTTGCCGCTGTTCACCGACACGACCTTCCAGGCACCCGAGCCCGCGGACTCCAGCCGCCACTGCTGGTTGCTCGCGCCGCCGCGGCAGGCGTACTGGACGATCTTTGCCTTGTCGTCCTTGCTCGCACCCTGGACGTCCATGCACTTGTCGCTGTGCTTGGCGGTCAGGGTGTAGGCCCCGTTGCCCGCCGAGGTGACCAGCCACTTCTCGTTGTCACTGCCGGTGCTCGGCCACTGGATGACCTTCGCCAGGTCGTCCTTGCTGAAACCGGCGACGTTGGCGAGCTGGTTGCTGTGCACGGACGTCAGGCTGTAGTGATGCCCCGGCTCGATGTCGCCACCGCCTCCCGGCGTCCCGACTCCGGCACCGTGGAAGGTGATCGAGTCGAGGTCGAAGGGCCCGGCGACCGGTGACTTGAACACCGCGTACAGGGTGTCCGTGTCACCGGAGGCGTTCACCGGAACGGCCGGCAGGGAGACGTAGTTGTTCCATCCTCCGGTGCTCGGGATCTTCTGGCTGGCCACCAGCGGGCCGGTGGCCGATCCGGTGTGCAGTTCGATCGAGCCGCCGCTGTCCGCGGGCGAGGCCACCCGGAACGACACGGAGGTGATGTTCTTGAGACTGAGCGGCTTGAAAGCGACCCAGTCGTTGTTGGAGATGTCGCCGATGCGCTTGCCGTTCTCCGCCCCGCTCTGTTCGACGATGCGGATCCCGGAGGAGTCGCTGAAGTGCTCGGCCTGCTTGTGCATCGGGTGGAGCATGACGCTCGCCGAGCCTTCAAGGCCCCCCTTGTCGGTGTACTTCGCTGTCAGGACGTGGAAGAACTTGGCGGTGTCGTCATGCCCCCCGCTGTTGGTGGGGAACGAGCCGGTGCAGCCATTCTTCGTGGCCACGTCGTGGCTGTGCTCGTCATGGCCGATCGCGTAGAGCACGGACACCTTGGAGCAGTCGATCGCGGTGCCGTCCTCGGGATCGGTGACCTTCACCTTGTAGTGGACCGTGTTGTTCGCCGCGAGGAACCCGCCGTTGGGCGGATCCTCGAAGGTGACGACCGGTCGCGTGTTGCCGACGGCGACCTCGACGGTCGCCGAGCCGGTCTTTCCGCCCGGGTCCTTCACCGTGAGCCGTGCAGTGTACTTGCCGTTGGCCGAGTACGTGTGCGTCGGGTTGGCGTCGGTGGAATCGGTGGTGCCGTTCCCGTCGAAGTCCCACGCGTGGGTCAGGGCGTCGCCGTCCGGGTCGGAGGATCCGGCCGAGGAGAACTCGACCTGCAGGGGTGACTGCCCGGAGTCAGGGGTGGCCTTGGCCTTCGCCAGCGGGGCCCGGTTGCCGCCGGTGATGTAGTCGACCCGGTAGACGCCGTCGTCGGAGTGGTCCTCGAACCAGCCCTTGCCCCAATCCAGGTAGTACAGCGCTCCGTCGGGACCGAAGTCCATGTCCATGGGCGACTTGAGGTTGAGGCCGGGCACGAAGTTGTTGATCTTCAGGAGGTCGCCGCTGCCGTCCAGCCGCATCTCGCGGATGTAGTCGCGGCTCCACTCGAAGAAGAACGGTGTCTTGTCGTAGTACTGGGGGAACTTGCGGTCGGAGGTGCTCGCGGCGTCGTAGTGGTAGAAGGGTCCGCCCATGGGGGCGGCGCCGCCGCTGGTGCCCATCTCCGGATAGGGCGAGCCGGCGTGGTAGTCGTACCAGACGGTCGCGGGCTTGGCCGCCGGCAGGTTCGTCAGGCCGGTGTTGTTGGGCGATTCGTTGACCGGGGCGGCGCAGTTGAACTTCGCGCCCGAGGTGTTGGTGGCGAAGTTGTAGTCGTTGAAGGGGGTGTTGTCGCCGATGCAGTACGGCCAGCCGTAGTTGCCGGGGCCCTTGACCAGGCTCCACTCGACAATGCCCTCGGGCCCGCGGTTGGGGTTGGCGCTGCCGGCGTCGGGCCCGTAGTCCGCGGCGGAGATCCAGCCGTTCACCGGGTCCACGTTGAACCGGAACGGGTTGCGCCAGCCCATCACGTAGATCTCCGGCTTGGTCTTTGCGGTGCCGGGCGGGAACATGTTCCCCTCCGGGATCGTGTAACCGCCGTTCTCCTCGGGGTGGATCCGCAGGATCTTGCCGCGCAGGTCGTTGGTGTTGGCGGAGGTCCCCTGGGCGTCGAACCGCTCGCGGCCCGCCCGCTCGTCGATGGGGGTGTACCCGCCGGACTCCGAGGGCTTGACGTCGTCGCCGACGCCTATGTAGAGGTTGCCGCCGGGGCCGAACTCGATGTTCCCGCCGCTGTGTCCGGGCTCGGGGTTGCGCCAGGCCGGGATCTCGATGATGTCCTTCTTGCTGGCCATGTCCAGCTCGGTCCCGGCCGCGTTGAGCGTGAACCGCGAGACCCGGACGATCTCGGAGCTGCCGGCGGGTGAGTAGTTGATGTAGACGCGCTTGTTGGTGGCGAAGCCCGGGTCGGCGGCGATGCCGAGCACCCCGTCCTCACCGCCGGTGTAGACGTTCAGCGTGGCCACGGTGGTGGTCTTGCTGACCCCGTCCACCGTCTTGATCATCTTGACCTTGCCGAGCCGCTCGACATAGAAGACGGTGCCGTCCGCGGCGACGTCCAGTGCCATCGGCTGGGCCGGCTGGCTGTCGATGGTGACCTTCTGGAAGCGGTCGGCCACGGTGCCGCCGCAGTCTCCGGGCTCAGCACCGGAGGCCCACTCGATACCGCCGAGCACGTGCTTCTTGAAGTTCTCTTCCAAGTACGTCGACGCCGTGTGCCCCATCGCGGTGGCCCAGACCTTGCCGCCCTCGGCCTGACGGCACCAGGAGATCGGATGGTCGTGGCCCATCTTGGACGGTCCCGCGTCGTACGTCGTCTCGTCGGCGGAGACCAGCACGTGCGCGTCGCCGCGGAAGTTGCGGTCGAAGTTGTACCACTCCTCGGTGCGCTCCCACCGGTCCGGCAGGCCCTTGGTGGAGGGATGCACCTGGTCGGCGACCTTCGCCGTGCCCTTGAGGGTCGCCGAGTGCGCGGTCATGTGAGCGCCGCCCATGAGGAGTTGGTCCCACCACGGGAACTGACTCTCGACGTTCATGTCGGTGGTGTTGTGGATGGCGACGACGCCCTTGCCGCTGCGCACATAGTTCTGCATGGCTGTGCGCTGGGCCTCGGTGTCCCAGACCATGCCGGAGTTCTGGAGCATGATGATGGCGTCGAAGCCCGCCAGGTCCGTCGCGTTGAAGATCGCCGAGTCCTCGCTCTTGACGACCTTGAAGCCGTCTGCCGCGGCCAGGTCCTCGACCATCTTGATCCCGGCAGGGATCGAGTCGTGCCGGTACGCGCCGGCGGCGGTCTTGGTGAACAGCAGCACCCGGACGTCGTCGTGTGCGGAGGCGGGATATGCCTGGAGCATCAGGAGGGACAGCATGGCCGCGAGGGCGGCCGATAGTGCACGGATCAATACTGATCTGCGCATGCGGGTTTACCTTTCAGGGAGGGATCCGCCGCCCCGGTCCGGGCCCCCGGGCCGAAGCGGCCAGCTCGGCGACTCCGAGCTGCACTAGATCCGCGTCAAGGCGCGGAGGAATGCCAGGCCGTCCGTAGCCAGGGCATCCTGTGTCGGCGCGAGGGGGCGCCAGACGGAGGCGGCCGTCGCGATCGTGGCGTTGTCAGCCGTGAAGGATTCGATGACGAGCGGGCCCTGATATCCGCTGTCGTCGACGGCCGAGGCGAAGCCGGTCCAGTCGAAGTGGTCGGCGCCGGGGGTGCCCCGGTCGGTCCCGCACACCTGAAGGTGAGCGATCCGGCCGCCCGCCGCGCGGACCGCCGCGACGGGATCGGCCTCCTCGATGTTCAGGTGGTACGTGTCCAGCAGCAGCCCGCACTCCTCGGGCAGGGCGTCCAGGGCCTGCCCGACGGTGTTGATGACGCTGGTCTCGTACCGGTTGAGGGGTTCGACTCCGATCCGTACGCCGCGCTCGCCCGCGTAGGCCACGACCGGCTTGAGGTTCTCGCGCAGCTCGGCGTAGACGGCCTTGCGCTCGGCGGCGTCCATCCGCCAGGTGCGCCCGACCGAGGCGTAGGCCGGTCCGCTGACCGCCGGGGCTCCGACCGTCACGGCGACGTCGACGCAGTGCCGTAGATAGTCCTGGGTCTCGGCGACGGCAGGGGAGGCGACCAGTTCCCGGCCCGGTGGCATCACCAGGACGACCGAGGCGGCCAGGCCAAGACCGCTCAGCAGCACGGCCGTCTCCTCAGGGTCCCAGTCCCCCCGGTGCTCCACTGGGAGTTCGATCACGTCGAACCCCCAGTGGGCGATCCGGGGCGCCAGTTCACGCAGGGACTCGTCGGTCAGCGGCGAGGTCCAGACCCATGTGTTGACGCCGAGGGGCCGCATTACTCCTTGCCACCCCACTTCTTCGGGTAGCCGGGCATCTCCTCGCACCCGCACAGGGCGTAGTGCAGGGGCGGCATCCCGGGCTTCAGATAGGTGGAGAGGTTCTCCTGGGTGATCTTCGGCTGGGGCAGGTTCCAGACCTTGGGGACCTGCTCACCCTTGAGGAGCTTGAGAGCGGCGATGACGGGCGTGCGCCACTGGTAGGTGGGGTACGTCGGGGCGATCGCCGTGAGGTCCGAGTCCTTCCACTTCTGCAGGAAGTCCTGCTGGTCCTCACCGTTGATCGGCGGCACGGGCAGGCCCGCGTCCTCGAACGCCTCGACGGCGGCGACCGCGGTGGCGCCGGCGTCCATCCAGATGCCGTCGATCTTGCCTTCGCGCTGGATGTAGTCGCTGACGATGGACTTGGTCTTGGCCGCGTCTCCGTCGGTGAACTCGACTCCGACGACGTCGAGGTCGGACTTGTCCAACGCCACCTTGGCGGCCGACCAGCGGGTCTCCAGTACGTCCACACCGGGCAGGATCCGCAGGGCGATGATCTTGCCCTTGGGCTCGACCTTGTCGATCAGGAACTCCGCCGCGTCCGCGCCGAAGGCGTAGCCGCCGATGGGCTTGATGAAGGTCACCGGGCAGTCGGTGTCCACGCCGCGGTCGAACACGATGACCGGCACCTTCGGACAGGCCCCGGTGACCGCCGGGGTGAGCGTCGCGGTGGTGTTGGGAGAGACGATCAGCGCGTCGCAGTCCTTGCCCTGCAGCTCGGCGATGTCGGAGATCTGCTTGTCGTCCTTGCCCTCGGCGTCAAGGGCGGTGAAGGACGCGATCTCCTTGTGCAGAGCGGCCTCCGCCTGCATGGTCTTCCAACCCACCTGCCGCCAGGGGTTGTTCACGGCCGCGTTGGAGAAGCACAGCTTGTACGGGCCGTCCTTCTTGTACTTGGCGGTGTCGACCATCTCCGGGTCGATCATCTGCTCCCAGGGCTTGCCCTGCGGACCCTGCGGGGTCTTCGACCGCATCGCCAACTGGGCCTCGTAGTCAGCCTGGTTGAAGAACTTCGAATGGGCGCCGGTGTTGTTCTCCTCGCCGGACGAGGCCGAGGCTGAGGAAGACGCCGACGCGTTGGGCTTGTCACTGGAGCAGGCCGCCAGCGGCAACAGCGCGGTCAGGGCCAGGCCCATGAGGAGGGGTCTGGGTGGAACTCTCATGATCTACCTTCCGGTCTTGCAGGTGACGGTGAGTCAGGAAGCGGGCGAGCGGCGCGGAAGCTGCACGGCTCCCAGGGCGACCGCGGCGATGAGGATGGCGCCCTGCACGGTGTATTCCAGGGCTCCCGAGATGCCGTGCAGATTGAGCAGCGTGAAGAGGGCTTCGAGGGTGAAGGCTCCGGCGAGGGCCGCTGTGATCGAGCCGCGGCCGCCGCCGAGGACGACTCCGCCGAGCACGACCGCGGTGATGGCCTGGAACTCCAGCCCTTGGCCGACCTGGGCGGAGACGCCGGCGAAGCCACCGAGCAGGATGGCGCAGATCGCGGCGGACATCCCGGACAGCGCGAACGCCGTGATCCTGACCCGGTGGATCCGTACGCCGGACAGCGCGGCGGCACGGTGATTGTCGCCTGTGGCGACGAGGCGGCGGCCGAAGCCGGCCCGCATCAAGAGCACGACGCCGACGGTGATGACCGCCAGGATGACCACCGACCACGGCACCGGGCCGAGATCGCCCCGCCCGAACCGCCGGAACTCTTCGGACAGGGCGCCTCGCGGTGCCCCGTCGGTCCACAGGAAGACCGCCCCGGAGAGGATCAGCATCATCCCGAGCGTCGCGATGAACGAAGACACTCTCAGCAGCGTGGTGATGAGACCGTTGACCAGGCCCACCAAGGCGCCGAGCGCCAGGAGCAGCAGGAGGACGGGCCATGTCGCGGAGGCGTCTCCATCGATCAGCCGGGCGGCGATGACCACTTCGGCGGTGACCAGGGAGCCGACCGACAGGTCGAACTCACCGGAGACGATGACGAAGTACTGCCCGGCCGCGAGGATCGCCAGTGGCGCGGCCCTTTTGACGAAGGCGAGGAATCCCTCAGCCTCCAGGAAGTACGAGTTCGAGGCGGCGATGGCGATCAGCAGGATCGCGAGGACGACGAAGACGGGCAGGTTGCGTGGCGCGGGCAGGACGCTCCTCAGCTCACCGAGGCGACGGCGGCCCTCGCGCTGTGCGGGCGGCTGGTCGTCCGTCTGCCGTTGAACGGTCCAGCTGGGTGGTGTCATTTCGACCGCCTTCCTCGGGCGTAGACCGCCAGAGCGGCGACGATCACGACGCCGCGCACGACGTCCTTGGCGAAGGAGTTCACCTCGAGCTGGTTGAAGACGCTGTCGAGCACGGCCAGGACGAGCACGCCGCCGACCGTCCCGGCGACGCCGCCGCGTCCGCCCGCCAGGGCGGTTCCGCCCAGCACGACGGCCGCGATGGACTCCAGGTCGTAGCCGCCGTCGGTGCCGACGGTCGGGGCGCCCGCGCCGAGGCGGGCGGCCAGCAGTAGCCCTGCGGCGCCGGCGCACAGCGAGCAGAGCACGTGGGTGGCCACGATGATCCGGTCAGTACGCACCCCCGACAGCCGGGCGACTTCCGGGTCGCCTCCTACCGCGTAGATCCGGAATCCGAGTGTGGTCCGGCGCAGCAGGAGGATCGCCGCGATGGCGATGCCGGCCCAGAGCAGGGCCGATACCGGGATCGGTCCGATCCGGTCGTAGCCCAGCCGCTGGAACGAGGTGGGCACGCTACCGGCGGGGCCGTCGTAGCGGTCGTCGAGGATGCCCCGGATGATCAGGGCGACGCCGAGGGTCGCGATGAACGCGTGCACTTTCAGCTTGGTGATGACCAGCCCGTTGACCAGGCCCACCAGGGCGCTCAGCACGAGCACGGCGCCGATCCCGGCGAGGACTCCGTACTCGGCCATGGTCTCCGCCGCCACCAGGGAGGTGAGGCTGATGAGATAGGCGACGGACAGGTCGAGCGAGCCGGCGAGGATCGCGAGGGTCTGTCCGACCGCCACGATGCCCAGCGCCGCGGAGCGCTGCTGGATCCCCACCAGGCTGTCCTGGCTGAACAGTTGGCCGCCGTCGGCGTTGACGAGGATCCAGCCGACGGCTGCGACCACCGCCAGCGCGATGAAGACGGGTCGTGCCGGGCTGTCCGCGGCGATCTTCCGCACAGTGGCGTTCCGTACCGGCGGGCGCAGGGCCTTGGTCGGTTGGCTCATGACGCCGCCGCCAGCTGCATGACCGCTGTCTCCGAGGAGCCCGCGGGCAGGTGGCCGGCGATCCGGCCGTCCCGCAGGACGACGATCCGGTCGCTCATGCCGATGAGTTCTGGGAGTTCGGAGGAGATGAGGAGGACGGCCATCCCATCCTCGGCGAGTTCACGGACGAGTTCGTGGATGGCGGCCTTGGCCCCCACGTCCACCCCGCGCGTCGGCTCGTCGAAGAGCAGCACTTTCGGGGCGACGGTCAGCCACTTCGCCAGTACGACCTTCTGCTGGTTGCCGCCCGAGAGGTAGCGGACCTCCTTGCCGGGGTCGGGTGGAGCCAGCCGCACTCGGGTGAGCAGGTCCAGCACCGCGCCCTTGTACCGGCCGCGGGTGGTACGGGCGACGAGCAGGGCGTTGTCCTTGACGGACTGGTGCAGGGCGAGGCCCTCGGCCTTGCGGTCCTCGGTGACCAGGCCGATTCCGGCCGCGATGCCGTCGCGTGCGCTCCTGGTCCGCCGCGGGTCCATCTCGCCGCGGGTGAACGGCTCGGCTCCGAACAGTGCCTTCACCAGCTCGGTGCGCCCGGAACCCTGCAGTCCGGCCAGCCCTACGATCTCCCCGGCCCGCAGGTCCAGGTCGATCCCGTCGAGCCGCGCATTGCCACCACCGCGGACCGACAGCAACACGCGTCCGGGTGCGGCGGTCGCGCGGGGCGGGTAGTAGTCGCCCAGTTCGCGGCCGACCATCAGCTCCACGAGCCGGTTGGTGTTCAGCCAGGCGGCTGCCTCGGTGGTGACCTTCGCTCCGTCCTTCAACACGGTGATCTGGTCGGCCAGTTCAAAGATCTCCCGCAGGCGGTGCGAGATGTAGAGCACGGAGATGCCGCGCTGCCGCAACTCGCGGACGAGCCGGTAAAGCAGTTCCACCTCGTGCTCCGCCAGGGCCGCGGTCGGCTCGTCCATGACCACGATCCGGGCGTCCAGCGTCAGGGCTTTGACGATCTCCACGACCTGCTGCTGCGCCACCGAGAGCCGGCGGACCAGGTCACGCGGCCCGAACGACTCCTCCCCCAGGGAGGCCAGAAGTTCGGCCGTGGCCTCATCCATCGCGGCTCGGTCGACCAGGCCCCGGCGCACCGGCTCCCGGCCGAGGAAGACGTTCTCCGCCACCGTGCGCTCCGGCAGCAGCGTGAACTCCTGGTAGATGATGGCCACTCCGGCCCGCTGTGCCGCCAGCGGATGCGCGAAGGACACCTCCTGACCGTTGATCTCGATCCGTCCTTCGTCGGGGCTGTGCACGCCGGCGAGGATCTTCATCAGCGTGGACTTGCCCGCGCCGTTCTCCCCGACGATGGCGTGCACCTCGCCCGCCTCGACTTCGAGGTCGATCCCCTTCAGAACGCGCACCCCGAGGAAGCTCTTGCCGATGCCCGTCATCTTCAGCACGGCAGCCGCCAGGCACCGAACTCAGTGGAAGCGGCGGCCCCCGTGCGCCGCGCCCCAATCTCCCGGACCGTTCGGGCGTGCGCCCGTTCCATGAACCCGTTTCCAATGATGCCCATCCGAAGATCCGAAGATGAGCGGTGTTTCATCAGCATGACGCGCACATTAGGACTTACTTCCGTTAGAAGTCAACGGACTAACGACAGTTCATCGACATAAGTAGCGCAGAGGGCCAACAGAAGGTGGAGGCGTTCTCCGTTCAGCCCTCCCACCGGCCGATGACGGCGTTCAGATCGGCCGGCACGGCTTCTCCCACTGCCGCACGCTCAGCCGCGTAGTCGCGGAGCATTCGGATCAACTCGGCGTCCGTCCGCCGGGACAGGTCCCCCACCGCGGTCAGCGGCATCGCCAAGGACAGGCATTTCAGCACGCCGTCGCGCCAGGACGACTGATCGAGGTACGTGGCAGAACCAGGCCCCAGCGCGGCGGCGACCAGCCGCGGATCGTTCGTGCCCAGCGCATCCCGCACCAGCCCCACGGACCGCTCCCCCACGCCCAGCATGGGTAGCGCGCGCAGCACCGCGCGTCGCTCGGAGCTGTCCCCCAGGTGGTACACCGAGTCGACAGCCGCGGCCAGCTCCGGGCCGTCGAGCGGCAGAGCACAGAGCATCAGGGCCCGGGCCGCCTCGTCCGCCGTCCAATCCTCGAAGCCCGGGCCCAACGCGGCACAACCGCAGCGCAGCCCGGCGCCCGCCGAGAGCGTCATGACCGATTCCGGTTGTTCCGACACCACTGCGCAGGCGTCTTCCACCCAGACCCGAGCCGCCGGGGAGAGCAGCCCGGCCAGCCGAGTGCGGAGCTGTTCGGGAGTGACGAGTCCAGAAGCCATGTGTCCGTCTCCATTGGTCCAGCGACCGACAACGCAGTCGACAGCCCTGCAGAACCTGTTTGCTGTCCGGAGCCGGCTTCGCCCATCCATCCCGCCGCTTTGCGGATTTGTTACACAGTTCCGTCACCGACGTGCACAATTGCGCCGATCCTGCGCGGATCTACGGGCGTCCATCACCTCGGTCACGCTCGGAAGTGACCGTCAGACATCCGAACCTCGGGCCTGTGACATCATCGATCGCGAGCGGAGGAGATCACGTTGACGACAGACACGGCCGGCGCCGGCGAACTGCTGACGATCCTGCGCGACGGCCGGTCCCGCACCCGCGCGGACCTGGTCAAGCTGACCGGCCTGGCCCGTTCCACCGTCGGGATGCGCCTGGACGCGCTACTCAAGCAGGGATGGGTCGTACCCGAGGCCGAAGCCGTGTCCTCGGGCGGACGTCCCGCCGTCTCCTACGCATTCAACCCGGAAGCCCGTGTCGTGCTCGCCGCGGACCTGGGTGCCCTGCACGCACGCGCCGCCGTCACCAACCTCGCCGCCGGCATCCTGGCCGAGCGGCGAACTGAACTCGCCATCACCGAGGGGCCGGAGACGGTCCTCGGCTGGCTCGCCGACGCCTTCACCGAACTGCTCGAAGAGACCGGGCACACACGCGAAGAGGTCAGCGGGGTGGGCGTCGGCCTCCCCGGCCCCGTATCGCACGAAACCGGCCGCCCGATCAACCCTCCGATCATGCCCGGCTGGGACGACTTCGACGTCGCGGGGTGGCTGGGCTCGCGGCTCGGCGCCCCCGTCCTGGTCGACAACGACGTCAACATCATGGCCCTGGGCGAGCACTGGTCGACGATTCGCGACGTCGAGCACATGATCTTCGTCAAGATCGGCACGGGCATCGGCTCGGGCCTCATCACGGAGCACCGGCTGCACCGCGGGGCCCAGGGGGCCGCCGGTGACATCGGGCATGTCCGGGTGGCCGACGCGGACCCGGACGTGATGTGCCCCTGCGGCAACACCGGCTGCCTCGAGGCCATCGCCGGAGGCAACGCCCTCGCAGCCCGGCTGCGCGCACCGGGGATCGAGGCACGGAACGCCTGGGACGTCATCGCCCAGGTCCGGGCGGCCGAGCCCGCCGCCATCTCACTCGTGCGTGAGGCGGGGCGGAACGTCGGTGACGTGCTGGCCTCCCTGGTGAGCTTCTTCAACCCCAGCGTCATCGTCATCGGCGGTGAGCTCGCCGAGGCCGGAGAGCACCTGCTGGCAGGTGTCCGCGAGCGCGTCTACAGCCGTTCCCTCCCGCTAGCCACCGCCAACCTCCAGATCCGCGTCTCCCGCCTGGGCGAACAGGTGGGCGTCATCGGCGCCGCAGTCATGGTCATCGACGAGGCCCTGGCCCCGGACGCGATCGACCGCACGCTCGCCTAAGTGACCTCGGCGAAGCGAGCCACGGGGCATCTGTACTTTCAGCGTCGACGGTCGCACTGAGAAGCTGACGCCGCCGCACAGCCGGCCCCCTTACGCCGTATCCTCTTACACTTTTGCTTGACGGTCGACATAAACCCTCTTACCCTCCCAAGTGACGGGTACACGTCACGTCTGAGCTGGCATGCCTGCACCGCCGCAACTGGTCCGGAGTTCTCCACCTGAGTCGAGGCGCGGTGCGCGTGCCGCCGGGCAGGGGCTCTGGACCGTTCCTCCGAGAGGACCGTCATGCCCCCAGTCCGCCACCGGTACCACAGACTCGGTGCCCCCCTGGCCCTGCTCCTCATCGCTTGCCTGACCCATGTGCTGGGCACGGCTGCGCCCGCCTCTGCCGCGACCGTCGGCTCCATCACCGGCTTCAGCCAGGCGGGCGACACCTTCACGATCACCGCAGGCCCGGCCAAGGTCCGGGTCGACTTCGCCCGCGCCGACATCTTCCGGTTGTGGCTCGCCCCCGACGGCACCTTCACGGACCCCGTCGGCAGCAAGCTCGCCACGAAGACCGAATTCGGCGCGGTCAACCCGACGTATGCCGATGCCGGTGACCACTACCGGATCTCGACGAACTCCCTCACGCTGAGGGTCTACAAGTCACCCCTGCGGTTCGCCCTCTACAAGGCGGACAACGACACGCTCATCTGGTCCGAGACCTCCGGCCTGACCTGGGACGCGAGCAGCGCCACCCAGAGCCTGTCCCGCGGTGCCGACGAGCAGTTCTACGGCACCGGGCTCCGCCTCGGTCAATGGGCGCTGCGCGGCATGTCCGTCCCGGTCAAGGTCGACAACCAGTGGAAGGAGAACACCAACGCCAGCCCCGCGCCGTTCTACATGTCGACCAACGGCTATGCGGTCATGCGCAACACCTGGAAGCCGGGCCAGTACAACTTCCACTCCCCCGTCACCACCCGGCACGACGAAAGCCGGTACGACGCCTACTTCTTCGTCGGGGACACACCCAAGAACCTCCTCGGCGACTACACCGACGTCACCGGCAAACCGTTCCTCGCCCCCATCTGGGGACTCGAACTCGGCAACGCAGACTGCTGGTCCACGTACAACACCGACCCGGAGCAGGGACCGCAGAACCGGCCCGGACACCTCAAGACCCCTGATGTTCTCGCCTACGCCCGCGACGCCCGCGCCAAGGACATGCCGTCCGGCTGGCTCCTGCCCAACGACGGCTACGGCTGCGAGTACGAAGAACTGCCGTCCACCGTCACTGAGTTGAAGAAGCTCGGCTTCCAGACGGGCTTGTGGACCGAGCGGAGCCTGTCGAACATCGCCTGGGAGGTCGGCACCGCCGGATCCCGCGGCGTGAAGACCGACGTCGCCTGGGTCGGCGGCGGATACGAGCCCGCCTTCGACGGGGTCCAGTCGGCCGTCAACGGAATCGAGTCCAACTCCGACGCCCGCCGCTTCGTCTGGACCGTCGACGGCTGGGCCGGCACTCACCGCAACGCCGTCGTCTGGACCGGCGACACCTACGGCACCTGGAACGACATGCGCTGGCACGTGCCCGCCATCGCCGGGGCGGGCTTCTCCGGCTTCAACTACGCCACGGGCGATGTCGACGGCATCTACGGCGGCTCCGGCCCCACGTACGCCCGCGATCTGCAGTGGAAGGCGTTCACCCCGGCGTTCATGACCATGTCCGGCTGGGGCGCCACCAACCCGTCGACCGGCTACCAGGACAAGCAGCCCTGGCGGTTCAGCGAGCCCTACCTGTCGGTCAACCGCAAGTACCTGAAGCTGAAGATGCGGCTGACCCCGTACTTCTACACCCACTCCGCAGGCGCCTCGCAGACCGGTGTGCCGACCGTCCGCCCCATGGCCCTGGAGTTCCCCGGTGACGCCGTCTCCCGGGGCAACCTCACCTCCCAGCAGTTCATGGCCGGCGACGCCTTCCTCGTCGCCCCCGTCACCTCCGACACCTCCACCCGCGACGACATCTATCTGCCCGCCGGCACCTGGACCGACTACTGGACCGGCAAGACCTGGACCGGACCGGGCTGGGTCGACGACTACAAGGCGCCCCTCGACACCCTGCCGCTGCTGGTGAAGGCCGGTTCGATCGTGCCGATGTGGCCGCAGATGAACCACAGCGGCGAAAAGCCGCACACCCCGATCACCTTCGACATCCACCCGCGCGGCTCCTCCTCCTTCACCCTTTACGAAGACGACGGGGTGACCCGCGCTCACCGGACCGGCGCGTCCGCTCGTCAGAAGGTCGACGTCACCGCGCCGACCCAGGGAACCGGCGACATCACCGTGAACGTCGGTGCCTCCCCGGGCAGTTACACCGGCAAGGCCGCCTCCCGCGGCTACCAGCTGGACCTTCGAGTCAGCAGCGCCCCGACCACGGTGAAGCTCGACGGCGCGACCCTCACCGCTCACGCCACCAAGGCAGCCTTCGACGCCGCCACCACCGGCTGGTTCTTCGACCCGGCAGCACGCTCGGGCACGCTCCACATCAAGACCGGAACCAAGTCCACCAGCGCGGCCTTCACCGTCGTCGCCTCCGGCGCCACACTGCCCAACGGAACCGCGCCCACCGGCGACGCCCCCGGCACCGGCACACCGACCGGCCCGGTCAAGGGAGTCGGCTCCGGCCGCTGCGTGGACATCCCGGGTGCCAGCACCACCACCGGTACCCAGCTCGTCATCTGGGACTGCCACAGCGGCCCCAACCAGACCTGGCAGCTCTCGTCCGACGGCACGATCCGCGCCCTGGGCGTCTGCATGACCGCGGCCACCCCCACCGACCTGGCCCCGGTGACCCTCTCCCCCTGCACCGCCGCCTCCACCCAGCAGTGGACCTACGAAGCCACCGCACAGCGTCTGCGCAATCCCGCCTCCGGCAAGTGCCTCGATGTCAACGCGGGCGCCAGCGCCAACGGCAGCAAGCTCATCCTCTACACCTGCCACACCGGCACCAACCAGCAATGGACCGTACCCAGCTGAGGTGAGCACGCCCGGTGTGGGACGGAGGGAATGCCGTTCCACACCGAACTCCCCCCATTCCGGCCGTTGCATCCTCACGAAGGAGTTCCATGAGACGCCTTGCCGGTGTGATCGCCGCGCTCCTGAGCGCCGCGCTTCTCACTCTCCTACCGTCGCCGACGCAGGCCGCCCCGGCCGCGGCACCCGGCCAGCAGGCCATTCCCGCCCTGAGTCAATGGATGCCCGCGTCCGGCTCGTACACCTTCACCGCCGCGAGCAGGATCGTGGTCGATCCCTCCTTCGCGGCCCAACTCGACGACGACGCCGGGACCTTCGCCGACGATCTGCGCGCGCAGACCGGCCGGACTGTCCCGGTCGTGCACGGCACGGCCGCGGCCGGGGACGTCCGGCTCTCCCTCGGCGGCAGTGCACCGGCCGAGGGATACACGATGACGGTCGGATCGAGCATCGAGATCAAGGCGTCGAAGGACACCGGCGCGTTCTACGGCACCCGGACCGTGCTCCAGCTCCTGCGCCAGTCGCCGACCATCGCCGCGGGCACCGCCACCGACGCGCCGGCCAAGCCCGAACGCGGACTCATGGTCGACCAGGGCCGCAAGTACTTCACCGTCGACTGGCTGCGCAAACACATCAAGGAACTGGCCTACCTCAAACTCAACACCTTCCACTTCCACCTGTCCGACAACTTCGGCTTCCGGCTGGAGTCCAGCACCCACCCCGAGATCGTCTCCGCGCAGCACTACACCAAGCAGGAAATCCGGGAGCTGGTGGCTTTGGCGGCGAAGTACCACATCACCATCGTTCCCGAGATCGACTTCCCAGGGCACATGGACGCCATCCTCGCGGCGAAGCCCGAACTCAAGCTGAAATCCAGCAGCGGCGCGGTCCGCGACAGCCTCATCGACCTGTCCAAGGAGGCCTCCTACACGCTGATTAGCGATCTGATCAAGGAGTACCTGCCGCTGTTCCCCGGCAAGTACTGGCACATCGGCGCGGACGAATACATCGGCCACTTCGGCGACAGCTACAGCGACTACCCACAGCTGCACACCTACGCCAAGGCAAAGTACGGCGCGAACGCCAAGCCCAAGGACGTCTACTACGGCTTCATCAACTGGGCGAACGACATCGTCCGCGCCGGCGGCAAGACCATGCGGATGTGGAACGACGGCATCCGGCACGATGACGGCACGATCAACCCGGCCGCCAGCATCCATGTCGAGTACTGGTACGACTACGGACTCACGCCGCAGCAACTACTCGCCCGCGGCCACACCATCTCCAACCAGTCCTGGAACCCCACCTACTACGTGCTGGGCGGCAGCAAGCCGGACAACAAGTGGGGCTACGAGACATGGCATCCCAACCTGTTCCAGGCCGGCGGCACCATCGACCAGCCCGCCCGCAACCTGGGTAGCAACGTCCACGTATGGGCCGACTCGCCGGGCGCCGAGACCGAGGACCAGATCGCCGCGGGCATCAAGTACACCCTGCGGGTCATCGCCCAGCAGACCTGGGGCTCGCCGAAGCCTGTGCCGACCTACTCCGAGTTCACCCAGCTCTCCGACACCATCGGCCGCTCCCCCGGCTGGGTGCGGCCGATCCCGGGCAACCTGGCGTACAACCGCCCGGTGACGGCCTCCTCGACCGAGACACCGTCGTTCTCCGCCGCCCAGGCCGTCGACGGAGACCCGGCCACCCGCTGGTCCAGCGCCCACACCGACCCAAGCTCGATCACCGTCGACCTCGGCTCGAACGTCCCGATCAGCCGGGTGGTCCTCCGCTGGGAGGCCGCCTACGGCAAGGCCTACCAGGTCCAGACCTCCACCGACGGCTCCACCTGGACCACTCGCCACAGCACCACCGAGGGCGACGGCGGCGTGGACGACCTGACCGGCCTCACCGGCACCGGCCGCTATGTGCGCATGAACGGAACCCAGCGCGGCACCACCTACGGCTACTCGCTCTACGAATTCGAGGTGTACTCCCCCGCCCGGACCGGCCAGATCAAGGGCGTCGGCTCAGGGCGCTGCCTGGACATCCCCGCCTCCCAGACCTCTCCCGGTACCCGACTCACCATCTGGGACTGCCACGGCGACGCCAACCAAACCTGGACGCCGGCCGCCGACGGCACGGTCCGATCGCTCGGTGTCTGCATGACCGCAGCCGCCACGACCGCCGGAACCCCGGTCACCGTCTCTCCCTGCACGCCCTCCGGCACCCAGCTGTGGGCCTACGAAACCGACACCCGCCGCCTGCGCAACACCGCGTCCGGCAAGTGCCTCGACGTCAGCGCCGAAGCCACCGCCAACAACAGCAAACTCATCCTCTACACCTGCCACACCGGCGCGAACCAGCAATGGACCCTGCCCACCTGACGGAGGTAACGAGCACATAACGCGGCGGGACGGCTACCAGGGACCGAACTCTTCCGGAGTGACAGCCCCTTGGGCTGCGTGCGACCGCTGTCGCACGCAGCTCCTGCCCCTCCGGAGTAGTCCACATGCCACGTCGTTCTTCCCGCACCACGCACGCGTCAGCGGGGCTCTTCACCTCTGCCGAACCGGCAGTCGGCATATCAAGCAACACACGTGCTGAGGTGCGCCGCGAGCGAGCGGCACAACGCCGCCGTACCGTCGTCGTGGCCGCGGCGACCGCGGTCGTGATCGCCGGGGGCACCGCCGTCGTACTGAGCGACCCGTCGGAGTCCGACGAGCCCCGCCCCTTGGCCGCGGTGGAGTCGGCCGCTCCGGCGAGGGCCGTTGCCCCGCAGAGCCCTTCGCCGTCTGCGACCTCCCGGTCCGCCACTCCCTCCACCAACTCCCCTTCCTCCAAGCCGAGTCCCAGCAAGACGGCCGCATCCCGTCCGAAGCCGAGCACCGCCGGGCCGAAGCCTGAGCCGGAGCCCATGCCCACCCGGACGCCGCAGCAGGCACCCCCGGCTGCGGCCGCGCCCGCCGGCGTCGCCGAGCAGGTCCTCGAAGTGGTCAACGCCGAACGCGGCAAGGCGGGATGCGGTCCGCTCGCCCTGAACGGCAAGCTCACGACGGCGGCCCAGCGCCACTCGGAAGACATGGCGGCACGCCACTACTTCGACCACACCAACCCTGACGGGAAGGGCCCCGGCGACCGTGTCACCGCGGCCGGCTACAGCTGGCAGAGCGTGGGCGAAAACATCGCGGCAGGCCAGGGGTCCCCTGCCGACGTGATGGGCTCGTGGATGAACAGTCCAGGTCACCGCGCGAACATCGTCAACTGCGACTTCAGGGAAATGGGCCTGGGAATGTACGACGACGCATCCGGAGGGCCGTGGTGGACGCAGGTCTTCGCCACCGGCTGGTGAGGAGGAGCACCAGCCGGACGGCGGTCGTCAACCGCTGAAGGCGTCCCCCGCGTAACGGAAGCGCAGCGAAGGCGTGTTGTAGTAGTTCGCTGTCGTGCCGATGGCTGGAGAGTGGGGATTGCCCTGTGCGGCGTTGTGCCAGTCGTCCAGACCGAGGTAGTACAGGCCGGATCCGAGCTGTGCGAGAACGACCTTGCCGTCCCCGCCCGCGTGATACGTCCAGCGGGCGGTGGGCTCCGTCGACGTGCAGGCGGCGCGCTGCTGACGGACCGGGGCGCCGTCCGCCTCAGTACCCGAGTTGGCGAGGCACATCCCGGTCGCGTAATTGCGAAGGCGTACCTCGTGTGCGGCGCGGTCGACGAGCAGCTCCCACTGTTGCGTGCGGCTGCCGTCACACGCGGCCTCGTAAGGCTCGGCGCCCTCGACCGGGTCGATGTCCATGCACCTTCCGGTGGACACGATCGGTAGCTGGGTCCGGTCGGTCGCGGCGGGCGACCAGGACGGGGGCGGCGACGCGGTGGGCCTGCTCGGCGAGGGCGTCGGGGTACGGCTCGGGGACGATGACGGGGACTCACTCGGTTTCGGAGGGGGAGTTGAGGTGGGGGCGAGGGCGGCTGCCCTCGGAGCGGGGGCTTCTCGGGGCTCGTCGCCGTCCCTGAAGGGGAGGTAGACGCCGACGGAGATGGCCAGCACGACAGTGCCGATGCCGACCGCCTTGAGGCCCGTACTCATACCGGATGCGGTCTTGTGGAGGTCGGCCGCGGCTCCGCCGGCACCGGCGGCCTTCGACCCGTACGAGGCTCCCGCCCACAGCAGGACACCGGCAGGGAGCACGACACCCAAAGTCTTGTTCAGGTCGCGCAGTTCGAGACTCGCGTGGCGGCAACGGGGGCAGTCCGCGAGGTGCCGCTCCAGGCCCTGATGGCGGCGGCGCCCGGCGCGGCGGATCGAGGCGGCGAGCAGGCCCGTGTAATGGCGGCATTCCTCCGACGCATCCGGATCGCTGGCGTACTCCGCCAGATACGCCTCCCGCAGCCCTTCTCGGGCACGCGCCGTGAGCGAGGCGACGCCGCTCGCACTGAGGCCGAGCAAGGGCGCGATCCGCTCCGGCGACTCTCCCTCGACCGCCGAGTGCCACAGGACGGTCCGCCAGCGTTCGGGAAGACTGCGAAAGGCGCGAACCACCTGGTTGCCCTCCTCCTGGTGCAGCAGCCACTCCTCTCCGCTCTGCGCCATCGGTGCTTCGGACAGCCAGGCCTCGAAGTCGGGCGCGAGTTCCGTGCGACGCGCTGTCCGGCACCAGGCGGCCGCGGTCCGGCGGACTGTCGTCAGGAGATAGGGGCGCCAGGCGTCCTGAGGGCCGCTGCCGCCCTGTACGGCCCGCAGCGCCCGGGCGAACGCCTCCGAGGTCAGGTCCTCCGCAGTGTGCGAGTCCCGGGTGCAGGTGCGCGCGTAGGCCAGCACCGGAGCGCGGTGTCGCCGGTAGAGCTCCTCCGCTGCGGCCTGGGCGTCGCCAGGCACGCCGCTGCGTATGTGGACGGTCAGGTCGGCGTCGCTGCTTGCCGCTCCGGCGGCGTCGCCGGGGGTGCTGTTGCGCATATCGGTCATTCTCTGGGCCGGGGACGGGACGAAAGCATCTCCTCTGCAGGAAGCAGGCTATGAGTAAACCGTCCCGCGGCGTTATCGAACCGTTACGCGGTCCGTCCGGCGGATATACGTGACGTGGTGACGTACAGGGCGGGTAGCGGCGCCGCACTGGGGGTTGTGGCACCGCCACCCGCTGACCCCCTGTCCTCATGACCACGGGAACGTCCTGGCACTGCTCCTCTCGCCTGTGCCGTATTTGGCCTTCGTTGAGGGAGAAGTGAGAGCCACTCGGCGCATCCCGGCGCTTTACCGATGCTTTACCTTTCCGCTGCGGACGGCGGTCCAGTTGGACGCCCGCCGCGAATCGTTGTTACGGTCCTGCCCGACCCCCTGCACTCCGGCCCCGGGCCGCCCTGCCGCGCTGTCCCGCGAGCAGAGGAACCGAGTGTGAGCACACGACACAGACTGAGGTGGGGATTCACCGTCCCCGCAATCCTCGGCATGGTGATGGCCCTGGCATGGACCCTGATCGGTCTGCCGGGCTGGACCGGCACGGCGAAGGCCGCACCCGCGGGGAAGCTGTCGGCTGCGGTCACTCCCCCCGTGGCCTGCGACAAGAAGGACAGTCCGGACAAGGGCTGGATCCAGGTCTTCTACGTGTACCGCAACGGCGAGAGCCGACTCGAGGAGATGCGTGACACCGTCAAGCGCATCGCCTGGAACATCGACCAGACCTTCGAGGCGAGTGCCCAACGCTTCGGACAGGGCGACAGCCGCAGGCTGCGGTTCGTGCAGGACGACAACTGTCAGATCGAGGTCACCCCGATCGGCGCCGACCTCCCGGACAAGCTCAGCCTGGGCGAGGCTCGAGGACATGCGGACAACTGGATCAAGGAGCACTTGCTCAAGGACGACGGCGGCTATTTCGGTCGGCACAAGCCCGTCTACTTTGTCGACGCCGAAGGTGTGGACGGCTGCGGACTCGGCGGTGGCGCCCATGCCGGTGGTCTCGGCGGCGGATGGGGTGGGGTGACGTTCGGGTGCTGGGGCGAGCAAGCCCTCACCCATGAACTGATCCACGCCTTCGGGCTCAACCACTGCAACGGCGCCGACGACCAGGGCAACGACCCCATCTGCCGCGGCGCCGACCAGACACCGCGCTGCGACGACCTGCTGGCGGGGACCGTACTGGACTGCGCGAAGGACGAGTTCGCGTACTTCCACCCGCGGCCCGCACCGGGCAGCCCGCTCGCCGAGAACCCCGAGGGGAACATCGCCAACAGCCCGTACCTCATCAAGAACCAGCCGGCGCCGCCGGTGGACGCCCAGCTGGTGGGAACCAAGGGGCGGTGCCTGGCATCCGGGGGTGCCGGCAAGGCGGCTGCCCAGAAGGAGTGCGGGGACGACACCGTGTGGCGCCGCACCATCAGCACCGACGGCTACTTCCAGTTGGAACTGAAGGGCACGAAGCAGTGCCTCAGCAGCACCGAGTCCGGCGACAAGGCGCATGTCCTGAGCGCCTGCGACAAGGGGGACGAGCGGCAGCACTGGATGATGTTCGACGCTGCCGGCCCGGACAAGGAGCACTACAAGCTGGCGAACCGCGCGACGAAGGAGGAGGCGCGGATCGCCGATGAGGCGGAATTCAAGATGCACTTCAGCGTGGGGTCGGCGACCACCGACACCGAAGGCACCGAGCCCACCTCCGACGAGCCGTCCGAGCAGGGTGCGGAACCGCAGTCGGACGGCACCAAGCCGGCCTCGTCCGACGCCGAGGACGACGCCGACCTCGCCGCGACTGGTGGCGACATGGGAACCTCCCTGTCGATCGCGATCGGCGCTCTCGCCCTGGCCGTGCTCGGTGGCGCCATCCTTATGAAGACCCGCCGCAAGCGCGCCGCGTCCTCCCACCGCGCACGCTGAGGTCGGGGGTGCCCGAGACACGGTGACTTCGGGCGCCACGGCCAGTGACGATGGTCCGGCGCAGCACCCCTCCCGCTACGCCGGACAGCACTCAGGGCTTGGGTGTTGGCCGTGTGGGCCCGAGAGTGTGGGGCCCACACGGCTGGTTGGTCAGGCGATGGGTTCGATCCAGACGTTGCGGAATCGGGGGTTGGCGCCTGGGTCGTTGTGCTCTTGGAGGCGGATCGCTGCGGGTGTGGGACCTTCGGGGATGTTGCCGCCGGGGCCGCCGTCGACAGCGATGTCGTTGTGGACCGTGGTGCCGTTCCAGACGACAGTGACGCGGGCGTTGTCGACCTTCACGCCCTTGACGTAGCGGGCGGCACGGAAGGTGATGTCGTAGGTCTGCCAGGTCCCAGGGGCGGTGGACTTGTTCTGGTCGGGGGCGCCTTTGTTGTAGATGGCGCCGGCTTCGTCGTTGGCCAGGGTGGTGTCGCCGTAGGAGTCGAGGACCTGGACCTCGTAGCGTTCTTGGAGGTAGACGCCGCTGTTGCCGCGGGCTTGTCCGGTGACGTCCGGCGGGTAGTTGGGGTCGAGCCACTCGACGCGGAGCTTGAAGTCACCGAATGTCTGCTTGGTACGGATGTCGCCACCGAGGGATTCCATGGAGCCGGACGCGACGGGCCAGGCGGCCTCGCCTCCGGTTCTCTTCTCCCAGGCTGCCAGGCTCGTGCCGTCGAACAGGGTCATCCGCGGAGCCTGGGCGACCTGGATGTTGTCGAGGTTGAGCTTGATCATTAACCGCGCCACTCCCGCCCACCGCTTCGCCCGCGGCCGGGCCGATCCGGCCTTCCGTACGAAACCGCAGCTGGCCGCCGCTCTCGCGGCCCGTGGGAAGGCGGCGGGCTTCGGCTGTCGGGCGGTGGTCGCCGACTGTGCCTACTCCGTCAGCGACACCTGGTGTCTGGCACTGCGCGAGGCCGGCCTGGCCTACGCGGTCGCGCTCAGGCCGCACCGCGGCACCTGGGCCCGGGCCGACCAGCCGCACACCCCCGTCGAAGCGGCCCTGCCCTGACCTGGTGCGATGCCAGGCGTCCCAGCGACTGGACACCCGTTCAGCGTCATTTCCGCGACGGGCACACCGAGACCTGGTGGGCCGCCGAGGCCCGCCTGGGCGGCTACGGCCCCGACTCACCCTGCCGGCTGATCGTGGCCACCACCGACCCAGCCGGCCTGCCGGAGAAGGCCACCTGGTACCTGGCCACCAACCTGCCCCACCCCGACGCACCCCACCACGCCACCAGCCCGCACCCGCCGGCCGACCTCGCCGAGATCGTCCATCTCTACGGCCTGCGGCCATGGATCGAGCAGAGCTACAAGCAGATCAAGGACGAACTCGGCTGGGCCGACTTCCAGGTCCGCTCCGACCGCGCCATCCGCCGCCACCAGACCCTGGTCAACTGCGCCTTCTCGTTCTGCTGGGACCAGTGGTTCACCCCACCCGGGCCCCTGGATGCCACCGCGCCGGATCCATGTCCCGAGGAGGGGCCAGAGAGGGGGCCCGGTCACACCCCACCGGCTCCAACAGCCCTGCTGGCCCAGGGCGTTACGGTCCATTCGTTCCTGGCTCACCCCCGCCACCACCCTCAGCCGATGGTGGCGGGCATGGACGGACAAGGACCCACACCCCGACCTCCAGGCCCTGATCGACGCAGTCACCACCGGACACGGCATTGACCTCTACCGCCGGATTAAACGAACTACCGGTAAGCGCAGCCCGGGGAAGCCGAGCTCAGCCGCCGCGCCGCACCCGGGCCGCCTCGCGGGCCTCCGCGAGCTTGCGGGCCTCGCTGCTCTTACGGGACGGCCTGCCACCAGAGCCACCCCTCGCGTCCTTGGTGCTGCCCAGGCCACGGAACGGGGCGTTGTGGTTCTTGGGGCGCGGTGCGGCCGCCCCGCGGTCAAGAGGCTGTCCGGAGGGTGCCTTGGCGCCGGTGATCCGGCTCAGCTCCGCCTCTCCGGACCGGACTTTGGTGACCTTGGGGATGACGTCGGCGTCGGCCATGACCTGGCTCGTCTCGCGGCGCTGTCCCGAGAGGACGAGGGTCACGACGGTGCCGGAGCGGCCGGCCCGGGCGGTGCGGCCCGCGCGGTGCAGATAGTCCTTGGGGTCGGTGGCCGGGTCGACGTTGACCACGAGGTCGAGGTCGTCGATGTGTAGGCCGCGTGCGGCGACGTTCGTCGCCACCAGGGCGGTGACCTGCCCGTTCTTGAACTGGGCCAGGGTCCGGGTGCGCTGCGGCTGGGCCTTCCCGCTGTGCAGGGCGGCGGCGGCCACACCGCTGGCCCGCAGATGCCGCGTCAGCTGGTCGACGCCGTGCTTGGTGTCCAGGAACAGCAGGACGCGGCCGTCCCGGGCGGCGATCTCCGTGGTCACGGCGTACCGGTCGGGACCGTGCACGACGAAGACGTGGTGCTCGATCGTGGAGACCGCGCCGGACGAGGGGTCCACGGAGTGGACGGCGGGGTCGCGCAAGTAGTCCTGCACCAGCTGGTCGACGTCGCGGTCGAGGGTCGCGGAGAACAGCATGCGCTGCCCGTCGGGACGCACCTGGTCCAGGATCTCGGTGACCTGCGGCAGGAACCCCATGTCACACATCTGGTCGGCCTCGTCCAGAACCGTGATGCGCACCCGTCCCAGCCGGCAGCCCTTACGGTCGATGAGGTCGTGCAGCCGGCCGGGCGTGGCGACGACGATCTCGGCGCCGTCCCGCAGCACGGCGGCCTGCCGTCCGACGGACACCCCGCCCACCACGGTCGCGAGCCGCAGCCGCAGCGCCGCGGCGTACGGGGTGAGTACCTCACCGACCTGCTGCGCCAGCTCCCTGGTGGGTACCAGAACGAGCGCCAGCGGCTCCTTGGGTGTCCAGGACCCGCCGCATGGTGGCGGCGGCGGTCACGGTGACGCTGATGCGCTCCTGCGGCAGGTTCCGCTTCAGGTACGCCAGGCCCTGCCCTTCCTCACCGAGGAGGTTCGCGGCCGGTACAGGGACATCGGTGAAGGACAGTTCGGCGGTGTCCTGGGCGGACAGGCCGAGCTTGTCGAGCTTGCGGCCACGCTCGAAGCCGGGCATGTCCTGCTCCACCACGAACAGGCTGAGCCCTTCCTGCCCGTCCTCGGCATCCGTACGGGCCACCACGATCACCAGGTCGGCGAGGATGCCGTTACTGATGAAGGTTTTCGTGCCGTTCAGGACGTAACCGTCCGCGGTGCGTTCGGCACGCGTACGTATCCCCCGCAGATCGCTGCCGGCGCCGGGCTCGGTCATGGCGATGGCCGCGACAAGACTGCCGTCGGCGAGCCTCGGCAGCCAGCGCGCCTTCTGCTCAGGAGCAGCGAGTTCGCGGAAGTAGGGGGCGATCAGGTCGGTGAAGCCGTTGATATTCATGACGACGGACGTGGCGCCGGCACGGCACAACTCCTCGTTGAGGACCGCGTTGTAGCGGAAGTCGTCCACACCGCTGCCGCCGTACTCCTCCTCCACTCCGAGCCCCAGCAGTCCGGCGGCGCCCGCGGCCCGGAACAGCGAGCGGTCGACCTGGCCGGCGGCCTCCCAGGATGCGAGGTGCGGGTTGACCTCCTTGGCGACGAAGGCCCGGGCCATGGCCCGGAAGTCCTCGTGGTCGGTGTCGTAGAGCTCGCGCTTCATACTGGCATGCCTCCTCGTGCGTGCATCAGGCGCTGCGACGCAGGGGCAGAGTATGTCGGATCCTTCCCGATCGGAAGGTAACCGACATGAAATTCGGGATGCGGAGTCCCCAAGGAAGAATGGGGGTGCGAAAGGCCGGAGGACGAGAGGCGAGGGATGAGGCTGCGCGTGGACCTGCCGCAGGACGAGGCGAAGAACAGCACACAGTTGCTGATCCTGGCCGTCTACGGGCGCTACTCACGGCTGCTGCGGGGCTGGTCCTCGGTGGCCGACCTGATCACGCTCATGGAGAGGCTGGGCGTGCCGGCCCAGGCGACGCGCTCGGCCGTGACCCGGATGACCCGACGCGATCTGCTCGTGCCGCAGCGACGCGGGACGGTCCGCGGCTATGCAGCGACCGCGAAGGCGCGGCTCGTCTTCGAGGAGGGCGACGAGGTCGTCTACGCCCCGCTGAAGCCGGCCCGGCTGGAGGACCGCTGGGTCATCGTCTCCTTCTCGGTGCCGGAGGCCGAGCGGGAGAAGCGGTACACCCTGCGCAAACGCCTCGTCTGGCTCGGCATGGGCCAGCTCGACAGCGGACTGTGGATCGCTCCCGCCCGCACCCTTCCCACTGTGCTGAAATGGGTGCGCCGGCTCGGCCTGGAGCAGTATGTCGACGCCTTCACCGCCCGCCACGAAGGTCTCGGCGACACCGCCGCGCTCGTTCGCCGCGCGTGGAATCTCGAAGAACTCGCCGCCTCGTACGACAGGTATCTGCGCTCCTGGTCCCCGGTGCTGGCCGCCCTCAGGGAGCCAGGCCGCGTCACCGAACCCCCTGACGCCTTCGCCGTCCACACCCTGGCCCTGGAGCAGTGGATGCGCTTCCCCTACCTGGACCCGGGGCTTCCGGCACAACTGCTGCCGGAGGGCTGGCGCGGCGAGGCCGCCCAGGAACTCGCCCACGGGCTCAGGGAACTCCTCGAGGCCATGGCCTTCGAGTATGTCGCCTCCGTGGTGGGAGAACCTGCCGAGCGGTGACGCCCGCCGCGGCGTGATCCGCCGGACCCGCGCCAGGTGCCCGAGCACCGCTCAGGAGGTCTCCAGGACCGTCGTCTCCAGCAGATCGGCGGCCACATGACGGGCGGGCTCCCCGGTCTGCTCCGCGATACGCCGGAAGACCTCTTCCGCCGAGCGGGCGGGCCAGTTGGGTGGCAGGTGCCGGGCGGGCAGCCGGGGATCCGTGCGGATGGTTCCCAGCCATTCGGCGACCAGGCACAGGTGGGTGGCAAGCGGGTCTGCGGAGTAGTCGCCGAGGTGGGTGATCCAGCGTTTCTCGAAGGCGGCGTAGCGGGCGGCGACGGCTTCCAGGTTCCAGGTGTCGCGGATCATCACGTCGATGTCGGTGGCGGCGTCGGCGCGCGCGTGGAAGATCTTGACATGGGCGGCGATGCCGAGTTCGGCGACGATCTCGGAGATGTCGACATCACCCGGTGCGATCCACAGTCCGCTGTAGAGGGGGCCGAAGCCGGCCCAGGTGAGCCGCGAGCGCAGGTCGTGACGCCGGTGCCGCCAGGCTTCGGGCAGCGAGAAGCCGAGCAGGGTCCAGGTGCCGTCCCAGTCGTCGTTGACCGCACTGGTGTGCCAGACCCGTTCCCGCCCCTTGTCGAGGATCTGCGTCGCGTGCGGGGTCAGGCCGAAGTACATGCGTCGGCCTTGCCGCCGGCGCTGCAGCAGGCCGCGGTTCACCATGCGGGTGAGGGTGGAGCGGACGGCGTGCTCGCCGACTCCCACACGTCCGAGGACGTCGATGATGCTGCCCGAGTACACGCACAGCGGGCCCTCTTCCAGGACATGGTCGCCGAAGAAGGCAAGCAGCAGCGACTGCGGGCGCAGTTGCGGACTGCCGGGCGCGGTCGCGGCGGCACCGAGGTACCCGTCATACGGGTCGGAAGAGTTCATTTCGGGGAGTGTCACATCGGCAAGGGTAAGGCCGCCCACCGTGGGCACGGCGGGCGGCGGGGCATCAGGGCCGGTACCGGTCGGCGGGGTGGGCGAGGTCATACGGGCGCGGGTGCGGTGCCGGGTGGTAGCGCACGTAGCGGGCAGGCGCGGCGGGGTCGTCCTGCGCGGCGCGGGCGTTGAGGGCGGCGGGCTCTGTGCCCTGCCAGTGGCCGGTGGTGATGCGGGTCTCCAGGGCGTGCAGGGCGGCGGACTGCTCCGCGCTGCTGAACGTGCAGTGGCCGGCGTTCTCGACGAATGCCTGGCGCAGCAGAGGTGCGGAGCCTGCCGCGGTGACCGCGCGGCGGTAGGCACTCTCCGCTGATACCGGGATGAGGCCGTCGCCGGTGGTGTGGACGGTCAGTTGCGGCTTGGTCAGCCGGCCGGTGAAGGAGCTGGTGCGGGCCATCCGTTCGACGGCCTTGGCGTCGGCGGCGATGCGGGGGGCTCGGTTCAGTGTGGCGAGGTCGGTCTTCAGGGACAGACCGGCCTTGGCGTAGAGCCCGCTGACCTCCTTGTAGAGGGGCGCGCGGTGGAGCATCGCGGTGTAGTCGACACCCGTGTTCCAGGACATGTTGCCCCCGACCCGGCTCTCGGCCTCCTGCCGCCAGGAGAAGGCGGGGAATCTGACCTGGAGCATGAGCGCCTGGTACTGGTTGGCCTGCTGGGCGTCCCAGTCGGTCGGTGCCGGCCGGGTCTGGGAGGGGTCGTTCCAGCCGGGGATGTCCTGTAGGGCCGCGGCCAGCGCGATACGGGCCCGTCCGGAGGCCGACTGCTGCGCCTCGGTGACGGCCGAGGCCAGCGTGTCGGCCGCCTCGGCGGCAGCCTCCTGGCTCCCCAGGCCGGTCAGGGGGATGTCCGTGTCCGGTGCGAGCAGCGTCTTCAACGCGAAGACCGGGTCAAGGGTGTTGTTCCAGTTGGCCACGCCGCCCTGGAGCAAGCCGCACATCGACAGTGATCCGCTGATGCGGTCGGGGTGACGTTCGGCGATCATCGCGGTCACCAGCCCGCCGTAGGAGGTGCCCCAGGCGATGGTGTGCCGGGCGGGACCGAAGTGCGAGGCGAAGGCGTCGAGCGTGGCGAGTTGGTCCGGCACCGCGTCGGTCACCGCCCAGCCGTTGCTCGCGTACGAGGAGCCGATGAGCGCGTAACCGTCTTTCAACAGCAAGGACTTGGTGGCGTCGTCGGGGGCGTTGCGCGCGGGGTTGGGCAGTCCGGCGGGGTTGTAGCCGTGGCTGTACAGCAGAACCGTGCCGTTCCAGGAGTCCGGCTTGTCCATCACGTAGGTCGCGCCGGACGGCAGCGCGCCCTCCAGGTGGGCGCCGGTCTCGGTCGCCTGGGCGGCCGGGGCGAGGGGTGCGGCGAGCAGGAGCGCCGCCAGGGCGACGAGCGCGCGTCTGCTGATGCGGGACTTCACGAAGCGGACTCCTTTGTCCTGGTCGCTCCGCACGAGCCTGGCCGGAGGCTTGCCGAGCCTTCGCGGTCCTTGTCGTCCGGAGGAATGACACCGCGAAGGTAGGCGCAGATGCTGCGACCGTCAAGAAGCTGCACAATATCTGAGAGTCGCCTGGATCCTCGTGCGCCGCACCGACGACCCGGGCGGGGGAACTCCCCGCCTCCGCCAGGACTCCCGGGACATCACCGGCGTCAGCCAGGCACGGCCGGCGCGAGCTCCCTGTCCAATCGCCGCTGCCCGGCCAGCAGGAGCGCGTCAAAGCACCGCCGGTACACCGCGGCGCTCCGTGCAGCCGGCCAGTCCGCGGGGAGGAAGCGCGCCGACAGGCCGGGATCCGCCCGCAGGACTCGCAGCCAGTCCGCCCCGAGAAGCGTCAACTGCTCCAGTGGATCCCGCCCTTCGGGCCAGGACAATCACGCCTCGATAAACCGTTCATGCCGTTCCCGGATCTCACCGACGGGCCATGCCCGCCGGATGAAGTCCTCGACCCCGACGCCGGGCAACGGCACCGCCGCGAACCACTCCGCCAGGCCCGCCGCCTCGGCGAGGTCGGCGTCGGCGAAGACGGCGCCGACGTCGACCGCCCCCGGCGCGATCCAGAGCCCGTCGCGCAGTCTGCCGAAACCCGCCAAGCTCAAAGCCGCCCGCAGCTGATGCCGCAGGTCTCGCCGGCTCTCCGGCATCGAGCAGCTCAAGAGGGTCCACTGTCCGTCAGGGTGCTCGAACGGCGCGGGCGCGGACACCCGCTCGTCGGCCTTGCGCACGATCGCCTCGGCCCCCGGCGACAGCCGGTAGTGCGCGGCCCGGCCGACCTGGATGCGCTCGAGCAGTCCCTTGCGGGTCATCCGGGCAAGGGTGGCGCGCGTGGCGGCCTCGGCGATACCGAGCCCGGCGAGCAGCCGGAGGAAGACCACCGTCGGGACCGGCGGCGGGGCACGGCCGCGGACCACCCCGCCGAAGAAGCTGAACACCAACGCCTGCGGACGGTAGCCGTGAAACGGTCCTCGCCTCAGGGCGGCGCCCCCCTCCGAGCCCGGACTCCTCCGAACTCCCCCCGCCCACCGCCACCCCTCGCCATTGGCACCGATCCGTCTCGATTCCGCCCTCGTTTTGATATTAGACAGATGATTGACGTGCGTCACGAACACATCTAACTTCTGCCTGACGTCAGCGCATCAGCCGCGACCTGCCGACGCTCCGCGCCGGGTCGCGAGCCGCATTTCTTCCTCCTCTCCCTGACGGAAAGGCTTCTCGTGCCCGACCCACTCCTCACCGTGGACGACCTCGCCGTCGCCTATGACGGCGCTGTTCAGGCACTGCGCGGGGTCTCCCTGCGGGTGGACAGCGGTTCCGTCGTGGCGGTGCTCGGCAGCAACGGCGCTGGCAAGACGACCTTGCTGCGGGCGATCTCCCGCTCGCTGCACAGCGTCAATGGCGCGGTCACCGGCGGCAGCATCCATTTCGAGGGCCGGGACCTCGCCCAGCGGGACGCCTCCCAGATGGTCCGCGCGGGGATCGTCCAGGTCCCCGAAGGGCGGCGCATCTTCCGCGACCTCACCGTCGAGGAGAACCTCCGGGTGGGCGGCTGCACCGTCCGCGACAAGCGTGCCCGCAAGGAGGCGTACGACCGGGTCGTCGACCTCTTCCCGGCCCTTGCGGAACGCCGCGATGCGCGCGGCGGCCTGCTCTCCGGCGGACAGCAGCAGATGCTCGCGATGGGCCGGGCGCTGATGGCGTCGCCCAAGCTGTTGCTCCTCGACGAGCCGTCGCTGGGCCTGGCCCCGCAGATGGTCGAGCAGATCGGCGACATCATTGAACAGATCCATGCGCAGGGCACGTCGGTACTGCTCATCGAGCAGAACGCCGCGATGGGCCTGCGCGTCGCGGATCACGCCTACGTGCTCGAGGTCGGGGCGATCACCGCCTCGGGGCCCTCGGCCGAGCTGGCGGCGACCGACGAGATCCGTGACCGCTACCTCGGTGTGGGCTCCACTTCCCCTCAGCGGACGGCCCCTGCGCAGGAACCGGTCGATGTGCCGGTGCACCTGCAGCGCCCGTCCAGAAAAGCCCAGCGGCTGCGGGTCGAGGATCTGACCGTCCGCTTCGGCGGCCTCACCGCGCTGTCGGACGTGTCCTTCACCGTCGAGGCCGGGACGATCCACGCGCTCATCGGCCCCAACGGTGCCGGCAAGTCGACCTGTATCAACGTCCTGGGGGGCGCCTACCGCGCCACCAGCGGCACGGTGCACTACGGCGACGCCAAGGTCACCGCGCTGCCGTCGCACCGGATCGCCGGCCTCGGTGTCGCCCGCACCTTCCAGAACATCTCACTGTCGCTGGAGGCCACGGTCGAGGACAACCTGCTCGTCGGCCGGCACCGCCTCATGCACGCCGGTACCGTCATGCAGGCCCTGCGGCTGCCCCGGGCCAGGAAAGAGGAGCGCGCCGAGCGCGAGACCGTTCACCGGATCGCCGCCCTGCTCGATATCGAGCGGCTCCTCGGCCACGAGGTGCACGCCCTCTCCTACGGCGACCGCAAGCGGGTGGAGATGGGCCGCGCGCTGGCGGCCGAGCCCACGCTGCTGCTGCTCGACGAGCCGGTCGCCGGTATGGCCCACGGAGAGTCCATGGCCATGGCGGACGCCATCCGGGCGGTCCAGCAGGAACTGGGGCTGTCCATCCTGCTCGTTGAGCACGACATGCCCTTCGTCATGGGCCTGGCGGAACGCATCACCGTACTCGACTTCGGCAAGCGCATTGCCGAGGGATCACCACAGGACGTGCAGCAGGACCCCGAGGTCCTGCGCGCCTACCTCGGAACGGCGGCAGCATGACCTACTTCCTCACCCAACTGGCCAACGGCCTGTCCTACGGCCTGATCCTGGGCCTGATCGCCGTCGGCTTCGTCATCGTCTTCACCTCGACCGGCGTACTGAACTTCGCGCACGGATCCGTACTGCTGAGCGGCGCGTACCTCGTCGCCGCGTTGCAGGGGCCGATCGGCTTCTGGGCGGCGGCCGCCGTCGGCGTCGTCGGTGCGGCCGTGCTCGGGGTCCTGATCAACGCGGTCCTCGTGCGCAACCTGGCCGAGGCGAATCCCGGGACGGCGGCCATCCTCATGCTCGGGGTCGACATCGTGCTGCTCACCGAGCTCACCCGCCGTATCGGCAACAACGTGCTCTCCATCGGCGCCCCTTGGGGGGCGGACGTGGTGTCCGTCAGCGGCATCACCCTGCCGACGAGCCGGGTGGTCGCCGCGGGCCTGGCCATCGTCGTGTTCGGCGTGCTGTGGTACCTGTTCGCGCGCACCGGCGCCGGCGTCGCCATGCGGGCCGCGGCCGCGGACAGCGACACCGCGGCGCTGATGGGCGTCCGGCCCTCTCGCACGGGAGCCGCCGGCTGGGCACTGGCCGGAGCACTCGCGGCGGTCGCCGGCATCTTCCTGTCATCCTTCCCCTCGCCCGGCGTGGCACCGACACTCGCGCTCAGCTCCTTCGCCGCCATCCCCGCCTGGGTGCTCGGCGGCTTCGACTCCGTCGTCGGTGCGATCGTCAGCGGCCTGATCATCGGCGTCGTCACCGCACTGGCGGTCGGCTACGAAGCCGAACTGCACTTCCTCGGGCGCGGCCTGGGCGAGGTCGTGCCCTATGCCGTGATGATCCTCGTCCTGCTCGTGCGGCCGTCCGGGCTGTTCGGCCGCAAGGAGGCCGTCCGTGTCTGACCTCATCCGCCGCGCCCCACTTGTCCTGGGCCTGCTCGTCGCCCTCACGCTCCCCCTGCTGCTCGACGACTTCTGGCTGCAGACCGGCCTGTTCGCCATGGCTGCGGCCGTCGGAGCGATCGGTCTCACCCTCCTGGTCGGCGTCGCCGGCCAGCTCTCCCTGGGCCACGCCTTCTTCGCCGCCCTGGGCGCGTACACCTACGCGTGGACGGTCGGCGATCCGGCGGGGCAGGAAGCCGGCCTCGGGCTGCCGCCGGCCGTCGCGCTGGTCCTCGCCGGAGTGGTGGCCGCCGTGGCCGGCGGTCTCTTCAGCCCGATCTCCGGCCGCCTGCGGGGCATCTACCTGGGCCTGGCCACGATCGGGCTGGTCTTCCTCGCCCGGCATCTCATGGTCAACCTCGAAACACTGACGGGCGGTTTCAACGGCCGGACCGTCGAGCCGTTCTCCGTGCCGGGCTTCAGCTTCAGCAACGCCGACCCGGACTACCTCGCCGTGGCCGGCGTCGAGTTCGAAGGCCTGCACCGGCTGTGGTACCTCTTCCTCGGCATCGCCGTGCTCTCCGCCTGGCTGGGCCGCAACATCCGCGCCAGCCGCACCGGCCGCGCTCTGGCCAACGTCCGCGACAGCGAGGTGGCAGCCGCCGCCATGGGCGTCAACGTGGCCCGGGCCAAGGCCACCGCGTTCGTCATCTCCTCCGCCTACGCCGGCATCGCCGGTGCGCTGATGGCCCTCGCCTACGGCCGGATCGCTCCTGACATCTTCGGCATCCAGCTGTCGATCGACTTCCTGGTGATGATCGTGCTCGGTGGCCTCGGGTCGATCGCCGGCGCCACAGCAGGCGCCGTGTTCGTGGTCGCGCTGCCTCTGGTCCTCGCGCAGTACAGCTCCCAGCTGCCCTTCCTCGCCGCCCCGGGCTCCGGAGGACTGGACGCCTCGGCCCTGGCCCGGCTGCTCTACGGAGCGGCCATCATCGCCGTCCTGCTCTTCCTGCGTGGTGGTCTGGCCGGCACCGCGAGCCGCATCCGCCACCGGCGCACAGCACGGCAACACGACACGAGCGGCCCACCTCCTGCCCCCACACCGTCACCGGACCCGTCCGGAGCGACGGTACCCCCACCCTCACAACCCGCCGTCTCCACCAGCTCGGAGGAAAAGTCATGAGAAACCGGACCCGCACCACGCTGGCCATCGCCGGCTGCTGCATCGCCGCACTCGCCGCGTGCTCCACCCAGGACCCAAACGCCTCCAAAGACGCGTCCGGTGGTCAGGGCGACGTGAAGACAGGCGCCGGTGTCACCGCTGACACGATCACGGTCGGCATACTCACCGACCTCTCCGGGCCCTTCGCCGCCGGCGCCGCGGTCCAGGTGGCCGAGACGAAGGCGTACTACGAGCAGCTCAACAAGGACGGCGGCGTCTGCGACCGCGACGTGAAGGTCGACGTGCAGGACCATGGCTACGACCCGCAGAAGGCCGTCACGCTCTACCGCAGCATGGCGCCGAAGGTCGTCGCGATGCAGCAGGTGCTGGGCGGCCCGACGTCGGCCGCCGTCCTGCCCCTGGCCCAGGCCGACCATCTCTACCTCGGCGGCTTCGGCTGGGCGGGCAACTCCCTGAAGTACGACAACGCCCAGATACCCGGCACGACCTACAGTGTCGAGGCCGCCAACGCCATCGACTACCTGGTCGACGAGCTCGGGGTCAAGAAGGGCGCCAAGGTGGGCGTCGTCTACTTCACCGGGGACTACGGCAACGACTCCCTGGCCGGTGCCGAGTACGCGGCGGCCAAGCGCGGCCTCAAGATCGTGCCGCAGGAGATCACCCCCAAGGACACCGACATGTCCGCTCAGGCGTCGGCGCTGAAGAAGGCCGGGGCGTCGGCGGTGGTCCTCGGCGCCGCCCCGCCGCAGCTCGCCTCGCTCGCCGGTGTCCTCGCCGCCCAGAAGGTGAACGTCCCGGTCATCGGACACGCCCCGACGTTCAACCCGGCCCTGCTGGACACCCCGGCCGGCCCGGCCCTGCTGAAGAACTACTACGCCGTCACCAGCACGGCCCCGTACAGCTCGGACGAGCCGGGCGTCAAGAAGGCCGTGGACCTCTACGAGGCCGCCGCGCCCAAGGGAGCGAAGGGCTTCGAGGTGCCGCTGGCCTACGCGCAGGCAGAGCTGCTGACCGATGCCATGAAGGGTGCCTGCGAGGCCGGGAACCTGACCCCGGAGGGCGTCGTGGAAGCGATGCGGAAGACCTCCGACCTCAACCTGGACGGCCTGCTCACCACGCCTCTCGACTACACCGACTCGTCGCAGCCGCCGACGCGCACCGTCTTCATCTCCCGTGCGGACGCCGACACACCGGGCGGTCTCAAGCTGGGCGAGACCTTCGAGGGCCCCAGCGGCAAGGGCTACACCTTCAAGTGAGCCCAGCCCCCAGCCCACGGAGCGAGCAGAGTTCCCAGCTCTCCGACCACCGGCCCGGCGGAACGCGTCACGATGACCTGCTCCGCCGGGCCACCCGGCCCGGGCGCCGGTGGTGTCCATGCTCTCTCGCGCACACCGGTGCCGGACCTCCCCGCATCCTGGATCCTCACGCTTGCCATCGGCCGGCCGGGACAGGCCGTGCACTCGCCCCTCTCCCACGGCGTCGCCACCATGGGTGGAGCCGAGCCGCCCCGACCACCGTTGAAAGGAAGCGCGCGGATCCGACAGGTGATCCAGCGCGCCGCGCACCACGGAGACGACACAAAGGGCCTCCGTCCCGAGCGGGGCAGGCGCCGCAACCGTAATTCCCACCTCTGAAGGAACACACGATGCGCAACGAGGGACTGGGATCGTGGCCCGCACGCCGAGCCCGCAAGACCCCCCGCCGCACCGCACTGATCCACGAGAACACCACGATCACGTACAGCCAGCTGTACGAGCGCACCACCCGCCTCGCACACGCGCTGCGCGCCCGCGGCGCCGGGCGCGGCGACCGGATCGCCTATCTCGGCCCCAACCATCCCTCCTATCTGGAGACGTTCTTCGCGGCAGGCACCCTCGGCGCGGTCTTCGTACCGCTCAACACCCGCCTCGCCGGACCCGAGATCGCCTACCAGCTGACCGACTCCGGCGCCAAGATTCTGGTCCACGCCCCCTCGCACGCCGGGCTCGTCGCGGGACTGCCGGGCACCACGGACGCTGTGAGGTACATCGAAGTCGGTCCCGCATACGAGGAGTTGATCACGTCCTCCTCCGGCGAGCCGATCGACGAACCCGTGACCGCCAACGACGTCTGCATCATCATGTACACCTCGGGGACCACAGGCCGCCCCAAGGGCGCCATGCTCACCCACGGCAACCTCACCTGGAACGCGGTCAACGTCCTCGTGGACAGCGACCTCGCCTCCGACGAACGCGCACTGGTGGCGGCGCCCCTGTTCCACTGCGCGGCACTGAACATGCTTGCCATGCCAACCCTGCTGAAAGGCGGGGCCTGCGTCCTGGTCGACGCGTTCGACGCCGGCAGCGCGCTGGAACTGACCGAACGGTACGGCATCACCTTCATCTTCGGTGTACCCACCATGTTCGATCTGATGGCCCGTCACCCGAGCTGGCCGGAGACGGACCTGTCCTCGCTGCGGACCCTCCTGTGCGGCGGCTCTCCGGTTCCGACACCCCTCATCGACGCCTACCAGGAACGAGGGCTCGCCTTCCAGCAGGGCTACGGCATGACCGAGGCGACGCCCGGCGTGTGCTTCCTGGACGCCGAGCACTCCGTCACCAAGGCCGGCTCCGCGGGTGTACCGCACTTCTTCACGGACGTCCGGGTCGTCCACCCCGACTCCTCCCCTGCAGGCCCCGGCGAGCCCGGCGAGGTCCTGGTCAGCGGCCCCAACGTCATGCCCGGCTACTGGGGACTCCCCGAGGCGACGGCCGCCGTCCTCACGGACGGCTGGTACCGCAGCGGGGACGTGGCCCGCCTCGACGACGACGGCTACGTCTACATCGTCGACCGTATGAAGGATCTGATCATCTCCGGTGGCGAGAACGTCTACCCTGCCGAGGTCGAGGACCGGCTCCTCACCCATCCCGACATCGTGGACTGCGCGGTCATCGGCGTACCGGACGACAAGTGGGGCGAGGCGCCGCACGCGGTCGTCGTTCACCGCCCGGATGCCGACCTCACCCCCGACGACGTGATCGCGTCCCTGGCCGGACGCCTGGCCAAGTACAAGATCCCCAAATCGGTTGTTCTGATCACCGATGAACTCCCCCGCAACGCTTCCGGCAAACTGCTGAAGTCGCGGATCCGGGATCTGTACGGCGGTTGAGCCGGGAGGTTTCGGATCACTGGTGGTGCGGGGATGTCAGGGAGTGCTGCCGCAGCAGTTCTCTGCCGTAGTCGTTGCCGTTCGGCGTGCAGATGACGGAGTGGATGCGTTTCTGGCTCGGGCCGTCGGCCCGGGTCTTGCCGTATGCGGGTCCGAGCGGTCCGGCCGCCTGGCAGTCGGCCTCGATCCAGACGACCGGGCTGTGGATGCGCAGGTAGAAGGGTCGTCGTCTCCGGTGCCGCCGATCCAGGGGGCGTAGGTGTCGTGAAGGTGGGCGCGGATCTCGGACATGCGGACCTTCGCCGCGTCGGCCTTCGCGCGGCCTACGAAGGCCTCGGCGACCGCGAGGAGCTTCTTCTGCTTGGCCGCGGTCAGCGCGGTGGCGCGGGGGCCGACGTACTTTTCGACGGCGTGTCGGCGAAGGCGCCCGCCAAGGACGGAGACATTGACGCCGGGCCTGACGGCTAACGCAACAGTGTTGCACTTCATGGGACGCCATCCAGGCCTCGGTGTTCGCACAGGGAGAGCCTGACCACCACCGCCGTATCAAGTCCGTGCCGTGCACAAGCACCCACGCCCATTTGACCAGCCCCAGGTCACGCACGTAACCCAGATCGTCGTCGTACGTGTCCGTCGGCAGGAGCAGCTCGCCCGCGATCACCGGCTGGATCACCCGCCGCACCCGGTCCTCGCCCAACCTGGCGGCCAGCGAGTCCAGATGCGTCGCACGCGCCAGGATCAGCCGCTCCTTCGCCTCCTCCATGTGCTCGGCCGTGATCGGCCTGTCCGACGGCACCCCCATCTCCTCGACGACCTCCCGGGCCAGCGCGTTGACCAGCCGCGGCTGTCCCTGGGTAAAGCCGAAGGCACACTCCAGCGCATCCACCGTGAAATCCTGGCCCGTCTGCGCGGTGTGCTGCCCGTACAGCTCGGCGACCTCGGCCGCGGTGAAGTCGCCCAACCGCAGCGACGCCACCTTGATGTTGAACGGACTCCCACCGGCTCCCTCTGACCCGGCGCCGTCGGCACGCCGCCCGGACCAGAGTTCGTACCGGACCGCACCCACATCATCGAAGTCATACTCAGCGCCACCGCACACGACCAGCGAGATCGAGATACGAGCAGTGGCTGGGGGCGGGGGCAGCTTGCTGCGGGTTCCCAGGTATGCGATCGGACAGCGCGAGTGGACGCTACGGAAACCGCCCGGTCCGCCGAACGGAGGAGCGTGGGATACGTGACACCGGCGCGGTGCCGGGGCCGGCGGCCCCGGCCACCCAGCAGGGCCGGGGAACCGCACCGGAATAAGGCCGGGAAGAAACGGCTTCAGCGGATCTTCTTGAAGTCGGTGCGCACTGTCACCGCAACTCCCGCGAGGGAAAATTCGATCTCCTCACCGAACCGGTAGGGCACCGCCGAGGTGTACTCGTCGCCCTTCGGCGCCTGGTAGAGCACACACTCCCCGGTCAACACATCGACGATCAGATACGTGGGAATCCCGCGCGCCGCATACTGGTTGAGCTTGCGCCCATAGTCCTGCCCGACCGTCGAGCGGGACACGCTCTCGGCCACGAAGTGAACATGCTTCTGGTCGACGAAGGCATCACCCGGACCAAGCGCACCCGCGTCGACCACCAGCACATCGGGCTCGGGCGTGTAACCGTCCCTCTCCGGCAGTACGCCCTTGTCCCGCGTGACGTGCAGACCGGACTCCCCTCCGAGCTGCTCCGCCAGCTGCAACCGGATCGAATCATCCGCCTCGCTGTGCGCCTCCGTCACCGGCGACATGTACAGGCGCCCCTGGTCGAACAGCAGCTTGACCGCCTTGGGCAGCTTCATCGAGCTGCGCACCTGGCGCAGCCACTGCGCATACTCCGGATACATCGCGGTCATCGCGCCTCCCTGCTCATCCCGAGATACCGCCATCGTACGGGCCGGGCACCACGAACCAAGCGGATGTTGACATAGGCTCCGGGACACGCTGGGAGTCGCGGCCAACCGGTCGTCGCCCCAAGCGCCCATCTCCCCGACCAGCTTCTCGCCGTATGTGTCCACGCCGACACCTCTTGGAAACGCACCGGGTCACAGCTACCTGGTTGTGTTCACCTCCTGGCACCAGATGAAGCCCGAGGACATCGACCGACTCAACCGGCTGCACCACGTCAAGGTGACGATGCTGTTCACGTACTCAGGCATCGACAACAAGGACATCGAGCCGTACCCGTCAGACGTGGCGGCGGAGTCGCTGAAGCTCATGAGTGCACCGCGGGAGCGTCAGTACCGCACTGTTCTCTGGTGGCATGGCCGGGAAGCACCAGCCACGTCGACGGCTCCCCTGTCTTTCGTCCGGTCGTCGGTGGCAAGGTCGTTTTTGCCGATTCGCTGCAAACCAGGTGGCTGCGCTTCATGGCCAGCGAGAGGAGAGTACTGGAAACGTGCCGTCTCCCACCGCCCTTCCATTCGATCTTGAAAAGTGGCGGAAAACAGCAGGTCAAAGCCGCTCCGGACACGTCGTCATAGATTCGTTCATGAAGTACATCTCCACCAAGAGCTTCATGCCGTTCGTCTGGTACCGCATCGTCCTCGGCATCGTCATCATCGCCCTGGTGACGGCGGGCGTCCTGAGCCCGCGCGCGGCGGAGTCGGCGGGCTGACGAGCACCGTAGCGGCAGGCCCCGGGGCCGCGTTCCGGGCCCCGGACCTGCTGACTTGCCGGTCAGTAATAGAGGCCCGGCCGAAATCCGTGACCAATCACATACGGTGCGCGTAGCCGTCCGGTAGCGGACCGTCAGCTCTTGCCCCTAGGCTTGTCGGCATGTCCCCCGATTCCTTAGGCCCTGGTTCCGTGCGGTCTGCCACCGAGGTGAACGAGGCCATTCGCGCCCTGTGGTTGCGTGCGGGCGGTTCACTGTCCGCCCAGGAGCGAGCGAAGTACGAGCTGTTGGTGGTCGAGTGGGCCGCTGCCATCCGCAGCGACGTCATCGAAGCCGCTTGAAGAGGGGATCCTGAGAAGGACAGCCCCAGTTGACGCCGAGCCGCGGTTGCAGCGGCCGCGTTCGAGGGCGCAGGGCCGCCTCCAGGCCCGCCGATGCGCGAGGACCTCGTCCTCCAGCGGCGGTCGGCTTCCCACATCTTTCTGCCGCCCCGGTCAACCCGGGACCGAGCAGTCCAGGATCCGCCCGTCCACCGTCCCCACGATCAGCCGCTGTTGATCAGCCCGGTACGCGGCGGACAGCGGCGTGACCGGGTGGCCGTGCGCGCGCAGGGTGCGCCGGGCCCGCACCTCGCCCGTCGCCGTGTCCAGGATCTCCACCTCACCGGTGAGATACACGACGTACATCCTCCGCTCGTCGCCGTCGAGATCGGCGAGCGGTTTGTCGGTGCTGTGCACCCAGCGTGCCTCCCCGCCCGGCAGACGGCGGCTCACGACATACGTGCCCTCGCGGCCTTCCGCGTAGGTGGCGCCCGGTTCGTACGACCGGCCCGCGTGGATGAGGGTGTCCGTCAGCTCGACGGCGGGGCCGTACCAGGGCTGGAGAGTGGACGCCGGGTCCCAGCGCAGGGGAAAGAGGGGGCGTGGGGTGGCGGGGCCATGAGCGCCGGGAGGATCGATCGCGTGGATCCACGGGGTGTCGTCGTCCGGGCCGGGTCCGTCCACGTACAGCAGACGGGCGCTGTGTCTGACGCGCTGCGCTGGGGAGTTGGAGCGGCTGGGAGCGAGGTCGAGGCGTGCTGCCTCCTGGTGCGTCGGGGCGAACAGCAGCGTGGCGTGCGCGTCGCGCCCTTGCGGGCGCATCGCGAGCCAGCCCTCGTCCGCGGCGCACAGTGCGGGTACCGACGGTATGTCCACGCTGTCCACCACACCGCCGTCCGCCGTCGATATCCGCTGAACGGTGACCGCGCGGTCGACCAGTCGTCCCGTCACCTCGTCGCGCCGGTAGCCCTGGTACGTCACCCACGCCGACTCACCGTCCGGCGCCGCCTCGACCCGGACGCTCCCCTCCCCGTCGGCGGGAAGAGTCCACCTCGGCGTGCCCGACGGATCCCAGCATTCGAGGTCCGTGTGCCGGCCGGTGGCGAGCACCCGGCCATCGGCCAGCACCGCCAGGTCCCGCACCTCCGCCCGTCGCCGCCACCGGTCCTCGGTCAGCCGCGCGAGGGTGTCCTGCACACGGGGGTCGTGCAGGAGCCCGCTCTCGACCGTCGGACGGCGGGCCTCGTCGGGGTCGACCAGACCGGCCGGAGCGGACAGCCAGTCCTCCACCGCGACGGCCAGCTCGAAGCCCTTGCGGAAGCCGCCGTCCTTGTCCTCGGGGGAGAGCAGCATCGCGAGCCTGCCGTCCTCCAGCCAGCGCAGGTGGCGCACTTGGCGGCTCTTGCTCAGCAGGTTCGTCACGCACCCGGTCTCCAGGTGCAGCAGGAGCAGTTGTCCCTCGAAGTCCCACGAGCCGTCGTAGCGGCCGGTGCCGACGGCGACGAGCGGTAGCTCGGGGTGAGGCTCAACGGCACATACGGAGTAGCGGGAGGCGACGACGTGGCGCGGACGGAAGGTGTCGGCCTCGTACACGCCGATCCGGTGGCTCAGCCATTGGCCCGTACCGCGCCACATGACATGTCCGAGGTCACCGGCCGCGATGACACAGCCGTGACGTGCGTCGGTCACCGCCCACGCGGGCCGGCCGATCTCGGCGAACGGCTGGTCCCCGAGTATCCGGCGGACGCTCAGCTCATCCGGCATGACGGTCTCCCCCAAGGTCGCGCACGGTTTGGTTCCCTGAGTTGCGGCCGCGTGTCCCTGGGTCGGTCGCCGCCGAGCAGGGTTGAGTTCAAGGCAGCAGGCGGGTGAGGCACCGGACGTGCAACTGTTCGGAACCGGCAGGAGTCTAGCGATCGAAGCGACGTGCTCTCTGAAGACACCGTCCGTTTCCCCCAAGACACCGTCCGTTCCCCCTGAGACACCGTCCGTTCCCCCGCGTTCCCGACAGAGGTTCCCCCTGTGCCGATGCCCCCGCGCAACCGTCGCGCCTCCCGTACCGCCGCTGCCGCCCTCGCGCCGCCGGTCTGATCGTGCTGGGCGCGGCTCCCGCCGCCCCCGCCGATGAAACCGCACCCGAATTGGCCATCGGAGGCATCGAGCCGATCGACGGAGGGCAACCGGGGAGCAACTTCGGTCTGCCGGTCACCGTGACGAACGAGGGCACTCAAGCCTCCGCGAAGGTGTGGGTCACCTACGCCGTCACCCGGGGACTCGATGTCGCGGAGGTTCCCTCCAACTGCCGTACACAGCAGGTCCGGTTCTACGACGAGATGCCCGAGAGGTGGACCGCGGTATCGTGCCGTCACCTCCGTCAACCATGCCGACTTCCAGGTGACGGGTGCCGCGTTGAGGGGGCGCGTCGGTGAAACGGTGCCGATGAAGGCGGAGTTCACCAACGCCGGGCCCGCCTGGGTCATGGCCGAGGTGGGGGAGCCGTCCACGAGGGTCGTGATCACGCCGCCCGCCGGAACGTCCGTCGTCGGGACCCCGGGGTTCTGCAAGGCCAAGGGCGAGGCGTACGAGTGCGGCATGAGGCGGCGGGCTCTCAACGAGGGCGGCCGAGAGACCTACACCTTCCAGCTGAATAACTCCGTCCGGCCTCTTGGAACCGTCCACCTCATGCCCAACACTGAGCCGATGACGCAGCGTGTGGAACTAGCCACCCTGAGGGACCGGTTGGCGGTCGACGAAGTGATCACCGACTACGCGGTGGCCGTGGACGACGGCGACTGGCCGTTGTACCGGAGCCTGTTCGCCCCCGACGGGCGCGCGGACTACCGCTCGGCCGGCGGCATCGAGGGGGACGCCGGCAGCATCGCCGCATGGCTCGCGGAGAGCCTGCAGTCGTGCTCGATGCGCCAGCACCTCATCGTCAACCGCCGGGTCCGCTTCGGGACCCTGGAGCAGGACACCGGCGACACCGCCCGGGTGCAGGCCGACTACGTCAATCCGATGCGGTTCGCGGCGGACGGCGAGGGCTCCCCGGCGCCCGACTTCGTGTGCGGCGGCCGGTACGCCTTCGGGCTGCTGCGCACGGACGACGGATGGCGGCTGCGCGAGGTCGTCGTCCGGGAGAAATGGCGCCGCATGCCCGAGCGGACCGCCCCGGCGGTGATCGACTGAGCGGACGCCCACTGTCCCGCTGTCAGTGCCTGTGAGCACACTGGAAGGACCACGAGGTGGGTAGGGAGGCCGCATGAAGACGATCAGCGACTGGCTCGCCTCACCCTGGCGGCACTCCACCGTCGCCGTCCTCGCCGGTGCGCTGCCCGTGCTCGCCTTCCCGCAGCCGTCGCTGTGGTGGTTCGCCTACGTCGCCCTGGTCCCGTGGATCGCGCTCATCCGCAAGGCGCCGACCGGGAAGCGGGCGCTGCGCGACGGCTGGTGGGGCGGCTTCGGCTTCATGCTGGCGATGCACCACTGGCTGCTGCCCAACCTGCACGTCTTCACGTTCGTCATCGCCGGCCTGCTCGGCGCCCTGTGGGCCCCCTGGGCCTGGCTGGTGCGCCGTTTCCTGGGCGCGGCCACCCCCTCCCCCGGCCGGGTGGCGGCGGCACTCGCCGTACTTCCGTCCGGCTGGCTGATGATCGAGCTCGTCCGCTCCTGGCAGGGCCTCGGCGGCCCGTGGGGCGTGCTGGGCTCCAGCCAGTGGCAGGTCGAGCCCGCGCTGCGACTCGCCTCGGTGGGCGGGGTGTGGCTGATCAGCTTCCTGGTGGTGACCGTGAACGTCGCGGTCGCCGTGCTGGTGACGGTGCGCGCGTCCCGGGTCCCCGCGGTGGCCGGTCTCGCCGCCACCGCCGTGGCCACCTCGGCCGCCTGGGTGTGGTCCCCGCGCCCCCACGTCCAGGACCGGGTCCGGACAGCGGTCGTACAGCCCGGGGTCATCCAGGGCGGCACGGACGGGCCCGACCGGCGCTTCGACCGCGAGGAGCAGCTCACCCGTGAGCTGGCGGGCCAGGACGTCGACCTGATCGTGTGGGGCGAGAGCAGCGTCGGCTTCGACCTCGGCGAGCGGCCCGACCTCGCCCGGCGGCTAGCGGCGCTCTCCCGGGAGACCGGGGTGAACATCCTGGTCAACGTGGACGCGCGGCGCTCGGACAAGCCCGGCATCTACAAGAGCTCCATCCTGATCGGCCCGGACGGCCCGACGGGGGCCCGCTACGACAAGATGCGGCTGGTGCCCTTCGGGGAGTACATACCGATGCGCTCGATGCTGGGGTGGGCGACTTCCGTGGGCAGGGCGGCCGGCGAGGACCGCAGGCGCGGCACCCAGCAGGTCGTGATGGATGCCGGGCGCGGGCTGCGGATCGGCCCGATGGTCTGCTTCGAGACCGCGTTCTCCGACATGAGCCGCAACCTCGCCGACCGTGGCGCCGAGGTGCTGGTCGCCCAGTCGGCGACGTCGACGTTCCAGCAGAGCTGGGCCCCGGAGCAGCATGCCTCGCTGGCCGCGCTGCGCGCCGCCGAGACCGGCCGGCCGATGGTGCACGCGACACTGACCGGCGTCTCCGCCGTGTACGGTCCGAGCGGGCAGCGCATAGGTCCCTGGCTCGGGACCGGCGCGAGCACGAGCGCGGTCTACGAGGTGCCGCTGTCCGGCGGTGTCACGCCGTACGTCCGCTTCGGCGACTGGCCGGTGCACGCGGCGCTGCTGGTCATGGCCGTCTGGTGCGTGAGCCAGGGCGTCCGGACACTGCGGCCCCGGTTCAGGCGGTCCGCTCCTGAACCGCACGTACGACCCGCTCGCACAGCTCATGGGTCGCCAGCGCGTCCCGGGCACTGAGCACCTTGCCCGCGCGCACGGCGTCGAGGAAGGCGAGCGTGACCTGCTCGATGCCGCGCTGCCGGGCCACCGGCACCCAGTCCCCGCGCCGTCGCACGGTCGGCTGCCCCTTGTGGTCGACGACCTCGGCGAGGTTGAGGACCTGCCGCTTGGTGTCCTGCCCGGACACCTCGAGGATCTCCTCGGCCGAGCCGCTGAGCCGGTTCATCACACCGAGCGCGGTGAAGCCGTCCCCGGCGAGCTGCAGCACGACGTGGTGCAGCAGCCCGTCCACCACGCGGGCCCGCACGGTCACGTCGTCGACCGGGCCGGGCGCGAGGAAGCGCAGGGTGTCCACGACGTGGATGAAGTCGTCCAGGATCATCGTGCGCGGCTCTTCCGGCAGCCCGATCCGGTTCTTCTGCATCAGGATCAGCTCGCGCGGATGGTCGGCGCACTGTGCGTAGCCGGGGGCGTAGCGCCGGTTGAAGCCGACGGCGAGGCTCACGTTCCGCTGCTCGGCGAGGGCCACCAGCCGCTCGGAGTCGGTGAGCCGGTAGGCCAGCGGCTTGTCGACGTACGTCGCCACGCCGGCCTCCAGCAGCCGGGTCACGATCTCCGGGTGGGCGCCGGTGGGCGCGTGCACGAACGCGGCGTCGAGGTCCTGGGCGAGCAGTGAGTCGAGGTCCTCGTGGCGCTGGGCGGCGGGCAGGTGAAGGCCGTCGGCGACCCGGGCGAGCGTCGCGGGCGTACGGGTCTGGAGGTGCAGTTCGACCCCGGGGAGGCCGCCGAGCACCGGCAGGTAGGCCTTCTGCGCGATGTCGCCGAGTCCGATGCAGCCGACCTTCACAGGGTTGTCTCCTCTAGCTGTTGCCGGACGGGCCGGTGGTTGCCTGCCGGGTCTTCCCGGCAGCATACGGCGCCTGCGGCGGCCGCCAGTCGGCGATGCCCTCGAAGCCCCGCAGGAACAGCAGCGGCGCCGCCTTGGACACCGCGGTCAGCGCCGTGTTCCGTACGGCGATCCCGGCGCGGCCGGTCATCATGTTCAGCCGGCCGGCGCGGACGGCCTGGCGTGCGACGGCGGTCGTGCGCGGCAGGCGGGCCGCGGTGTAGCCGGCGAGGTCGGCGCCGTGGTGGGCCAGGACGACGGCGTCCTCGATGGCCTGGTTGCCGCCCTGCCCGAGCGTCGGCGGCATCGCGTGCGCGGCGTCCCCGATCAGGGCGACCCGGCCGCGGTGGTAGGCCGGCAGCGGGTCGGCGATGTGGTGGACGTCGTGGCGCAGGACGTCCTCGGGGCGGGCGGCGGCGAGGATCGCGGGGATCGGGTCGTGCCAGTCGCCGTACCGGCGCAGCAGTTCGGCCTTCTCGTCGTCGGGGGCGCGCTCTCCGGCGGGGGTGACGGCCGCGGCGTAGGCGTAGACCCTGCCGTCCTTGAGCGGGTGCGAGCCCCAGATGCGGCCCCGGCCCCAGGTCTCGTGCGAGGCGAACCGCGCGCCGGGCACGGGGATGACGACCCGCCAGGTGGTGAACCCGGAGTAGACGGCCCCCCGGTGGTGCGGGAACAGCGCCCGCCGTACGACAGACCGGATGCCGTCGGCGGCCACCACGAGGTCGGTCTCCACTTCGCCGTCCGGTGTGCTCACGCGCGCAGGACGATCGGCGTCGCCCGGGTCGGCGAGGCTCGCGTCGATCCCGGTGCGGACGGCCTCGGACGGGAGCCGTGCGGCGAGGCTGTTGATGAGGGTGGCCCGGTGCAGCAGGACGAGGGGCCCGCCGAAGCGGGCGGCGACGGCGTCGGCGTCCGTGCGGGAGAGCCAACGCCCGGACGGCGTGCGCAGTCCGCCGTCGCCCTGCCAGGCCGCGAGGTCGCGGATCTCGTCGCCGACGTCGATGACGTCCAGCGCGCGCAGGGAGTTCGGTGCGAGGGAGATGGCCGCGCCGACCGGTTCCAGGGACGGCGCCCGCTCCAGCACGGTGACGTCCCAGCCGCCGTCGCGCAGGGCGACGGCCGCGGTCAGGCCTCCGATGCCGCCACCGATGACGACGGCCCGTCTCGACTGCGCCATGACCCCTCCAGAGCGGACTACAGGTGTAGTACCTTCGCCCGCCGACTGTACTACAGGCGTAGTGAGAGGAGTAGGTTGATCTCCATGTCCGAACGCACCACGGGCGCCGCGCGCGCCGATCTCGTCGCCGACACCGCCCTCGCGCTGCTCGCCGAGCGCGGGATGCGCGGGCTCACGCACCGGGCGGTCGACGAGACGGCCGGGCTGCCGCAGGGGTCCACGTCGAACGTGGCGCGCACCCGGCAGGCACTGCTGGAGCTGGCCGTGCGCCGGCTCGCCGACCGCGAGGCGAAGGTCCTGGCGCTGGAGGAGATGCCGGACCCGCGTGGCGGCCCGGACTCGCTGGTGGACGGACTGGCGCTGGCCACGCACCGTGCCCTGACCCGCAACCGCGAACTGACCCTCGCCCGTTACGAACTGGCCCTGGAGGCCACGCGCCGCCCCGGGCTGCGCGCCTACTTCGACGCGACCGGCGCCCGCTTCCGCGACCAGCTGGCCGCCCTGGTGACCGCGGCGGGCTCGACGACCCCTGACCGGCACGTGCTGTCGCTGATCGCGTGGGCGGACGGGCTGATGTTCAGCTGTGTCGCCGGGTCCTTCAGCGCGGAGGTGCCGAGCCTGGACACGGTGCGGGCGGGGCTGCGCGAACTGCTCGGCGGGATGTTCGGCGGTGCGTCTGCGCCCGCGAAAACTGCTGGTGAACCAGGGTGAGTTGAGCGACGATGCGGGCATGACGACAGAACGCGAGGAGCCCGCGACCACCGCCGACGAGCGCTCGATGCTGGAGGGCTGGCTGGACTACCACCGCCGGACGCTCGCGTGGAAGTGCGAGGGCCTGACCGACGCCCAGCTGAGGACCGCCTCCGTGGAGCCGTCCGAGCTGTCCCTGATGGGGCTGGTGCGGCACATGGCGGAGGTGGAGCGCGGCTGGTTCCGTCAGGTGCTCGCGGGCGACGACGCAGGGCCCGTCTACGGCTCCGAGGAGGACCCGGACGGCGAGTTCCATCTCACCGGGGCGGACACCTGGCAGGAGGCGTACACCACCTGGCAGGCCGAGATCGACATCGCCCGCAGCAACGCGGCCGGGTTCGCCCTGGACGACCTCTCCAAGGCCCGGAGCAGGCGCACCGGCGAGCAGTTCAACCTGCGGTGGATCTACACCCACATGATCGAGGAGTACGCCCGTCACAACGGGCACGCCGACCTGATCCGCGAGCGCCTCGACGGCGCGACCGGCGACTGACGTCAGCCGGGGCGGGCCCGCACCGCCCGTACGGGGCCGGAGATCACCCGTGTGGACCAACCTCTGCTTGTCCGCTGTCCCAACGGGCGGACGACCCAGCAGAGTTGCGCGCGTGCATCGAACGACGACCACCGCAACGCTCCTGGTCACCGTGGCCGTCTCGGCCCTCGGCGGCTGCACGACGGTCCAGCAGCCGACGGCTCCCGGGACATCGTCGGCGCCGTCCCGGCCGCCGGTTCCGGGGCCGGGCGTCCACACCGACCCGAAGGTCGTCCAGGCGCCGGCCCGCGAGGCCCTGACCCTCGTCGACCCGTCCCGGAGCCCGGAGACCGCGCCGTCCGACGCACACTCCGCGTCCCCCACTCCCCCGTCCCGGCCGGCGCCCCCGTCTGCCCGCGCGCACTCCCCCGAAGGCCACCAGGACCGACGGGAACCGGGCCGCCCGCACTCCGACGACCGCGGCCCGCAGCGGCCGGCCGCGCCGGTCCCGGACATGTCGCAGTCGCTGCCGGAGCAGGTCCCGGGCAACGGGGACGTCTGCGAGCTGGGCAGGAAATACGGCGGCTGGCGGCCGGACAGCCCGGAGTCGCGGATCTGCGACAGGACGTACGGACACTGAAGGCGGCTTCCAGCCGACGTCCCCCAGGTGCCCCTAGGCGCCGTCCCCCAGCCGCCCCTCCAGCCGCAGAATCCGCGCCCGCACCCCGTCACCGTAGCTGTCGTCCCCCAGTACCTCCGCCGCTCCGCGCGCCCGTCGCAGATGGGCGATGGCCGACTCCGTGCGGTCGAGCTTCACGTAGTCGGCCGCCAGGTTCAGATGCAGCGAGGGATACAGCGCGCGTACGGCGACCGCGCCGTCGGCCCCCTCCGCCGCCGTCAACGCCCGCAGATCCCAGGCCAGTTCGTCCAGCGGGTCGTCCTGGGTGTCGGCCAGGTAGTGGGCCAGCGTGCACCGGTGCAGCGGGTCGGCTTCCTCGCCGAGCTCCGCCCACAGGTCCAGCAGGCGGCGCCGGGCCTCCTCGCGGTCCCCGGCGTGCAGGAGCATCACGACCTGCCCGATCCGCGTGAGCACCGCGTCCGGTGCCGTCTGCCCCTGTCGCTCGGCCACCGCGTCCTCCGGCCCTCGTCGGCTGGTCCCACCCGACGCTAACCGCCCCCACCGGCATTCCCGGTCAGGCGGCTCCGGTGCGGCGCCTGGCCGGGGCCCTTCGACGGCCCGGCCCGGCGGGCGGGAGGCCGGTCAGCCCAGGTTCGGGATGCGCCAGTCGATCGGCTCGTGGCCCTGCCGGGCGACCGCCTCGTCGATCTGGGTGAACGGGCGGGACCCGAAGAACTTCTTCGCCGACAGCGGCGAGGGGTGCGCGCCCTTGACCACCACGTGCCGGGTCTCGTCGATGAGCGGGAGCTTCTTCTGGGCGTAGTTGCCCCACAGCACGAACACCGCCGGGTCGGGCCGGCCGGCGACGGCCTTGATCACCGCGTCGGTGAACTTCTCCCAGCCCTTGCCCTTGTGCGAGTTCGCCTCGCCGGAGCGGACCGTCAGCACCGCGTTGAGCAGCAGGACGCCCTGCTCGGCCCACGGCATCAGATAGCCGTTGTCCGGGACGGGGTGGCCGAGCTCCTGCTGCATCTCCTTGTAGATGTTGCGCAGCGAGGGCGGTGTCTTCACGCCGGGACGGACCGAGAAGCACAGGCCGTGGCCCTGGCCCTCGCCGTGGTACGGGTCCTGGCCGAGGATCAGGACCTTCACCTTGTCGTACGGCGTCGCGTCCAGCGCCGCGAAGACCTCCTCGCGCGGCGGGTAGACGGGACCCTTCGCCCGCTCCTCCTCGACGAACTCCGTCAGCTCCTTGAAGTAGGGCTGCTGCAGCTCGTCGCCCAGAACCCCGCGCCAGGACTCGGGCAGCATGGCGGTGTCGGTCACGTCAACTTCCTCACGGTGTACGGCAGACGATGTGCGGTCCACGACCGGCGGTCGCGTCCAGGCATCAGAACCTACAGGCGGCCACTGACAATCGCCCCGTGGACCGCACATCCCGGTCTGCCGCTCCCCGCGGGGAGCTCCCTACCAGCTGGTCTTGCGGGACAGCTCGCCCATCATCATGATCGTCGACGGGTCCAGCGCCCGCTCCGCGCCGGAGATCTCGGCGCTCGCGGCCACGTACTGCCGGCCCTGCCACAGCGGCAGCAGCCGCGCGTCGTCGACGAGGATGCGCTGGGCGTCCTCGAAGTCCTTCACGACGTTGGCCCGGTCGCTCTGGGCGCGGGAGTTGGGCAGCAGGTCCTCGGTGATCCTGGGCGTCACGTAGGGCGTGCCGAGCGCGTTCTGCTCGCCGACGAACGGCGCGATGAAGTTGTCCGCGTCCGGGAAGTCGGGGAACCAGCCACGCCCGAACACCGGGTACTCGCCCTTCTGGTAGCCGGTGACGTAGTCCTTCCAGGGGCGGCTCTTCAGGGTGATCTCGAAGAGGCCGGAGTCCTCCAGCTGGCTCTTCAGCTCCTCGAACTCCGCCTTGGTGGCGGAGCCGTAGCGGTCGCTGGTGTACCAGAAGTTGAGCTTGACGGGGGTGGAGATGCCCGCCTCGGTGAGGATCTTGCGGGCCTTGGTCGTGCTCGGGTCGCCGTAGTCGTCGAAGAAGCCCGTGGTGTGTCCCGTCAGGCCCTTGGGGACCATCGAGTACAGCGGCTCGACGGTGTCCCTGTAGACCTTGTGGGCGATGGCCGGGCGGTCGACGACCTGGGCGACGGCCTTGCGGACGGCGGCCTTGCCGGCCATCGGGTCCTTGGGGTTGAACACCAGGTAGTTGATCTCGGTGCCGGAGCCCTCGATCATCTGGAGCTCGTCGTCGTCGTCGGCCTGGATGTCGACGATGTCGTCGGCGGCAAGACCACGGAAGGCGACGTCGAGCTTCTTGTCGCGCAGCGCGCCGACCATGGTGGCCGAATCCTGGTAGTACCGGATCGTCACGGCGCTGTTCTTGCGCTCGGCGAGGCCGTTGTAGCGGTCGTTCTTGGTCAGTTCGGCCGTCTTGCCGTCGTCGTAGGAGGACAGCGTGTACGGCCCGGAGCCGACGATCGTGCCGTCCTCGCGGAGCTTGTCCGCGGGGTAGTCCTCGGGGTCGACGATCGACATCGCGGGGGTGGCGAGCACGAACGGGAAGGTCGCGTCGGCCTTGTTGAGGTGGAAGACGACCTCGCGGTCGTTCAGCACCTGGACCCGCTCGAGGCTGCCCAGCAGACCGGCGGGACCGCCGTTGACGTTGATCTTCCGGATCCGGTCGATCGAGTACTTGACCGCCTTCGCGTCGAGCGTGTGCCCGTCGGAGAAGGTCAGGCCCTCCCGCAGCTCGCACTGGTACTTCGTGTTCGAGTTGTCGGTGAACCGACAGCTCTCCGCGGCATCCGGCTCGGGGGCGCTGACGCCCGAGGGATAGCTCAGCAGTGTCTGATAAATGTTGCGGAACAGTTCCCAGGAGCTGTCCCACGACGCGGCGGGATCAAGCGTGCTGGGGGCTGCCGTCGTCCCCACCATGATCGGCCCCTGGTCCTCCGTCGAATCGGACGAGAGGACACCACAACCTGCCACCAGGGACGATATGGACGTGATGGCCGCCACCTGCCGCAGGCGTCGGATCCGGTTGAACACGCGCACGCTCCTCGATCTGCCATACCAAGGGTCGGCAGACGATACCGCAGTGTTCCGGCCGTTGAACCTCCTGTCTCATGGAGCATTTGTTCGTTCTTATGGTGACTACGTTGTCAGACGTTTAATGATCTTCCGGTACGTCGACACGGGCGCCGCTGATGTCCAGCGGCGCCCGTGTCGAGTGGTGTCGGATCCGTGTCCCGCGGGTCAGCCGACGCCCGCGTTGAGGAAGATGCCGCCGTCGACGACGAGCGTCTGTCCGGTGACCCAGTCGGACTGGTCCGAGGTGAGGAACGCGGCGGCGCCGCCGATGTCGGAGGGGACACCGAGCCGGCCCAGCGGGTAGGACGCGGCGGCCTCCGCCTCCCGGCCCTCGTACAGGGCCTGGGCGAACTTGGTCTTCACCACGGCCGGGGCGATGGCGTTGACCCGCACCCTGGGCGCGAACTCGTGCGCCATCTGCTGGGTGAGGTTGATCATCGCGGCCTTGCTGACACCGTAGGCGGCGATGAACGGCGAGGGCGCGATGCCCGCGACGGAGGCGATGTTGACGATCGCGCCGCCGTTGTCCTTCTGCCAGGCGTGCCAGGTCTTCTGCGCGAAGCCCAGGGCCGAGATCACGTTGGTCTCGAAGACCTTGCGGGCCACGTTCAGGTCGAGGTCGGCGAGCGGCCCGAACACCGGGTTGGTGCCGGCGTTGTTGACCAGGTAGTCGACCCGGCCGAAGGCCTCCATGGCACGCTCGACGGCGACGGCCTGGTGGGCCTCGTCGTGCGCCTTGCCGGCCACGTAGACGGCGCGCTCGGCGCCGAGCTGCTCGACGGCCTCCTTGAGGGCGTCCTCGCCCCGGCCGGTGATGACGACGCGGTCGCCGCGCGCCACGAGCGCCTCGGCGACGCCGTAGCCGATGCCGCGGCTGGCGCCCGTGACGAGGGCGACCTTGCCGGAGAGTGCAGGCAGTTCAGTCATGTCTGTCATTTCCGCGTATCCCTGATCCCTAGTCGAGCGGTCCGCCGGCGACGTACAGCACCTGGCCGGAGACGAACCCGGCCGCCTCGCCCGTGAAGAAGGCGATGGCGTTGGCGATGTCGTCGGGCTCGCCCACGCGGGCCACCGGGATCTGAGTGGCGGCGGCGGCCTTGAAGTCCTCGAATCCCATGCCCACGCGGTCGGCGGTGGCCTTGGTCATCTCGGTGGCGATGAAGCCCGGGGCGACGGCGTTGGCGGTGACGCCGAACTTGCCGAGCTCCTTGGCGAGGGTCTTGGTGAAGCCCTGAAGGCCGGCCTTGGCCGCGGAGTAGTTGACCTGGCCGCGGCTGCCGAGCGCGGAGGACGAGGAGAGGTTGACGATCCGGCCGAAGCCCGCGTCCACCATGTGCTTCTGGCAGGCCTTGGACATCAGGAAGGCGCCGCGCAGGTGGACGTTCATGACGGTGTCCCAGTCGGCGACGCTCATCTTGAACAGCAGGTTGTCGCGCAGCACGCCCGCGTTGTTGACCAGGATCGTCGGGGCACCGAGCTCCTCGGCGATCCGCGCGACGGCGGCCTCGACCTGCGCCTCGTCGGAGACGTCGCAGCCGACCGCGACGGCCTTGCCGCCGGCCGCGGTGATCTTCTCCACGGTGTCCTTGCAGGCGGCCTCGTCGAGGTCGATCACGGCGACCGCGCGGCCCTCGGCGGCCAGCCGTACGGCGGTGGCGGCGCCGATCCCGCGCGCTCCGCCGGTGACTACGGCGACCCGCTGATCAGTGGTGGACATCAGACTCTCCTCGGTGAGCGACCGCTTAGTACCTTCGATGGACGTGACGCTAGAAGTCCTGGCACGCGGTGTCAACGGTGGCCGCGCGCATGTGATCCATTACCTGATCCGTCACTTCACCAACAGCTCCAGCAGCCGTTCGGCCTCGGCTGCCGGATCGGAGGTGAGCCCGGTGTGCACGGGGCCCGGCTGGACGACCGTCGAGCGGGGCGCGATGAGCCAGCGAAAACGCCGCCCGGCGTCGTCGCCGGCCGCCTGTCCCGCTTCCCCGCTGCCGTCGCACACCCGCTCGACCGCGCCGAGGGCGGCCCGGATGCCGGCCACGTCCGCGTCCGGGTCGAGGGCGAGCAGCCGCGCCTCGTCGAGATGGGTGCGGGCACCGACGTAGCCCTGGGGCCGGCAGTACACCAGCACGCCCGCGTTGATGCACTCGCCGCGTTCGACGCGGGGCACGACGCGCAGGAGGACGTACTCGAAGACGTCCCGGTCGTTCGACTCGCTGCCCCGGATGATGTGGCGCTCGACCACATGGCCGGCCATGTGGATGTGCCGCTCGCTCACTTGCTCTCCTCGATTCCGGTGACGCGCTCGTGGATGACGGCGGCGCGGGCCAGCAGCGGTCCCGCGTAGGCCCGGCGGAGGTCGTCCGGGGTGTCGAAGCCGGGCTCCTCGGCCAGCCAGGCGTCCGGCACCTCGGCGGTCACCTCGGCGAGCAGTTCCCCGGTGACCAGCGGCGCCAACTCGGCGGCGGCGCCGCGCACATCGGGCGCGAAGGAGGCGAGGGCGTGGTCGGCGGCGTCGTAGGCGCGCTCCGCCGAGGCCTGCGCGCCGGGCCAGTTGTGGTGCCAGATCATGGTGGCGCCGTGGTCGATGAGCCACAGATCGCGCCGCCACATCAGCAGGTTGGGGTTGCGCCAGGAGCGGTCGACGTTGTTCACCAGCGCGTCGAACCACACGATCCGGCCGGCCTCCTCGGCGCTCACCTCGAAGGCGAGGGGGTCGAAGCCGAGCGCGCCGGAGAGGAAGTCCATCCCGAGGTTGGTTCCGCCGCTGGACCTGAGCAGGTCCTGCACCTGCTGGTCGGGTTCGCCGAGCCCCAGCACCGGGTCGAGCTCTACGGTCACCAGCCGGGGCACCCTGAACCCGAGCCGGCGGGCGAGTTCGCCGCAGACGATCTCGGCGATCAGCGTCTTGCGGCCCTGCCCGGCGCCGGTGAACTTCATGACGTACGTCCCGAAGTCGTCGGCTTCGACGAGTCCCGGCAGTGAGCCGCCCTCACGCAGGGGCGTGATGTAGCGGGTCGCGATGACTTCCTTGAGCATCGCCCCAGGTTACTGGCGCAGGGAGGGGGCCGGGGGCGGCCCCGGCGGGCGGCGGTGCGTCGGCGTCGACAGCGGATCGACAGCTCCGGACAGTGAACCGACAGCTCCGCTTTACCCATCTGCCGGCCGGACCGGGTCAGGATTTCGACATCGTCTGAACAGCCGGTCCCAAAGGACCGTACCTCTCGGCAGATCACGAATGACGGGAAGGAACGTCAGCATGACCAGCGAATTCGTTCAGCCGGTGTCGGGGCCGAGCCGCCGTGCCGTCGTGGCGGCGGTCGGCGCGGCGGGGCTCGCCGCTGCGCTGACCGCGTGCGGATCGGACGACGGGGCGTCCGACTCGTCGACCGAGCAGGGTGCCGCCGGCGGTGGCGCGACCACCGAGTCGGGCGGCGGCTCGTCCGCCGACGCCGGTGCGGGTGGTGCGGCGCTCGCGAAGACGGCCGACATCCCGGAGGGCTCGGGCAAGGTCTTCAGCGACGAGAAGGTGGTCGTGTCGCAGCCGGCGGCCGGCGACTTCAAGGCCTTCTCGACGATCTGCACCCACCAGAACTGCCCGATGACGGACCTGAAGGAGGACACCCTCTCCTGTGCCTGTCACGGCAGTCAGTTCTCCGTCCTGGACGGCAGCGTGAAGAAGGGTCCCGCGACGCAGCCGCTGGCCGCCAAGCAGATCAGCGTGTCGGGCGACTCGATCGCGCTGGCCTGACCGGCGGCACCGGACGGACTCAGGCCCCGCCCGGACGCGCGAAGCAGCCCAGCACCTCGTCCGTGGTCGCGACCGTGGCGACCAGGGCGAGGGTGTGGCTGATCATCGCGGGGGTGTAGTCGCAGGGCACTCCCGCGATGGCGTCCGTGGGCACTACGGCCGTGTAGCCGCGGTTGACGGCGTCGAACACGGTGTTGGGGATCGCCACATTGGCGGAGACTCCGGTGATCACGAGTGTGCGGCAGCCCAAATTGCGCAGCAGCGCGTCGACATCGGTGCCCTGGATCGGCGACAGCCCGTGCAGCCGCCGTACCACGAGGTCCTCCTCGGCGACCTCGATCGGCTCCGCCACGCGTACCGCCTCGGTGCCGGTCAGCTGTTGGACGGGGAGCCGTTCGGCGGCGCGGAAGAGGCGGGCGTTGCGGCCCGCCCCGCGGCCGTCGGGGCGGCGTTCGGCGATCGCGTGGATCACCTGGACGCCGCCCGCGCGGGCCGCGGCCACCAGCCGGGCGACGTTGGCGAGGGCGCCCGAGTCCCGGGCCTCCTTGGCGAGTTCGGGCAGAGCGCTGTCCGGCCCGACGACGCCTTGCTGGCATTCGACGGTGAGCAGGACGGTGGTGGCGGGGTCGAGCAGTGCGCTGAGTCGGTCGTTCGACGGCATGGGTCCCCCTGTGCCCGACGGCGGCGTGGCCGGCGAGCGTAGCCATCAACGCGCAAGGACGGAACCACCATTGCAAAGGACGGAACCACCATTGCAAGTGAACGGAAGACGACTCATCCTTTTCTGACGTGATGTCAGAGGATCTCTCCTCTGGCACGACGTGAGAGAAGAGGGGGACGCATGACCGTCACTCAGCGCCGGGGCCGGAAGATCATGATGACGCCCGGCGAGCTGGACGAGTTCCTCACCGAGCAGCGCACCTGCCGGGTCGCCACGGTGTCCGCAGACGGCTTTCCGCACGTCAGCGCCCTGTGGTTCGCCTGGGACGGCAACTCGCTGTGGCTGTACTCGGTCGTCCGCAGCAAGCGGTGGACGGATCTGCGGCGCGATCCGCGGGTCGCCATCGTGATCGACACGGGTGAGGAGTACGAGCAGCTGCGCGGCGTCGAGCTGTCCGGCACCGTCGACTTCGTGGGCGAGGCGCCGCGCGTGGGCGAACTGCGCGCCGAACTCGACGTGCCCGAGACGCTGTTCGCCCGTAAAAACTTCGGCCTCGACGAGATGCCGCACGACGGCCGGCACGCGTGGATACGGCTGACTCCCGAGAAGATCGTGTCCTGGGACTTCCGGAAGCTGGGGTCGGCCTAGAAGGCTCACCAAGATCTTCATGAGCCTTCTAGCCGGTACGGCGGGGGCGTTGTTTCAGCCGGCCTTCTCGGCCGCCGTCCGCAGCGCCTGGACCGCCGCCCGGATCGACGGGCGGCGGTCGGCGTCCGTGCGCCACACCGCGTAGACGTAGCGGTGGACACGGTTGCGCACCGGCACGGCCCGCACGCCCAGCGGCATCGGGTCACGGCCGAGCCGGGGCGCGACGCAGACACCCAACCCGGCGGCGACCAGCGCGAGTTGGGTGTGGTGCTCCTCGGCGCGGTGGGCGATCCGCGGCTCGATCCCCTTGGTCCGCAGGGTGTAGAGCAGCCACTCGTGGCAGAACTCGCCCTCGGGCCAGGCGACCCACTCGTCGTCCGCGAAGTCCGCCAGGTCGACCTCGCTCCGGTCGGCGAGCGGGTGCCCCTCGGGCATCGCGATCTCCACGCGGTCGTCGAGGATCGGCGCCTTGGCGAGCCCCTCCGGCATGGGCAGCGGCTTGTTGTACCAGTCGAGGACGACGGCCAGGTCGGCGTCGCCCCGCAGCACGGCGGCGACCCCGTACTCGGGCTCCAGCTCGCGCGACGTCAGGCGCAGCGCCGGATGGTCGGTGCGCAGCGCGGTGAGCGCGGCCGGGAACAGTCCCCGCAGGGCGGTCGGGAACGCGACCAGCCGCAGCTCACCGACCACCTGCCCGCGCTGCGCCTCCAGATCGGCCTGGGCCAGCTCGACCTGCGACAGGATGCGTGCCGCGTGGTCGGCGAGCAGCCGCCCGGCATCGGTGAGCCGTACGCCCCGGCCGTTCTTGGCAAGGAGCTGCTGGCCGACCTCGCGCTCCAGCTTCGACATCTGCTGCGAGACGGCCGACGTCGTGATGTGCAGCCCCTCGGCGGCCGCGCTGACCGAGCCGTGCCGGGCGAGGGCGTCGAGGGTGCGCAGGCGCTCCAGGTTCAACATGTAAGCAATACTACGAGATATCGTGCGCGAAATCTCGATTGTGCTACGAGATCGATGACGGCAAGGTTGCTGCCATGACCACCGTCACCGCCTCGCGCGACGCGGCCGGGCCCGCGTCCGCGTCCTCCGTCCGCCCTCGCCCCCGTGGCCGCCTCGACTGGCGGCTGCGCTTCGCCGCCCTCTCCCTGATCTGGGGTTTCAGCTTCCTGCTCATCAAGGTCGGCACCGACGGGTACGCCCCCTTCCAGGTCACGCTGGGACGACTGGTCTTCGGCACGGCGGTGCTGGCGGCCGCGATGGCGGTGAAGCGGGAGCGGCTGCCGCGCGGGGTGCGCACATGGGGGCATCTGACGGTGGCCGCGTTCCTGCTGAACGCGCTGCCGTTCTCCCTGTTCGCGTACTCCGAGCTGACCATCCCCTCCACGCTGGCGGGCATCTGCAACGCCACGTCGCCGCTGTGGGGCATGGCCCTGTCGATGGTCGCGCTGTCGGAGGACCGGCCGACGCGGGTGCGGGTGGCCGGGCTCGGCATCGGGTTCCTCGGGGTGCTGACGGTGCTCGGGGCCTGGCAGGGCTTCCACGGGCTGGACGCCACGGGTACGGCGATGGCGCTGCTGGCCTCGTTGAGCTATCCGATCGGCTGGATCTACGTCCGGCGGACGCTGGCCGGTGCCGGGGAGTCGCATCTGTCGCTGACCGGGGCGCAGTTGTTGCTGGCGACGGTTCAACTGGCCGTTGTCACGCCGCTGTTCACCTCGGTACCGGCGTCGTTCTCCCTTGTGCCGCTGTTGGCGATCGTGGCACTGGGTGCCCTCGGGACCGGGCTGGCCGTGCTGCTTCAGTACGGGCTGGTGGCGGAGGTGGGGCCGACCACGGCTCAGATGGTCACGTATTTCATTCCGGTGATCGCGGCTGTGGCGGGGATTGCTCTGCTGGGTGAGTCCCTTGCGTGGTCGACGCCAGTGGGGGCGGTGATCGTGTTGGCCGGGGCGGCACTCACTCAGATGAAGAAGCGCGCCTGATGGGGTGGGACGTCAGGAGCATCGGCGACTGCGGGTCGGACGGGGCTGCGCGCGCAGTTCCCCGCGCCCCTTGGGGGTTGGCTGTCGTGCCGGGCGTTCAGACGTAACTCCGCGTCGGGCCCGGGCCCACCGCCGTTGCCACCGCGGCCGCCAGGGGGGCGGCCTCCGTCTCCGTGAGGGTCGAGGTCGTGACGCGGATTCCGGGGGGTGAGCTCGTGCGGAAGCGGGCCCCGGGGGCGACCGCCCAGCCGGCGTGCAGCAGGCGGGCCACGGCACCCGTCTCGTCGGGGACCGGGATCCAGACGTTGAGGCCGCTGCGGCCGTGGGCCTGGACGCCGTGCCCGGCCAGCGCCCGGATCAAGAGGTCCCGGCGTGCGGCATAGGTCGCCGCCACCGCCGCCGGGTCGACGGCTCCGTCGCTCCACAGCCGCACCACCGCCCGCTGCATCAAGCGGCTGACCCAGCCGGCGCCGAGGCGCTGCCGTCCCCGCACCCGGTCCACCGTCAGCTCGTCCCCGGTGAGCACGGCGAGCCGCAGGTCGGGACCGTACGCCTTGGCGACCGAGCGGACGAAGGCCCAGTGGCGGGTGGTGCCGGCGAGTGGGTGCAGGGGGAGGTCGACGATGCCGAAGCCGTGGTCGTCCTCGATCAGCAGGATCTCCGGGTGCTGCCGCAGCACCGAGCGCAGGGCACGCGCGCGTGCGGAGCCCACCACGGCTCCGGTGGGGTTCTGCACGCGGTCGGTCACGATCAGGGCGCGGGCGCCGGAGTCGAGGGCCCGCCGTACGTCGTCGGGCAGCGGACCGTCGTCGTCGACCCCGACGGGGACCGTGCGCAGGCCGAGCGCCGGGATCAGGTCGAGCAGGCTCCCCCAGCCGGGGTCCTCGACGGCGACCGTGTCCCCCGGCTTGAGGTGGACCGCGAGCACCCGCTCGATGGCGTCGAGCGAGCCCGAGGCGACGGCCAGCGGTCCTTTCGGCACCCCGTCGGCGTCCAGCCGGCCGCGAGCGATACGCGCCAGCTCCGGCTCCACGGGGTCGTCCCCGTACAGCACGGGTTCCCGGTCGGCGAGCTCGGCAGCGGCCGCGAACGCCTTGGCCAGGGACGGCAGCAGGGCGGGGTCCGGGTTGCCGCTCGCCACGTTCCGGACGCCCTCGGGCACGTCCACCCGGACTGACTCACGTCCGGTCGTGGCGGGCCTCGGCCGGACCCGGCTGCCGCGCCGGCCCGCGGTCTCGATCACCCCGCGCTCCCGCAGGACGCGATAGGCGGCGGCGACCGTGTTGGGGTTCACTCCCAGGTCGGTCGCCAACTCCCGCATGGGCGGCAGCAGTTGGCCGGGCTCCAGGTCGCCCGAGCCGACCGCGCGCTCGACGCTGGCCGCGATCTCGGCTGCGCGACGCCCTTCGATCCGATAACCTTCTAGCACAAACGAGATTATGTACTAGTGCAATGGAGATCGCAATGCAGGGGACCGAGGAACCGACGTCGCAAGCCGCCGCCTACACGCCGACCGACCGCACCGTCCCCACCCGCTCCGCGGACCGCGCGGCGTACGACAAGGAACTGGTGCACGCGATACTCGACGAGGCCTACGTCTGCCACCTCGGCTTCGTCCGCGACGGCGCGCCCGTCGTGCTGCCCACGCTGTTCGGCCGCGTCGGCGAGACGCTCTACGTCCACGGCTCCACCGGCTCGCGCCCGCTGCGCATGACCGGCCAGGCGGACCCCGGGCTTGAGGTGTGCCTGACGGTGACGCATGTCGACGCGCTGATCCTGGCCCGCTCGGCCTTCCATCACTCGATCAACTACCGGTCCGTGGTGGTGCACGGCACCGCGTACGACGTGACGGACCCGGAGGAGAAGCGGACCGCCCTCGACGCGCTCGTCGACCACGTGGTGGCGGGCCGGTCCCGTGACTCCCGGCCCGCCGACAAGAAGGAACTCGCCGCCACCGCCGTGATCCGCCTCGACCTCAACGAGGTCTCCGCCAAGCTGCGCACCGGCGGCGTCAACGACGAGCCCGAGGACCTCGCCCTCGCCCACTGGGCCGGCGTCGTCCCACTGCGCAAGGGCTACGACGCGCCGATCAGCGACCCCGACCTGGCTCCCGGCACCGAAGTCCCCGGCTACCTCGCGGACCTGTGATGCCGATCCACCCCTGGTACGCGCCCCACGACGACACCGAGTGGCAGCGGTGGTCCGTTGACTGCACCAACTCCTGGACCGGTTCGACGGGAGTGCTGCGTCTCGGGAGAGTTCCGGTGTGCATGAAGCTCCTTCGATTCCTCGGTATCTGATGGACGGGCGGGCTCGACTCCCCCGCGTGGGTGCGGTGGTGGCAGGTACGTCGCCGTCGTTGCCGTGGTACGTCGTGGATGCCGCTGACCGGGAGATCCCGCCGGTCAGCAGCTGCCTGCGGGACCTGACACTCGGCGACGTCAGCCCGCTCACCTGCCGCAGCCACGGCTACGACCTGCTGCGCTGATACCGGGTGCTCCGCGTGACGCGGCGGCACGCGGAGCACATGCTGCGGCGGCGCCCCGCGTGAGCGGCGCGGCGGAGCCGGACAGCGCGGGGACGAGGGGTCCCGCACCGGTGAGGTGCGGGACCCCTCGGTGTCAGGCCGGCATCGGTTCGCGCTCGCGCTCCCGCCGTGCCCCGCGGGTCTCCGCCACCGCCAGGCCCGCGACGGAGCCGAGCATCAGCAGGGTGCCCATGAGGGTCGGGGCGGTCAGGTGCTCACCGAGCAGGACGACGGCCAGCACCGCCGCGCTGACCGGCTCCAGCAGCATGATCACGGAGACGGTGGCCGACCGCACGGCGGCCGCGCCCGCGAAATAGAGGGCGTACGCCAGAGCGGTGGGGACGGCCGCGATGTACGCCAGCAGCCAGGTGAGCCCGATCGGGTCGGCGGTGTGCGGCAGCAGCCCCTCGACGAGGGCGAGCGGCAGCAGGCACAGGCTGGTGACCGCGAAGGCCCACACGGACGTCTCGGCGGCGTCCGCCCCGCCGTCGCGGCCCCACTTACGGGTCAGCAGGGTCATCACGGAGTACCCGGCGGCGGACACCAGGGCGAGCAATACGCCCCACGGCCGTACGGTCGCGCCCTCGCCGCCGAGTGCGAGCACCGCGAGCCCGATGAGCGCGCCGGCGACTGCCGCGACGCCCCCGAGGCCGAGCCGCTCCCCGAGCGTCAGCCGGGCGCCGAGCGCGATGAGGACCGGGCCGGCGCCGAGGGTGACGACCGTGCCCACGGCGAGTCCGGTGGCCTCCACGGCCGCGAAGTAGGCCGTCTGGAACACGGCGAGCCCGATGCCCGTGACCCCGGCCCGCAGCGCTTTGCGGGCAAGGGGCGCGGAGACGGTGCGCCGGGGACGGGGCCGCAGCGGACGCACGGCGAGCAGCAGCACGAAGCCGACCGCGCAGCGCCAGAAGGAGAGGGCGATCGGCCCCATGTCACTGGTCCGGTAGACCAGGGAGGCGGCGGCGCCCGCGGTGCCCCAGGCGGCACCGGCGATGATCAGGTAGATGAGGCCTCGCCCGACGGGCAGGCCCAAGACAGGTGTGTTCGACACGAATGGTTCTCCGCAGACATGCAGAAGTGCAGGGAGGAGCCCGGTTCAGCGGGGTCCATGGACTTCGTCCGCGGGCAGCACCGTTACGCCGTGCGGTGCGCGGGGTTCAGTTCCCGTCGTGCACCGAGGCTCGGCTTTTCGGAGGCCCGCCTCAGGCGGCCGGAGGCGGAAGAACGAGTGTCGAAGGCATGATTGCGCAGCTTAGGCGACGTTTCCGCGGGCGGACAACTCACGCTCGGGTCCACCGCTGGCCACCGGTTCCACGGAGGTCCTGGCGGGCGCCGACGACTGCGCGATGAACGCCCCCGCGAGGACGACCGCGCCGCCGACGATCTGCGGCGCCGAGAGGTGCTCGCCGAGCAGGAACCAGGCGAGGACGGTCGCCACCACCGCTTCGAGGCACGCGACGACACCGGCGACCTGCGGCGACAGCCGTCGCACCGAGACCACACCGGTGACGTACGCGAGGACCGTGGCGATGAGCACGGTCCAGGCCAGCAGCAGACCGGCCGAGACCGGGGTGCCGTTCATGTCGGCGGCGCCCGCGAGGACCGTCCAGTCCATGTTCCAGGGGCGGGCCACGACCGTCAGGACGGCGGCGCCCACCAGCAGGCCGTACGCGATGACGCCGAGCGGGTCGGGGGCCCGCTCGCAGGAGTCGCTGCCCTGGTCGGACAGGACGAAGTAGCCGACCTGGCAGCAGGCGGCGCCGAGCGCGAGGAGCAGCCCGAGGGCGTCGAAACTCAGGCCGGCCCACACCTCGACGACGCAGGCCAGGCCGCCGACCGCGAGGATCACGCCGACGGCGGCGGCACGTGTCACCGGCCGCCGCTGCACGAACCGCACCCAGCCGAGGACCAGGGCGGGCGCGAGGTACTCGACGAGCAGGGCGACGCCGACCGGGATGCGGGAGATCGAGGCGAAGTAGAACGCCTGCACACCGGCCACGCCGAGCAGGCCGAACCCGGCGAGCAGGGCGGGACGTTCCCGCAGCAGCGCGCGGTGGCGCACGGCGAGCGGCAGCATCACCAGCGCGGCGCCGGCCACGCGCAGCCACACCACGTGGAGCGGGTCGAGCCCCGCCTCGATCAGCGGCTTGGCCGCGACACCGGAACCCCCGAAGGCGATCGCGGAGCCGACCGCCAGACCGAGCCCGAAACCCTTGCCGCGGCCCACCTGGCCGCTCTCAGACTTACGCACCGGCACATGATGACAGGCGATGACAGCAGCGTCACCCCCGTTGACACCTGTCTCGCGGTGTGGACGGTCGGCAGGGTGGACCGGAGGGGAGTCGGGCACGGCTCACCCCGATTCCGGAACAGGGATTTCGGGGTCGCGGGGCGCGGGTCGGCGGTCGGCGGTGGCCGGTCGCCGGTCGCCGGTCGGCGGTCGGCGGTCGGCGGTGGCCGGTCGCCGGTCGGCGGTCGGCGGTGGCCGGTCGCCGGTCGGCGGTCGGCGGTCGGCGGTGGCCGGTCGCCGGTCGGCGGTGGCCAGTCGGCGGTCGGCGGTCGGCGGTCGCTCTAGCGGGTGGTGTCGCCGCCGCCGACGTACTCGTCGCGGTGTCCGTCGATGCGGTCACCGTGTCCGTCGATGCGGTCGCGCAGGGCGGTCGCGTCGATACCGGCGCGGGCGAGCACCTCGACGGCGCGGGCCCGGGGGTCGACGACGATCGCCGCGAGCAGGTCGATGCCACGGGCCTGGGTGTCGCCGCGCAGGGCGGCGCGTCGGCAGGCGTGCTCCATCGCGCCGGCGGCCAGCGGGGAGAATCCCTCGCCGTGCAGCACGACGGGGACCGCGCCGGAGTCCTCCACCGAGCCCTGCCAGCTCAGGCCGTAGCCGATGCTGCGCTGCACGAGGTAGCCGAGCAGCCGGGCGATCTGGGGCCCCTCGCCGAAGACGGCGTACACGTCCGGGTCGTGTTCCAGGAGCGAGTGCAGCAGATGGGCCGAATCGATCTGCCGGTCCCCGTCCCGGAGCGCCCGGCGACGGGCACCGGAGACCACCGCCGCCAGTTCGTCGCTGAGCCTGGCACCGTCCGCCGGGGTGTCCGGGCGCCGACAGTCCTGTTCCTGAGCCGACTGCCGGGGGATACGGGGTTGCACGTCTCCTACCCCATCAGCCACATCGAGCCGAGTCATCGCCGAGGGGAAGCATTTTCGCGTCCCACGGAGAGTGGACTCCGACGGCCGAAATCTCCTCCTCGCGGATGAGATCACGCCGAAAGAGCCACAGGGGCGCGCGCCGCCTTGCAGTGCGCCCCACACGCAACCGAGGCGCTCCGCGCCACGTCCCACAGAGACATGGAGAGGTGCTGGCCGGTGGCGCTGCCTGCCGTCGACGGCAGGCAGTACGTCTAACGGGTGTAGGCCCCGGAGGACGCCCGGCTCGCCGACCTGTTCCGGGAGGCGTGGCACTGCCACGACGAGAGCGCGTCACCCCGGGCGTGGGACCTGTTCGACGCGGCGGTGATACGGCTCGTGAGCTGAGCCCGCGCACCCTGCGCCCGGAACAGGACCGCACCTCCACAATTCCTGACGGTTCATCAGTATTGAATGTTCGGGCCCCCACGGCTACGTTCCGCGACACCGTAGCCCGAGACGAAGGGGTGGTCGCATGGCCGAAGTCAGCGCGGAGGCACGCATCGAGGCGCCGGCAGAGAAGGTCTGGGCACAGCTGACGGACTGGTCGGCGTACGGCCAGTGGAACGCGACCCACACCAGCTTCCCGGGCGGCGGCCCCGCGGCCCTCGAAGTGGGCGGCACCTTCCAGGAGAACATGAAGCTGATGGGGTTCCCGGCCGAGGTCGAGTGGACCATCGAGGAACTGGAGCCGGCGCGGGTGCTCGCGATCCGCGGCAAGGGCCCGATGGCGGTGACCGTGGCCACGCGCTACACCCTCGCCCCGGACGGCGACGCCGCGACGACGGTACGCATCGACGGCGAGTTCACGGGCGCGGCGGTGTCGTTGATGGCGGGCAAGTTGAAGGACTCGGCGACGGCGGCACTGGACGAGTCGCTGCGCAAGCTGGCGGGCCTGGTTACCTGAGAAGCCTTGGTCACCTGGGGGCTTTGATTACCGGAGGGGCCATTGGGTTACCCGAGGGACCCTGGTGATCCGAGGAGCCCTGGTGATCCGAGGAGCCCTGGTGATCTGAGAGACCTCCTCCGCACGGGCGAAGGCGCCCCGCGGATCGCTCCACGGGGCGCCTTCACTTGCGGCGGGCAGGCCGCCGGCGCTGCTCAGTCCTCGTCGGCGAGGATCAGGTACAGCTTCTTGCGGGCGTCGTTGATGACGGCCAGCGCCTTGTCGCGCTGGTCCTTGCTGCCCGTCTTCCAGACCTGCCCGAAGGCCTCCATCAGCCCGAATCCGGCCTGTCGGATCTCACCGAGGGCCTCCCAGTCGACGCCGCGGGAGGCTTCCTCCCAGGGCGCCTCGGGGCCGGCCTCGGCCGCCTCGCGGCCCGCCTCGGTGAGCGAGAACAGCTTCTTGCCGCCTTCGGTCTCACTGACGATCAGCCCCTCGTCCTCCAGCAGTTGGAGGGTGGGGTACACCGAGCCGGGGCTGGGCTTCCACGCCCCGCCGCTGCGCTCGGCGATCTCCTGGATCATCTCGTAACCGTGCATGGGGCGGTCCTTCAGCAGGGCGAGGATCGATGCCCGTACGTCACCGCGCCGCGCCCTCCCCCGAGGCCCTCCTCGGCCCCTCGGCCCCCAGGGACCGGGACCGAATCCAGGTCCGCCGAAACCGGGGCCGCCACCACCCGGGCCGAAGGGCCCGAAGGCGCCACGCAGCTGCTCGAAGCCGCCCCGGCCGCCGTGATGACCGTGTCCACCATGCCCACGCTCGAATCCATGGGAACGCATCGCAATCACTCCATTCCATCGTTGATCTGTCGCGATGCGTCAACGATATATCGGAACAGTTCGGATGACAAGAGCCCGACCGAACAGGGGGAATGCGACCGGGCTATGCGTCTCCACCACATGCCCGCGCTCGCCGTCCGGTACCGGGGCCGCCGGGCCCCGGTACCGGATACAGCGGTGGTCGTCAGGCCTGGTAGGCGACCAGTGCCATCATGCCGACCTCTCCGTGGTACGCGTTGTGGCAGTGCAGCATCCACCGGCCGGGGTTGTCGGCGTCGAAGACGACGGACAACTTCTTCTTGGGCAGCACGATGGCGGTGTCCTTGCGGGGGCCGCTGCTTCCCAGCTGGTACGTGTGGCCGTGCAGGTGCATCGGGTGCCACATGTCCGTGGTGTTGACGAAGTCCAGCCGGACCCGCTGCCCGTCCTCGACCGTGAGCGGGTTCGCGGCCGGGTCGGCCATGTCGAAGGGCTTGCCGTTGATGGCCCAGTTGTACTTGTCCATGCCGCCGGTCAGCTCGACACGGTGCACCCGGTCCGCCTTCCGGGACGGCAGCCGCACGTCGTCAGCCGCACGCAGCTGGGACGCCGTCAGAATTGTGCCGTTCAGTTCCTTGGGGCGGACGCCCGCCTTCGGCGCGCCTCCGGATGCCGTACGTACCAGGGCCAGGCCGGTGGCGTTCTTGCCCTCGGCCAGCGCGACCAACGGGAAGACGCCGTCGGCGAGGGTGACCAGTGCGTCGTACCGCTCTCCCATGCCGATCAGCAGGGCGTCGACCTGCTGATGCCGGACGGGGAACCCGTCGGTGTGGGTGATGGTCAGCTTGTGGCCGCCGAGGGCCACCCGGTACGCCGTGTCGCCGCCCGCGTTGATGATGCGCAGCCGCACGCGGCGGCCGGGCTTGCCCCGGTAGACGTCGGGGTCGGCGGGCACGCGGCCGTTGACCAGGTGGTACGGGTACTTCACGTCGCCGGCGTCGCCACCGAGCAGCTCACTCTCGGCACCCATCAGCATGAACCGCATAGACATGCCGCCGGGCGTGGCGGAGCCGGAAGGGGACGGGGAGTCCTCTGCCATGTCCATACCCTCCATGCTTCCCATGTCGTGGCCCTCGTGGCCGCTCGAGCTGGAGTCGCCTCCCATGTCCATGCCGCCCATGCCCTGCCGCAGCTCGGCGAGGACCTCGTCGGGCGTGCCTGTGACACCGTCCACCCAGTCGTCCAGGACGACGACCCACTCGTCGTCGTACGACACAGGCTCCGCGGGGTCCTCGACGATCAGCGGTGCGTACAGGCCCCGGTCGAGCTGGACACCGACGTGGGGGTGGAAGAAGTACGTGCCGGGGGTGTCGGTGATGAAGCGGTAGGTGTGGTTGGCGCCCGCCCGGACGGACTGCTGGGTCACCGGGGGCACACCGTCCATGTCGTTGCGCATGGCGATGCCGTGCCAGTGGATGGATGTCCTGGTCCTGTTCGGCAGTTGGTTGGAGAGTTCGGCGGCCAGAGTGTCGCCGACGGACAGACGGACCTCCTTGCCCGGGGCCCGGCCGCTGAAGGCCCAGGTCCTTGCCGTGACCCCGGCGCCGAGGTCGAGCAGGGCGGGCGCGGCGGTGAGAGTCACCTTCTGCGTCCTGCCGGTGCTCTTCCGCTTCTTCTCGGCCGCGGCGACGGCTGAACCGGAGGGGTTGACCAGAGCGGGCGTCCCGCTGGAGCCGCTGCTGCAGGCGGCGAGCGCGCCCGCGCCCGCGACGCCGAGCCCGGCGAGCAGGACGGAGCGGCGGTTGATGCTGTTCATGGATGTCCTCGATCTCAGTACGCGCATACGGAACTGGGCGTGCGGTGACGGCTCCTCGGCACGACGAAAGGCACGAGGAAGCCGCTGGGCACGGCCTAAATGCGCAACTGAGAGAGAACGGACAGGTCTGGCGGCGCCCGGTCCACGGTCCCGGCGGCCTTGGGCCCCGCGGCGACGGCTCCGTACGCGGCGAGACCCAACGAGGTCGGGGTCTGGGCCGGTACCGGAAGCTTCACGGTCTCGAAGCTCCCGGTCGAGCAGTGCTGCACAGCCATGCCGGAGCAGGGCGTTCCGTCGGCACTGATCATCGCCTCGGTGGCGACCGTCCTCGACGCCGTGTCCTGGACGGCGGTGATCCTGTGGCGGTGCCCGGACATGGCCGGTGCCGGTTCATGGCTGCCCGGCATCGCCGTACCGGGCGTCATGAGATGGACGGCGGTCGAGGAGGCCGGTCCGATCGCGGCGGCGGCCGACTCGTGGTGAATCAGCACAGCGAGTGCCGCGGACAGCGCGATGACGACGACACGCGCCCAGCGGACGGCACCGTGCGAGGCGCGGGTCCGCGGGGACCAGGCTGCCGGTGCTGTCATGGCTTCCTTCTGAGTTCCGGGTGGGACCACCGCCGCCCAATATACCCGAGGGGGGTAATTCCCGCCCTGGGACAGCGAGCCGCTCGCACCCGCGGCCGATGGCCCTCGGGCGACCTCATACCGGAGGGACGGACACTGCCTCCGCCTTACCGGGACCAGTCCGCCGCACCCGCTGCCGCCGCCGTCCGAACAGCGTCACGCCGCGCGGCTTGTACACCGCAAGGACCATGGCCAGCAACAGCACGGCCAGTGCGAGCGCGGAGTGCAGCACCGGAGAGAAGCTGCGTACCGCGGAGAGTTCGGTGTCCCGTCGACGGCCGCGAGGAGCGGCATGGCCGCCATGCTTCTGGGCCGGTTCCCAGATCGACGATGTACTCGGCGGCCTCGACGCGGCCGCGCATCCGCAGGCCGGTGAGCCACTGCTCCGCTGCGGCCGGAGCCGCTCGCCGCCGCCACGGCCATGCGCCTCACCAGCCAGGATCGACAACTTTCAGGTAGTCGTTCCCAGCTGCGGCGACCCCGACGGACCGTCAGCCCGCGAGCGGACCGCCGAGCACATCCAGAACCATTCCGGCGAGCAGACCGAGTACGACCGATCCGGTGGCCGCGCCATAGGCGACGACGGCAGCCGATCTGGACGTCGTACCCGCATGGCTGTCGGGTCTGCGTGCGAGGACCGCCGGGGCGATCCAGCGCAGGTAGTAGAAGAGGGAGGCGACCGTGTTGACGGCCGCGACGACCGCGAGCCATGCGTAACCGCCGTCGAAGGCAGCGCTGAAGGCTTCCAGCTTGGCGAAGAAGACGGCGGTCGGAGGTGTTCCCACCAGGCCCAGCAGGCAGACGACGAGGGAGCCGAGCAGGGCCGGGTGTGTCCGCGCCAACCCGCGGTAGTCGTCGATGGTGTGCGCGTCGGGGAGTGCGCAGACGACGGCGAAGGCCCCGAGGTTGGTCAGGGCGTAAGCGGCGAGGTAGTACAGCAGGGCCTCTTGGTCGAGGTCGGTGCGTCCGGCGACGGCCACCGGGAGCAGGAGGTAGCCGACCTGGCTGATGGTGGAGTAGGCGAGGAGCCGCTTGACATCCTGTTGGAAGAAGGCCGCCAGGTTGCCCAGCGTCATCGAGGCGACCGAGAGCACCGCCACCAGGTCGGCCCAGGGCAGGTCCACGTCCGCGAGCGGCACCACGGCGAGCCTGTAGAAGGCCACCAGGGCGCCGATCTTGGGGATCGTGGTGAGGAAGGCGGCGACCGGCGCGGGGCTTCCCTGGACGGCGTCCGGCACCCAGAAGTGGCCGGGCACTCCGCCGGCCTTGAACAGGAGGCCGGCGAGAAGTGCGAGCGTGCCGGCCGCCACGAGCCCGGCCGGTGCCTCGGCGAGTTCGGTACGCAGCGCGGGATATGACGTGGCCCGCCCGGCGGCGAGTAGGACGGTGATGCCGGCGAGCATCAGGACGCCGAGGAGCGCACCGATGACGTAGTACTTCAGTGCCGCTTCGGTGCCGGGGCCGTCCTTGCGGAATCCGGCGAGGGCGTAGGCGGGCACGCTGGCCAGCAGGTATCCGGCTGCCAGCAGGAGCAGGTCCTGGGCACCGGCCATCATCAGGGCACCTGCGGAAGCGAGTTGGAGCAGGACGTAGAACTCCGTCTCGCGCGGGTCGGCGTGCATGCGGGGCATGGCGAGCGCGAGGACCAGCAAGGTGGCCGCGAGGATGACGATCCTGCCGGTGGCCGTGAGCGTGTCCAGGGCGAGGGACCCCCCGAAGGCCGTCTCCACAGGGTCGGCCGCGGCGAGCGCGGCGGCCACGATCCCCGCGGTACAGGCGGCGCCGGTCAAGGCTCCGGTCAGCCACTGCCGGCTGCGCGGCAGCCACGCCCCGAGCAGCAGACCGGTCACGGCCGAGGCGGCGAGCAGCACCTCGGGCAGGAGGTCGAGGGGGTTCTCGTTCATCCCGGTCATCTCGTTCATCGCGCGAGCAGCTCCAGAACGGTGCGCGAGGCGGGCTCGATGACATCGAGGACGAACCGGGGAGCAACACCCAGGACGACGCCCAGGACCAGCAGCGGGACGATCGCGAGTCCTTCGTGGCGGCGGATGTCCGGGAACGGCCGGTCGGCACCGGGCGCGGCGACGGGCAGCCGCAGCGGCCCGAGAAAGACCTGCTGGAAGGCGCGCAGGAACAGGCCGGCGGTGAGCAGGATCCCGAGCACGGCCAGCCCGGTGGCCACCGGCTCCGGGCCCAGGCTCCCGGTGAGGATCTGGAACTCGCCGATGAAGCCGGAGAAGCCCGGCAGCCCCAGCGAGGCGAACGCGGCGACGCCGGTCAGCGCGGCGAAGACCGGTGCCCGCCCCGCGAGCCCGGAGTACGCCGACATCTCGTAGGTGCGCCCCCGCTCGTAGAGCACACCGGACAGCAGGAACAGCGCCCCGGTCAGCAGCCCGTGACTGACCATCTGAAAGACCGAGCCGGTGACAGCCAGACGGCGGGCCGTTTCCTGGTCCGCGCCGACGGCGCCGGCCGCTCCGATCGCGAGGATGATGTAGCCCATGTGGTTGACGGAGGTGTAGGCGACCATCCGTTTGAAGTCCTTCTGGGCGAGGGCGACCAGCGCGCCGTAGAGCACGGAGACCACGCCGACGATCACGAAGACGAGGGCGTACTCACGCCACGCGTCGGGCAGGACGGGCATGGCGATGCGCAGGAAGCCGTAGGTGCCCATCTTCAGCAGCACCCCGGCGAGGACCGCCGACCCGGCGGCCGGAGCGTCGGTGTGGGCGGGAGGCAGCCAGGTGTGGAACGGAACGGTCGGCGTTTTCACCGCCAGTCCGACGGCGATCGCGAGCAGGACGAGGGCGCCGTACGTCGTCCGACCGGCCAGTGGATCGGCGTTCGTCAGCTCGACGATGTCGAAGGTACGGGGATCGGCCGCCAGGTACAGACCGATGAAGCCGAGCAGCAGGGCGAGGGAGCCGATGAAGGTGTAGAGGAAGAACTTCAGCGCGGCACGGGGGGCGTTCTTGTGGCCCCACCCGGCGATGATGAAGTACATCGCCACGATCGACAGGTCGAAGAAGACGAAGAACAGGATCAGGTCGAGGGCGACGAACAGGCCGAGGCAGGTGGTCTGGAGGAAGAGGAACAGGGCCGCGAATTCCCTGGGCCGCCGGGTCTCGCGCCACGCGTACGCGGTGCAGGCGAGGAAGAGCACGCAGGTGACGGCCACCAGCGGCAGGGACAGGCCGTCGACTCCGACGTGGTAGCTGATGCCCGCGCTGGGGATCCAGCGGGCCCGGGTCTCGTACTGCGTCCCGCCGCCGTACTCGTAGCCCGCCCAGACGATCACCGTGAGGACCAGCTCGGCGGCGGCGGTCGCGGCCCAGGCCGTCAGGAACACCGCGCGGGGCGCGCTGCGTGGCACGCACAGCAGGAGGACCGCCATGGCGGTCGGGAGCAGGACGATGGCCGTGAGCACGGCGGTCACCTCACGAGGACGAGGACGACGGCGAGGACGGTGAAGGCGGCGACCGCCTGAGCGAGGTACTGGTGCAACTGCCCCGTCTGCGGCCGGCGCGCCAGGCGGCCGAGTGCACGGGCGCCACCCGCCACCCCCTCCACCGAGCCGTCGACAAGGCGCTCCACACGGGCGTTGGTCCACTGCGCCAGCCGGACCGAACCGCGGGCGCTGCCCTCCACGGAGCCGTCGACGAGCTGCTCCACCCGCGCATCGGCCCACCGCGCCAAGCGGACCGCACCGCGGGCGCTGCCCTCGACGGCACGGTCCAGCACCCGGTCGTCGAACGCGGCGAGGGCGTTCGCGAGGCGCAGGACCGGACGTACGAGGAGGGCCGTTGCGGCGTTCTCCAGGCGCAGCCAGTCAGATGCCCAGGCGGTGACGCGGCCGGGGAAGGTGATGAGCTGCGGGCCGCGCATCCAGACAGCTGCCGAGACCACGACCGCGAGCACGCCGGACAGAACGAATTCCCACACGTGCGGCTCCGGTTGCTGCTCTCCACCGAGGACGCGCTGGACCGCATTCCGTACGGGCGGGAAGGACGTGGCTGTCAGGGCGGCACACGCGATGGCCAGGGTCACCAGCGGCAGCCGGGTCGCAGCCGGCAGCGGCTCCTCCTCCCGGCCGTCCGGTGCGGGAGCGGGCTGCCATACGAACCACAGGGCCTTGGCGCTGTAGACGGCGGAGATCACCGCGCCCGCCAGCCCGACGGCGTACAGGGCGGTGTTGTCCTCAAGGGCACCGGCGAGCAGTACGTCCTTCGCCGCCCACAGAGCCAGCGGCGGGACGCCGGCCAGAGTCAGGGCGGCCACGCTGAAGGCGATGCCGACCGCGCGGTGCCGCCGGGCCGCGCCACGCAGGGCCGGCAGGGCCTTGGTGCCGAGCGTCGTCAGCCAGGCGCCCGCGACGAGGAAGGCCAGGCTCTTCGCTGCGGCGTGCGCGATGAGCTGCAGGGTTCCGCCGGTGACCGCTCCGGCTCCGGCGGCGAGCACCATGAAGCCGATCTGGGCGCAGGTGGAAGCGGCGAGCAGTTGTTTCAGGTCGCCCTGCGCCACGGCGACCAGGCCGAGCACGACCGCCGTGACGGCGCCCGTCCACGCCACGACGGGCCCGCCCCAGCCGGACCGTGCGAGCAGCGGCTCAAGGCGCAGCAGCAGATACGCCCCGGCCACGACCATGGTCGCCGAATGCAGCAGGGCGGAGACCGGGCTGGGGCCCTGCATGGCTCTGGACAGCCAGAAACTGAAGGGCAGTTGGGCCGATTTGCCGAACGCGGCAGCGATCACGCCGGCGGTGATGACGGCGGACCACGCGCCGGTCGCCTCAGGGAGTTCGTCGAGGGCGAGGGAAGGGGCCTGCCCGCTCGCCAGCGCCGCTCCGGCGGCCAGGTACAGGCCGAGGTCCGCGGCGCGGGTGGTGAGGAACGCCGTGTCGGCGGCGGCGGCGCGTTCGGGGTCGCGCCACCAGTAGCCGATCAGCGCCCAGGACGTGGCCCCCATTACTTCCCAGGCCATGAGCAGGACCGGCAGTGTGGTCGCGGTGACCGTCGTCAGCATCGCGCCGGCGAACAGCAGCATGAGGCCGAAGAACCGGGCGCGGGCCTCGCCCGGAGCGATGTCCGCGACGCTGAACAGGAGGACGGCCAGGGTCACCGCCGTGACGGTGACGACCATGTAGCCCGACAAGCCGTCGACCGCCAGCCCGGCGGGCAGCCCTTGGAGCAGGGGCGCCTCGGCGTGCGGGTGCTCGAACGCCACGGCGACGGCAAGGCCGAGCGCGGCCAGGGCCGTGCCCACCGCGGCACCGGGGGCATACCGGTCGGCCGCGCGTCCGCAGAGGGCGAGCACGGTCCCCGCGGTCAGCGGCAGGGCGACGAGCGCCCACAGCAGCGCGCTCACTCCTTCAGCTCCGCCGCCATGTCGGTCATGTCGACCTCTCGGGCCCGGAACAGCGCGGTGACCACGGCGAACCCCATCGCCATCTCCACGGCCATCACCGTGACGGCCAGGACCACCAGGACCTGCCCGTCGGCGGCGGCCGGCGCGATGTAACGCCAGACGGCGGCCGCACCGACGATGATGCCGCCCAGCATCAGTTCGAGCCCCATCATGAGCATCACGATCGACTGCTGGGTGAGAGCGCCGAACAGGCCGATGCTGAACAGCGCGGCGGCGAGCAACAGGAACAGCTCCAGGTTCACCGGCTCGCCCCTCCCCGTACCGGATCGTCGGCGGCTCGCCGCTTGAGGTCGTCGCCGAAGCGGTCGTAGCGGCCCCTGCGGGTGGCCAGGACGACGGTCGCGACGATGGTGGCGAACAGGGAGAAGCCCAGGGTCATCATGGTGAGCATCTGAGGTCCCATCAGGGACAGGCCCAGGTCCATGGTGGGATCGGACGACGGTTCGCCCCGCCGGGACGGCCAGGGGGCGAGCAGGACGCCCGTGGCGAGCGCGGCGAAGAGGGCCGCGCAGATCACGGCCGCGCCCTTCTTGTTGTGGACCATGGTCATCGGCATGAGCCCGGCCGGGTTCATCATGTACATCACCATGAAGACCGCCATGATCGCCATCTCGATGGTCATCATCAGCACGATCACGACCCCGAGGTAGTCCAGCCCGAGCAGCAGCACCTCGCCACCCACGCACAGCAGCGAGGTCAGCAGGGCGAAGGTCGCCCGGGCCATGGAGTCGAACCGGAACACCATGCCCCCGGCGGCCACAGCCAGCAGGGCCAGCACCCAGAAGATCACGTCGTCGAGCATCGGCAGCACACCTCGCTCTCATCGGTTCAGGACGACGACGGCCACGAACAGCGCCTGAAGCAGCGTCAGCGGCACCAGCACCATCCACGCCACCTCCATGTACCGCTCCATCCGCAACACGGGCAGCGCCCGCCGCCCGGCCACCAGCAGGGCCAGCACGGCAGTGGTCTTGATCAGCGTCCATGCCCAGCCCGGCAGCAGCGGACCGTGTCCCCCGCCGAGGAACAGCGGAACACTGAAACCGGCGGTGACCACGAGCAGAAGCCACCGCCCGCCCAGGAACACCAGCCGGTCCACGCCCGCCAGTTCGGCCGCCGCACCACCGGCCGCGTCCCGTGCCAACGGATATGCGAACGGCCCCCAGAAAGCCATCGCGAGCGCGCTCAGCAGATAGACGACGAACGCGGCAGGCATCCACACCACGAACCACAAGCCGTCCTGAGCCGAGACCACCTCCCCGACCCGCAGGGACTCGGCCCCCAGCGCGGCCGTGGTGATCGCAAACATGTGCGGAAGTTCGTACGCCAGCCCCTGCGCCAGGAACCGGTATCCCCCGATCAGCGACAGCGCCGAGTTCGGCCCCCAGCCCGCCATCCACACCGCCGCCCAGGCCAGGGCCTCCATGGCGTTGAACCACACGACGCCGACCGACGGATCGCTCACGGCGCGAAAGCCCCACGGCATGACGGCACCCGCGAGCACCGCCGCCACCGGTACCAGCACCACACCCAGCCTGCCGAGCAACCGGTCGGCAGCCGTCGTACGGCGCGGCTGCTGGACCAGGAGCCGCAGGGCCTCACGCAGCGGAGCCAGTGCCCGCAGCCCCGTCTCCCGGACACTGCCGGCGGGACCGCGTTCGGCCGACCCGGACAGCACCGCGTGGAAGCCGGCCGTGACCACGGCTGCCACCACCAGGGCGACGGGGAGGACGAGGGTCGCCCACAGCGGCGCTGCGTCAGACATGAGCCGCTCCGGACAGGGGCCCGAGGGCGAGTTCCTCGATGTCGGGGTCCAGGCCGGCCAGGATGATCCGTGCGCAGGCGAACTCTGCGCCGGTCAGCAGTTCGGGGAGGACGTCGAGCAGGGCCTGCGACGGAGGCCGGGGGGCGTCGAGCCGACCCCGCGGACCGGTCCGACAGTCCGGCGCCAGAGGCCGTGTGTCGTCGAGCTCTTCCAGGCCGCGCTCGATCTCCGTCAGCCATGTCAGCAACCGGTCGTACGTGTCCCCGTCCGCGGCGAGCGCCGGCCCGGTCACCCCGGCCGCTTGCGCCCTTTCGGCCGACAACGCACCCAGCCCGGCGAGGGACCAGCGCAGGGACCGGGACTTGCCGACCCGGCGGACCGTCTTGTGCAGTGCGCCACCGATCGCCTCGCTGGGCGCCCCCGACAGCAGCTCGTCCCGCAGCCGCCGGCACCGCGCTGCCGCATCGTCCCAGCCGACGACCGCAAGGAGCCGCCCCGCACTGTCCAGGTGCGCCGCACAGCGCCGCCGCGCCGCACTGCCCCTGGTGACCTCTTCGCCGCGGGCGGCGCGCAGCCAGGGTTCGTCCCAGAACGGCAACCGATGACCGGACGGCACAGAGAGGTGATCCACCTCGACACCCTGCACGACGTCTCCTTGCAGGGTGAAACGGAGAATGAGCCCGGTCGGCCAGTCGGTCAGCGCGGGACCGAGCGGCACATGCAGCTGATCGAGCCTCAGCCCGTCGCGGTCATCGCCCCGTTCGGCCATCGGCCGGCCTGCCACCTCGCCCGTGGCATGCATGTCGTGGCCCATGTGTGCCATGGCACCGCCGTGGCCCTGGTGATCCATCCGGTCCGTACGCGCCGCGCCGTCTGCGGGTTCGTGGTGTCCGTGGTCCTCGTGGCCCGGCTGAGGGGCTTGGTCGTCATGGTGGTGATCCAGGCCGTGGTGGCCGTGGCCGCCCTGGCCGTCGGATGTGCCGGAGGGCGAGGTGTCGTGGTGCGCGCCGGGGCTGTGCTCGTCGGGGTGTCCCTCGTGTCCGGCGTCCGCACGGTTCCCCGGCTCGTCGCCCTGGCGTGGACCGAGTGCCCTGGCGATCAACTCCCTGCGCGCCGTGTCGAGCGCGTGTGCGACCTGCCCGCCCCGTTCCACCCCGATGCGCACGGCGGGCTCCGGCATCGACCGCTCGACGGCGTCCGGCCACCGTGCGTCCCGTGGCGCCGGAACGCCGCAGACGACCAGCAGATCCGCGGCGGCCGGCGCCATCGCCAGGGGCCATCCGCGCCGGCATACCTCCGCCTCCAGCTCCAGCCGGAGTTCGGTAGCTCCTGGCACGGTGACCGCCAGCACCGATGGGTGGCTCATCGCCGTACGTCGCACAAGGCCCCTCAGGTCCATCTCAACGCCCCCTCACGCCAGGCGTAGGCGACCGCCGCGAACAGAATGCCCAGGAAGAGGAACATCTCCACCACGGCCGGGGTACCCACTTCGGAGACGACCTTGGCCCACGGGTACATGAAGAGCATCTCCATGTCGAAGGCCAGAAAGATCATGGTGACCGGGTACCAGCGCACATGGAACCGGGACACGGCGTGCTCACCGGGCTTGAGGCCGCCGGCGAACGGACCGCTTTCGAGGGGAGCCCGCGCAGCCGCGAGCCACAGCGCCAGTCCGTACAGGGCAAGGAGGCCGGCTGCGAGGACACCGAGCAGGACCAGCATCGGTTGCCATGCGTCCATCCCGCCCGACCTCCGTCCTCGACGTCGTACCGCTTATGGTGCGCGACCGGCTGGTTGTGGGTGCTGAAGGCAGGCCCGAGCCACCGGGAACACTCTCACCTCAGCCCGCACCTTACCCCCTAGGGGTATCACCCTGCCCCCTCTTCGGGAGGAGCGGCACAAGATTCAGAAGACGCAGCCGGGGCCGCGGCGGTCGACGAGGCCGTGCGCACGGGAGCCCCGCACGCACTGCTCGGTGAGACATTGCCGTCATGCACCGCTTGCTGACCGGGCATCGGTCACCGCTACTGTGATGCGCCGTGACGGTTGCGGCGGCGTCATGCCGACGCCCCAGGAAGACGACGGAGCGCATGAGCAGCGGAGCGAAGGCAGGGCGAGGGGCAGTCGGCCGACTGCTCCTGCTGCTGGTCCTCGTTCTGGGTCCGATGCATCTGCTCGCCCATGCGGGCAGTACCGATTCGGCCCCCGAACGTGAGACGGCCGCTCACGCCCACGTCGTGCATCCGGAGCGGACCGCACCGGACGCGGGGGTGGCAACTCCCCCGGCAGTGGCCTCTGACGGACACGGGGATCACGGCTCCTGGGGCGCGGCCGAACTGGAGTTGTGCGCAGCCATCATCGGCTGCTGCACCCTGCTGGGCGTCCGCGGTCGCCGGCTCCACAGGCGTCGCTTCGCCTCGTTCCTGCAGATCAGGCAGCGCATTCAGGCCGCCTGGTGCACTCCGCACCGACCACCCCGTCCGAGGCATTCGCAAGGCCTCCATGTCGCGCAGTCGGCCGTCCTGCGGATCTAGGCCGGACGTCACGGCAGGCAGGCCGTGGTCCGCGTCGTACGACGTCACCTCCTGCTGCCGACCCGACGCACCCCTCCCCTGGCGGACCGGCATGCCCTGATGCGTGTCCGGCCCACCCGCGAAAGGCCTCGCTTCGTGACCCAGCCCCACCTCGGCGACCGTGTCGGCATACCGCCCCAGCCGCCGGCACGCCCACCGCATCCACAGCAGCACACGGCACATCACCCCCACCCACCCCGCCCGCAGCGACCGTATGTCCGTTTCGAGCCAGAAGCCCAGCCCGCCCGGGGTTCGGCCCCGCTGGCCCCGGAGCACCACCGGCATCCGAGGCAGGTCCCAGAGCCCGACACCGCTCCGCCGCCCGGCGGCCGCCGGGCGCGGCGGCGGGCCAGGAAGCGCACACCGGTGATCGGTGACTATCTGGGGTACGCCACGACGTTCGTGGGCGCAGGTCTGATCAGTGGCGCGGTGGTGCACCATCCGCTGGACCCCGAGCGGTACACGGTGATCGCACTGGTCGGTGCGGGGGTCTTCCTCTTCGCGACCGTGCTGAGCGAATTCGTCCTCAAGCGGCAGCGCCCCCGTGCCGCGATGGTGATCGCGATCGTGCCGGCCTCGCTGGCGCTGTCGTTCGGTATCGGCATGCTCAGCGGCGGGCTCCAGCACTTCGAGGACTTCCCCGAACGGGCGGCGATGCTGATCCCGTTCGGGCTGGCGCTTTCCTTCGTCGCCTATGTGCTGCGCTACGACGCCGCGCGTTGGCGCAGCATCATCGGCCCGACCGGGCTGGTGGTGCTGGTGACCGCCGCGGTCGCGTTCGTCGGACTGCGCGGGATCGCGGCCGACATGGCTGCGGAGTCGGGAGGCGGCGGTCACAGCCACGGCGGGGAGACGACCGGCGACTCGGAATCAGGAAGGACAGAGGACACCCACACGGCCGACAGCCACCCCGAGGACGCCGGCACGAAGGCGCCCGATTCCTCGCCCAGCGCCGAAGGCAGCGGAAGCGGTGCGGGTGAGGGAGAGGCCGGTCACGCGGAGGACGGGCACGCGCACTGAGGTCGGAGTACCTGCGGCCGGGAGCGGTCACGACGCAGCAGTGACGGCTCCCGGCTCACGGAGGCCCCTTCGCGGCCACCGGCTGTCGGCCAGTGGCCGGCACCGATCAGTGCACGTGGGGGCCTCCGGTCGACTCGGGCCTGCCGCGCGGCACAAGGCCCAGGGCCACGACGGCGCCGGCACCGGCCGCCACGGCGCAGACCGCGAACGCGTCGGTGAAACCACCCACCGCGCCCCGCTCGAAGCCTGCGGCGGCCACGGTGGACACCACGGCGACGCCGATCGAACCACCCACCTCGTGGAAGGTGTTGACGACGCCGGAGGCGAGGCCCGCCTCCTCGTGCTTCACCATGGCCAGCGCGGTGGTCGTGGCGGTGACGAAGACGGCGCCGAGGCCGAAGGCGGCTGTCACGAAGCCCGGCAGCAGCCCGGCGTACACACTGCCGCTCTCCGACAACTGGGTCAGCGGGACGGTTCCGGCGGCTGCGACGGCCATGCCCGCGACGGCTGTCGGTCGGCTGCCGATCCGGCCGACGAGCCGGGACCCGAGGTGCGCGCCGATACCGGTGGCCACGGCGACGGGCAGGAACACCAGGCCGGTCCGCAGCGGGCTGAAGCCGCGGATGTGCTGGAGATGGACGGACCCGAGGAAGAAGTACGCGATCAGCAGTGCGGTAGCGATCAGCATCAGGAACGCGCCCGCGAGCACCGGCCGCCGAGTGAACATCCGCAGGTCCATCAGGGGTGCCCGGCTGACTCGTTCGACCGCCGCGAAGACCGCGTACGCGACCACCGCACCGGCCAGCGGCAGCATGGTCGAAGCGCTCGTCCAGCCGCTGTCCCCCGCCTCGACAAGGCCGTAGATCAATGCGGCGGTGCCGGCGGTGACAAGCAGCGCACCGGGCACGTCGAGTCGCGCGGGCTGCGGGGCACGTGCCGGGACGAAGGCAGGGAGTGCGACCAGCAGGAGCATCCCGACCGGCACGTTGATGAAGAACACCCACTCCCAGCCGAGTCCCTCGGTCAGGGCTCCGCCGAGGAGCACGCCGGCCGCGGAGCCGGTGCCGCCGATGGCCGCCCAGACACCGAGGGCCTTGTTCCGTTCAGTGCCGTGGAAGGTGGTGGTGACCAGGGAGAGCGCGGCCGGGGACAGCAGGGCTGCTCCGATCCCCTGCCCGATCCGGCCGCCGAGCAGCGTCGGGGCGTTCTGGGCCAGGCCGGTGACCAGTGAGGCCGCGGTGAACAGGACGAGTCCGGCGAGCAGAGTGCGGCGCGCGCCCAGAGCGTCGGCGAGCCGGCCGCCGAGCAGCATCAGTCCGCCGAAGCAGAGGGTGTACGCGGTGACCACCCACGTCAGCGTCGAGCGGCCGAGATCGAGGTCGGCTGCCATGTCGGGCAGGGCCACATTCACGACGGTGACATCGAGGACCAGCATGAACTGAGCCAGGCAGATCAGCCCGAGAGCGATCCAGCGGCGCGGATCGGCGGGCGGACGGCCTTCCAGTTCGGCGGCGTGTGGCGCACCGGGCGCGGGATGGGTCATGACGAGTCCTCCGGGTGCGTGGTTCCGGCTTTCCGCGCCACAGAGGGCGCGCGGCGAAGGGCGAGGGCACGCCCAGCAATCTGAACTGTACTGTTCAGTTCATGTGAACTCAACCGTACAGTTCAGATGGCTGTTAAGGTCGTGACATGAGCGTGGACACCGTCAAGCAGCCCCCCAGCGGACCCCGCGCCCAGCTCAAACGGCAGGCCATCGTGCGAGCTGCCCGCGAACTGTTCCTGCGGGAGGGCTTCGGCGTCGGAATGGACACCATCGCCGCCGCCGCGGGGGTGTCGAAAGTGACCGTCTACAACCACTTCGGCAGCAAGGAAGCCCTGTTCACCGCGGTCATCACGAGCGCCTTGGACGAACCGCTCGCCGGGGAATCGTCAGCGGCGCTGGAGGGACTGGCACAGGCGGAGGACCTGCGGGCCGCCCTGGTCGAGGCGGCCCGCACCTGGGTTCACGCCGTGCGCACCAACCATGAGGTCACTGCCCTGCGCAACCTCGTCGCCGCCGAGCTCCACCGCTTCCCCGAGCTGGGCGAGGCCTGGCGGCACGGCGGAACGGAGAGCCACCACCCCGCCGTCGCCCATGCCCTGCGCGCCCTCGCCGACCAAGGCCGTCTGCAGATCCCCGACCTCCAAGTGGCGATCATCCAGTTCTACGGACTACTGGTCTTCCCCCACATGGTCTTCGGCTCCTACGGCACGGACATCGACGAGGAACTGACCGGGCGACTCATCACCAGCGGCGTCGACATGTTCCTCGACCACTACGGCACCCGGGACGCATAGCGCCCGTCCGCGCCGGAGACCGGGCAACGACGCTACGCCAGACCCAGCACGCGCATGACGAGACCGGCCGCCGGCTTGGGACCGAACGAGGTGGATTTCCGCGGCAACAGCACTCCGGCACCGGCCAGATCCCACACCGTCTCCTCACTGAGCGCCGGCAGCAGCAGCGCACTGCCCCCACCAGGTGCGGACACAGCCTCAGTGACCTGGCGAATGTCGTGGAGATACGTCACGGCGCCGGGCAGGTCGGGCGTGGACCAGGCGAGGCGAAGCAGCAGATGGTCGCTGACAGCCGCGGGGAGCTGCGCCCACTGGTGGGGATGATCAGCCAAGGCTTCTCGCAGTGCCCCGGGGTCGGGCTCGGTGATGCTCCAGGCCCGGCCCTCGCCGATCAGCATGAGTTCGCCGGGCTCCGGCGGACGCGGCTCTCCCCGGATCGGGCGGACTCGTGCCACTTCCGCGGCGGCATGTGCGGCCTTCTCCGGCTCCAGCGAAGGCAGGACCCGATGGATGGCGGAGAGCTGCGGGGAGAAGGTGCCGGTGTCGACCATTAGCGCGAGGCTGCTGTCCCACGGGCTGTCCCCGTCTCCGCTCAGTTGGAGGCAGGCGGCATGGCGGTGGTGGCCGTCGGCGATGAGAGCCTGCTCCACGGACAGTCCGGCTGTGACGAGCGCCAGTTCCTCCGGATCGTCGCACGCCCACAGGCTGTGGGTGATCTCTCCGGTCCGGGCGACGGTGACCGGCGCTCGGCGGGTGACACGCTCCATCCACTGCGCGGTCGCCGCCGCCCTGTCTCGATGGGCCAGAAAGAGCGGTTCGACCTGGGCACGCAGTCCTGACATATGCGTGGCGCGCCGGTTGACGACGCGGGCCGACACTTCTTCGTGCGGCAACAGCCGTCCTGCCTGGCGTGGCAGCAGCAGGTCTCCGATCAGGCCGCGTTGGAGGATCCGGGCGTCGCGCTGCTGTTGGTAGACGTACAGCGCGGGACGCTCGTCCCGGCGGAGCACGCCGCGCCGCAGCCAGCGGCCCAGTTCGCGGGCCGCGAGGTGTGCCGCGTCCGCGTACAGCAGGCGGGCCGCGTGGTGGGGGTGGCGCCGGAGCGCGCGGGCACGGGCGGGCCCGAGCTGGTCGTAGGGCGGCGCAACGAGGTCGGAGGGATCGCCGACTCGTTCTGTGTCGTAGCGCACGGCTCGGAAGGGCCGGAGCTGGAGTGGAGCAGGATTCGGTCGGGGCCGGGCGGGTGTCGGCATCAGGAGTCTCCTGGTCGAGGGCAGGGCTCAGCAGGGGCGGGGCTCCGTGCGGTGCCCCGCCCCTGGGCCGGCGGGCTGTTGGGCCGGTGAGGTCAGGCCGTCGCGTGCAGCGGTGCGGCAGCGGGTGGTGCCGTCAGTCGGCCGGTGCGGTGCAGACCGTGAAGGGCTGCAGCGCACGCCAGGCCGAGGGCGGCGAGCGTGATCCATGGCAGTGCGGGCATACCGGCCGCGCGGGCCGCGTCGAGCGCGGCGCCCGTGCCGAGGTTTCCGACGGTGATGCCGACGCCGCAGATCGTGTTGTAGAGCCCGTAGTGCGTGGCTACGAGGCGGTCTCCGGAGAGGCGGACGATGGTGTCCATCTCGAACGGGTAGGCGATCATGGTGCCGATGGCGAGCAGCAGCGCGGCGAGTGTCGGCGGTACCGCCGAGAGCAGCCACAGCCCGATCCCGGAGGCCGGTACGGGAACCGCCGTCGCCGTCAGCAGGGGAACGAAGGCCAGGCCCATCGCCGTCAGCCCGCGTACGAGCGCCTGCCCGGGCTCGTAGCGTGCTTTGCACCAGGCAGTCACCCGGGTCTGGCCGAGGATCGTGCTCAGTCCGGAGACCGCGAAGAGCACCGCCACCGCGGCCGTGCCGAACTCTCCGTCTCCGCCGAGCCGCCGAACCTCCAGCGGCAGGGCCAGGTAGATCTGGAAGGTCAGGACGTACGACCCGATCATGGCGACGGAGAAGAGGAGGAACGGCCGGTTGGCGAGGATGCCGCGCCACTGGGCGAGCACGCCGGGTCCTTCCCCGTTCTTCTGCCGCTTGGCGTCCTCGGCCCGCCGGGCCGGCAGCGCACGGATCTGTACGGCGCTCAGCAGCGCGAAGATCCCGGCCGCCACCAGGCAGGTGACGCGGAAGTCCACGCCGGTCAGCACCATGCCCACGAGCGGTCCCAGCAGGATGCCGGCCTGGTAGAAGACGTTGAACAGGGCGAACGCCTCGACCCTGCGTTCCCCGGCGTCGGCTGCGAGGTACGCCCGTACGGCGGGGTTGAACAGTGCTCCGGCCAGCCCGGTGGCGGCCGAGGCGGCCAGCAGGGCGGGGAGTGAGTCCACCAGGCCGAGCGTCGCGAAGCCCAGGGTCCGCAGCACGCACCCGGCGACGATCATCGGCTTGTAGCCGAGTCGGTCGGCCAGTGTCCCGCCGACGAGGAACATGCCCTGCTGGCTGAAGTTCCTTACTCCGAGGACGAGTCCGACGATCCAGCCGGCCAGGCCGAGTGTGCCGGAGAGGTGGGCGGCCAGGTAGGGCATCAGCATGTAGAAGCCGAGGTTGATGGTGAACTGGTTCACCATCAACAACTGGACACTGCGTTCGTACGACCGGACTTGAGCGAGCAGCCCCTTCACCGGCCCTCCTCCGTCGAGTCGGGCTCGACGCCCGGTACGTCCGCGGCGATGTCGTGCGGCGTCCCTCGCAGGGTGAGCGGGTCGACCACGTCGGTGCACCGGGTCCAGCGGGTGACCTCCTTCTCGTCCAGGCGGCCGACCAGGTCGGGCTCGGGAGCCGGTGGTCCGTCCAGCAGGCCGTGGGCGGCGCAGTAGTCGTCGTCGTAGACCGTCCCCAGGTAGCGCTGCGGGCCGTCGGGGAAGACGGCGACGATGCGTGCGTCCGCCGGCATCGTCCGGGCCAGCCAGCCGGCCACGAGCGCGACCGCGCCCACGCTCCATCCGCCGGTGGCGTAGTGGGAGGAGGCCAGTTGGCGGCACGTCCACACCGCTTCGTGCGGGGCGACCCAGTGCACCTCGGAGAAGTTGTCGTAGGCGACGTTGCGGGGGTGGATGCTGGACCCGAGTCCGCGCATCAGGCGGGGCCGGGCGGGCTGGCCGAAGATCGTGGAGCCGGTGGTGTCCACGCCTACGACGGTCAACTCGGGGTAGAGCTGCCGCAGGACCCGGGAGACACCGGCCGAGTGGCCTCCGGTGCCGACACTGCACACCAGTACGTCGATGTGGCCCATCTCGGAGGCGAGTTCAAGGGCCAGCGGCGTGTAGGCGGCGACGTTGTCCGGGTTGCTGTACTGGTCCGGGCACCAGGATTCAGGGTGCTGCTCCAGCAGTCGCTGCACGCGCTCACGGCGCGCTTGCTGCCAGCCACCCCTGGGGTGGGGTTCGGAGACGACGTTGACCTGGGCGCCGTACGCGGTCAGCAGCCGGGTCATGGACAGTTCCAGCCCCGGGTCGGTGACCAGGGTGACGGGGTGGCCGTACACCATCCCGGCGAGCGCCAGTCCCAGGCCCAGGGTGCCGCTGGTGGATTCGATGATCCTTCCGCCGGGCCGCAGGTCGCCACGGGCGCGGGCCCGCTCCACCATGTGCAGGCCCGGGCGGTCCTTGATACCGCCGGGGTTGAACCCCTCAAGCTTCGCCCAGAAGCCACGTCCGGCCGGGGCCAGCGGCTCCGACACCCGCAGCAGCGGGGTGTTGCCCACCAGCCCGGACAGGGCCGACCGGCCGGGGGAAGCCGCGGTCTTGGTCAATGACTGCATGTCTGTGTTTTCACTCTCGCTCGACGAATGCAAGGCGTGCGGGTTCATCTCGCGCCCCTTGGCGACACGCCGGATCACAGGTCCGGTTCGGGCCATGGGGACGCGGCAGCCGACGAAGCCGGTCGGCTGCGAGCGGGTGGTCTAGATCCGCCACCGGGACGTACGGGCGAGCGCCACGCGGCCGGTGCGCGCGCTGCGGCGTCTGCGGATTTCCTGCCGCACGACCGGTCTGACCGAAGCCAGGGACGCGGCGGCGAGGACGACGAGAGCCGTCGCGGCGGGGGGAAGGTCCTCATTCGACTGGGCCGCCGGACGGAGGATCACGTCCGATACGCAGTCCTCCACACCGTGGGGGGCATGCGGGCCATGAGAATCGCCGTTCACCGTCACCGCCGATGAAGCGGCGGGGGGCGGCGCCGCCCCGTGTGCTTTGTCGGGGGCACCATGCATGACGGCGCACCACACGAGCGTCATGACGATCGCACCGCGAAGCGTGGAGACGAGCCGGATCCATGGAAGTGAGCCGCATGGTGTCCATGGGACGCGGGAGGGCGTACGGGAAGAAGTGGGCACAGGTCCTCCGCTGCTGCCGCTCTCCGACAACGACGGAGGCAGGCAGCAGACCTGGGTGGGGGCAGGACAGCATCGACGAACGTGACCGGCCCGTCATGGGCGCGGAATCCGGAGTTCGTCGCGCGTGATCAGCCGAACCGGTGAAGACCGGCAGGCCGGTTGGAGGACTGTGCGCTTCTAGACCTGCTGCACAACGGCGGCTGCTCTCAGAGCTGCGGATGTCGCCCCGGCCACCAGTTCCTCAGCCGTGGGCAGGCGCACGGCCGAGGCCTGTACGGCACGGAACGATTCACGAACCGACGCTGCAAAGCAGGGCGTTCCCGAGACCGAAGCCTGCTGCGGCTGTCCGGAAGCGCACTGCTCACCAGGATGTGACGGTTCGTGACCGCCACGGCGGCCGTCCGCCGCCGCGACCAACTGCGGCGCGGAGTCGACGGGCGCATCGCGTGTGTGCTCGACCGGCGTTGCCGTAGGCGCCATTGCGCTGATGGAGAGGTGTCCCTGGGCACTCTCCACGTAGGCGCCGTGTGCCACCAGGACGCCGAACAGGAGCACGGCCAGTGCCACCACACGTAGCAGCGGACCCGCACCGGAGCGGGTTCCGCTTCTGCGCCGGGGCGTCCAAGCCGTAACCATGCCGTGATCCTAGCGGCATGTCAGTGGTGATCGACCACCGGTCCCGGAACATCGGGTCAACTCGCCAGGCATATGGCTGGTTTGCTACGGCGAGTGTGCAGGAGTGCCAACGGGCCCGGGGAGCGCCGCGCCTCGGTGTGCGTGTTCGGCCTCAGTCTCGGCGGGTTCGGACCGTGCCGGTTCCTCGGACTTGTGCGTCGCACCACCCGTCCGCACGTCGGGGTGAACGTGCAGTGGGCGACGTCACCGGAGCGCAGGGCGACCAGGTGGTCGTAGGCGCCCGGGTGCGGCTGGAGGTCCCGGACCGGCATGCCGTCCTGTGCCACCGTCAGCGTCAGGTTCCCGGACCGGCCGGGGGTCAGGCTGCCGTCGAGCGTCACCTCGTAGTCATCGATCTCGGCTGATCGGCCACGGGGGCGCGAGATCGGTCCAGCGCCCCTGAATTGGCCTTGGCCGTCGCGTCGGGGCACCCCCTACGGTCGGCGTCATGCGGATTCGAATCGTGGACGCCTTCTCCGACCGTCCCTTCGCCGGCAATCCGGCGGGGGTGCTCCTTCTCGACCGGTTCCCCGAGGACGACTGGCTCCAGAACGTGGCCATGGAGGTCAATCACGCCGAGACGGCGTTCGCGCACCCGTTGTCAGAAGGCGGCGAGGCCGACTGGGCGCTGCGGTGGTTCACGCCGGTCACCGAGGTGACGATGTGCGGGCACGCCACGCTCGCCACCGCCCACGTGCTGCACAGCACCGGCGCCCACGAGGGGCCCGTGCGGTTCGACACCCTCAGTGGCGTGCTCGTCGCCACGCCCGGCGACGACGGGTCGATCACGCTGGACTTCCCGACCGCCCCGCTCACGTCGGTCGAGGCCCCGGAGGGCGTCGCAGAAGCGCTCGGCGCCGTGCCGCTCGCCGCCTTCGACACCGGCCCGAACATCGGCGACCTCCTGCTCGAACTCGCCGACGAGAAGACGGTCCTCGGCCTGACGCCCGACCTCAAGGCACTCGGCGCGCACTCGGCGCGCGGCATCATCGCCACCGCCCGCGCCGAGGACCCGGCGCGCGGTCACGACTTCGTCTCCCGCTGCTTCTTCCCGAACGTCGGCATCGACGAGGACCCGGTCACCGGCAGCGCCCACACGGCCCTCGCGCCCTACTGGTCCGAGCGCCTCGGCCGGACCGAACTCACCGGCCTCCAGGCCTCCCGCCGCTCCGGCCGCGTCCGCACGGAGGTCCGCGGCGACCGCACCCTGCTGAGCGGCCGGGCGGTGACGGTCATCGAGGGGGAGCTGATCGCCTAGGGCTGCCCTGGACGAGTAGTTCCGAATGCGGGGTTCTCAGACGGGGGGAGGGTGTCCAGCATCGGGTTGTGACGACCGATTTGGACACCCTCTGACGGCACTGTACGTGTATGTCGATGACCGTTTGAAGACCCCGCGGTGGCGCGGGCGACCGCCCCGGCTGACCGACGCGGAACTGGTGACGCTGTCCGTGGCCCAGGCAGTCCTGGGCTTTCACTGCGAGGCCCGTTGGCTGCGCTTCGCCCACGCGCACCTGCACGGCCTGTTCCCCTACCTGCCCCAGCGCCCGGCCTGCAACAAGCGCCTGCGCGCGGCTCTGCCCCTGGTCAAACAGGCCATTCGATCCCTGGCCGCCGACACCGACCTGTGGCTCGACCCGCTGTGGATCGTCGATTCCAGTCCCGTGGAGTGCGCCCGCCCCCGCGGGACCGTGCGCCGTTCCGACCTGGTCGGCTGGGCGAACTACGGCTACTGCCACGCCCCCTCGCGCTTCTACTGGCCGCAGCGCCCGGGCCGCGGGCCTGAAACTGCACCTGGTGTGCACCCCGGCCGGGCTGCCCGTCACTCGGGCGGGGCCGACCCGGAAGTCGATGAACGGCAGGTCCTGGCCCCGCTGATCGACAACGAACCCGAGCCGGCCATCGCCCGGCCCGGCCTGCTGGTCCTGGCCGGCACGCGTTCGGGATCGTCGCCCAGGCGGGCCGGTGGTACGTGACGGGCAAGGACGCCCGGATCGGCGAGGACCGGACCTTCCGGCTCGATCGCATCGCGGACGCAAGGACCCTGCCCGGCTCGTGGGGGGGGAGGGAGGGGGGTCACCAAGATCTTTTAGACCACGACCCGACCCGAAACGCCCGCGGGTCCCGGTCCGGCACAGCGCGTGCTGTCGGGGTTCGCCACGGCCGAGTACCGGCATGCGGTGACCCTGCGGATCCACGGGACGGTTGAGCAGATCCGCGACCGCCTTCCCGCCGGCGTCGCGAGCCTGGAGGAGCTCGAGTCCGCAGCCGGCGAGGACCGCGCGGCCGAGCGCCGGCTGCGCGTCGAACTGCGGGCGGAGCGACTCGACTGGTTGCCTCCGGTACTCGCCTCACTCGACCGGCCGTTCGTCATCGAGCGCCCCGATGACCTCCGTGACCTCGTCATCGCGCTCGCCGATCGCCTCACGTCCCACGCCGCCGAGCCCGACCGCGAAAAGCCGATGCCCCGAGACGGCACACCGAGGCGGCGGCACAGGTCACGCCGTCGGCAGCCAGTCCACCTTCCCGGCCAGCAGCGCGTAACCGACGAATGCTCCTATGTCGAGCAGGGAATGCGCCACGACCAGCGGTCCCACCCGGCCCCATCGCCGGTACAGGTAGACGAACACCACGCCCATCGCCATGTTGCCGATGAAGCCGCCGATGCCCTGGTAGAGGTGGTACGAGCCGCGCAGCACGGAACTGGCCACGAGCGCGGTGCCGGGCGTCCAGCCCAACTGCCCCAGGCGCCTCAGCAGGTAGCCGACGACGATGACCTCTTCCAGGATCGCGTTCTGCAGTGCCGAGAGGATCAGTACGGGGTACTTCCACCACACGTCGGGCAGCGCCTCGGGGACGACGGTGAGGTTGAAGCCGAGTCCGCGGGCGGCCAGGTAGAAGGCGATCCCGGTGCTGCCGATCACCGCGGCGATGGCCGCCCCGCGCCCGAGGTCGGGCCAGGGGCGGGTGCGGTCGAAGCCGATGGTGCGCAGGCTCCGGCCCTCGCGCATCAGGAAGTGCGCGACCAGCGCGACGGGCACCAGCGCGGTGGTGATCCCGAAGAGCTGCCAGGCGAGATCCAGCCAGGGGCGCCCCGGCGCGGCCGAGGCGTTGAGGGTGGCGGCCTGGTCCTTGAGGCCGCCCGGTTTGGTGACCGAGCCGACAAAACTGATCAGGGCGGACACACCGCTCGCACCGAGCGAAAGCCCCAGAACGAGCAGCGTCTCATCCCGGAAAATCCGTCGCGAGAGCCGCTCATGAGGAAAAGAATCGGCCACGGGGCCAGCCTCGCCCTGCACTCCTGCCTCCAGTTGAGTAATCCCGCCTCATCCTCATCGCCGCCCCGCTAGGGTCTCGAAAGCAATTACGAAGACCGTGCGCGACAGGCCGTCGGGGGGACGGGCGCCGTACGGGGCGTACCGCCCTCTGCCTGCCATACGGCCGGATTCCGGCGTGTGGTTCAGCAGGGCAACAGGGAGGGGCACGACCGACATGGGACGTCACAGCTTGCCCGATCAGTATGGGGCGGGCGGCAGCGACCCCCGTCGACGCGCACGACGCCGCACGGTGGCCATCGCCGCGGTTCTCGCCCTGGCCGTCGCCGGCGGTACGGCCGCCGCCGTCAGAGGCGGACTGCTCTCCTTCGGCTCCTCCTGCCAGGACGACCCGGTGCGGCTGGCCCTGGCCGTCTCCCCCGAACTGGCCCCCGCCCTCAAGACCGCCGCCGAACAGGCCCGGGACGACGACCTCACCTCGGACGGGCGATGCGTCGCCGTCACGGTCGACGCACGCGAGTCCTACAAGGTCGCCGACACCCTTCTCGCAGGCAAGGACCCCGGCGCGCAGGTGTGGGTGCCGGACTCGGAGGTGTGGCTTGAGCGGCTCAGCACGGACGGCGACACGGCCGACGTCGCCACGGTCGGCCATGTCGCCTCCACCCCGGTGGGCGTGGCGATGGTGCCGACGGCCGCGAAGTCGCTGGGGTGGCCCAGGAAGTCGTACGCCTGGCTGGAGCTGGCCGGTGCCGCCCTGCGTGACGACTCGCTGCGGCTCGGCGCGGCCGACCCCGCGCGCAGCGCGACCGGGCTGCTCGCGCTCACCCGGCTGAGCGCGGCCTCCGCCGGTACCGAGGGCGGGGACACACAGGCCGCGGCAATGATGAAGGCACTCTCCCAGCGCATCTCCGACAGCGACGCCCAGGTCCTGGACACCCTGCCGCGGGACTCCTCGGGCACCGAGCAGGGCAACCCGAAGCGCAATCAGGCGCTGGTCGTCAGCGAGCAGACGGCGCACGTGTACAACGCCGCGGCGGACGGCGGGGGCGGCGGACTGGACTTCTTCTACCCGAAGGACGGCTCGCCCCGGCTGGACTACCCGTACACGCTGCTCACCCGGACCGGGCTGACGACCGACGAGAGCCGGGCCGCGATCCGGTTCATGAGTTATCTGCGTGACGCACGGCAGCTGCGGCTGCTGGAGCGGCACGGCTTCCGGACCTCCGCCGAGGACGTGCCGGACGCACTGGTGACCCGCGCCGGCGGCAGCAGCCCGCAGCCGTACAGGAAGGCCCCGGCCCGGCCGGCCTCGGCGGTGGCGCTCCAGGAGACCCTCGGGGTGTGGACGATCACCGTGCAGAGCGCGCGGATCACCGCGGTCGTGGACGCCTCCGCCTCGATGTCCGAGACGGTACCGGGCACCGGGCGGTCCCGGATGGACGTGACCAAGGCGGCCCTGCTCCAGGCGCTCTCCACCTTCACCGCCGAGGACGAGATCGGGCTGTGGGACTTCTCCACGGAGCTGGACGGCGACAAGGACTACCGCGTCCGTGTCCCCACCCAGCGGCTCGGCGACCGCGAGGGCGCCGGCACCCAGCGCGACCGGCTGTCCGCGGCGTTCGGCGACCTGGAGCCGGTGCCGGACGGCGCGACGGGCCTGTACGACACGACTCTCGCCGCGTACCGGGCCGCGACCGGCTCCTACTCCGAGGGCAGGTTCAACGCGCTGGTCGTCCTCACCGACGGCGAGAACGAGGATCCCGGCAGCATCTCGCGTGCCGGCCTCCTCGCACGTCTTGAGCGGCTCGCCGACCCCGAGCGCCCGGTGCCCCTGATCATGATCGCCGTCGGCCCCGACGCCGACCGCGAGGAGGCCAACCGCATCGCCGCGGCCACGGGCGGGTCGGGCCACGAGGTGACGGATCCGGCCCAGATCCAGACGGTGATCCTCAAGGCGATCGTGAACGCGGCGTCTCCCGACCGACGGGGCTGACGGGGCTGACGGGGCTGACGGGGCTGACGGGGCTGACGGGGGCGGCTCGTACCGTCCCCCGCGGCCGTCACCCCAGTGGCACCGGCTCCAGCAACCCCACCGGCCAGGTGTGCACCGGCTCCCCGCGATGCATCAGCTCGCGGTAGCGGCGCGTCGTGGCGGCCAGCGCCGCGTCCCGGGACATGCCCGCCTCCCGTGCACGGTGGTAGGTGGCCGCCTGCCAGGACGCGCCGTTCATGCGCCGGCGGCAGCGATCCTCGATGACGCCGAGGTAGAGGTCCCGGTCGGCCGGCTCGACCCCCCACGCGTCGAGGCCGGCTTCGGCGAGCGGCAGGAGTTCGTCGCGTACGAGGCTCACCGCGTCGACCTCGGCCGTCCCGCCGTACCGGCCGCGACGGGGCCAGTGCAGCCGGGCGTCGATGCCGTGCTCGCAGGCCGCGTCGAAGTTGGCGGCCGCCGCCTCGAAGGGCATCCGGGTCCACACCGGGCGCGACTCCTCGGCGAGGGCGCGGACGACGCCGTAGTAGAAGGCCGCGTTGGCGATGACGTCCGTGACGGTCGGTCCGGCGGGCAGCACACGGTTCTCCACGCGCAGGTGCGGGACGCCGTCGGCGATGCCGTAGACAGGCCGGTTCCAGCGGTACACGGTGCCGTTGTGCAGGACGAGTTCGGCGAGCCCCGGGACCCCGCCGGAGTCGAGGACGTCGAGCGGGTCCTCTTCGTCGCAGATCGGCAGCAGGGCCGGGAAGTAGCGCAGGTTCTCCTCGAAGAGGTCGTACGCCGAGGTGACCCACCGCTCCCCGAACCAGGTGCGCGGTCGCACGCCCTGGGCCTGGAGTTCGGGCGGGCGGGTGTCGGTGGACTGCTGGAACAGCGGCGGGCGGGACTCGCGCCACAGCTCACGCCCGAACAGGAACGGAGAGTTGGCGCCGACGGCGACCTGCACGGCGGCGACCGCCTGGGCCGCGTTCCAGACGTCGGCGAAACGGCCCGGCGTGACCTGGAGATGCAGTTGCACGGAGGTGCAGGCGGCCTCGGGGGCGATGGACTTCGACGTGCACGTCAGACGCTCGACGCCGTCGATGTCGAGCATGAAGTCCTCGCCGCGGGCGGCCACGATCTGATCGTTGAGCAGGGCGTAGCGGTCCACGTCGGAGAGGTTCGAGGAGACCAGGTCGTCCCGGTCGAGGGTCGGCAGAATGCCGATCATCACGATTCCCGCGTCGACCTCGCCCGCTTTTCGGTCGGCATATGCCAGTGACGTACGGAGTTCCTCCGCCAGCCGGTCGAATACCCGCCCCTGCAATCGGTGTGGGGCTATGTTCACTTCCAGATTGAACATGGCGAGTTCTGTTTGGAAATCGCGGCTCGCGATCCGCTCCAGTACCTGCCCATTCAACATTTTCGGCATGCCGTCGGCGCCGGTGAGGTTCAATTCGATCTCCAGCCCCATCAGGTTCTTGGGGCGGTCGAACCGCTTCTCCGCCAGCAGTCGCTCCAGGCCCGTCAGACACCGCCGCAGTTTCTCGCGGTAGTGCTGGCGATCGGACAGATCGAAGCGACCTGCCACGACCTTCTCCCCCATCGAAGCGTCCCTCCTCGGATGGGCGGGCCGAAGATCCGGCCGCCGGTCTCGCGGGTCAGGTGAGAGTGTGCCCAGCCGAAGCGATCGATAACGTCTCGCGCGGACCCAGCGCCCGCTACTCTGTCGGATGTGACCGGTGGCACATTCAGCGGGCATGGTGCACTGTGCAGTTTCGGACGGCTCACGAACTCGTGAAAATCGCCGACGACAATTGGCCGTCCGCACCAGTGACATATTTCGAGGTCACCGCCCGGACACCGGTCGAGAATCGGGAGGACTCCCGCAAATCAGCGGCCGATTGGCTCCTTGCCGAGTGCGCTGAAAGCGGTTAGACGAAACACCGTCTGAACACTCGTCGTATAAACTTCGCAATCAAGGCAGAGGGTTGGCGCCCGCGGTCCCGGTCCTGCCGTCCAGGCGACGTGCGGCAGGTCTCACCCATCCCCCTTGGCTCCCGGACGCGGCCCCCACCTCTCTGACCTCGTGAGCTGACAGCGCCGTCCGCCCCCGCCCCGCCCTCGCGCCACTGTGCCTGTCGAATGAGAGGCGACCCACCATGCCGCTGCATGTCCCCCCGGCTCCCGCGCCCGCACTTCGCTCCGTCCTCACCGCACTCGGCTCACCCACCGCCGTCCGCGAGGCCCGAACGCCCTCGCTGCGCGCCGCCCAGGGGCCCGCCACACCCGAACTGCCGTTGCCCGTCCACGTCCTGGACGAGATCACCCCGGCGGATGTGTCCGCGACACGGCTGGCCGGCTGGCGCTTCCTGATCCGGTGCGGGGAGCGCGCCGTGGCCGCGGCCGAGACCCGGCTGACCCCCGACGGCTGGACCTTCTCGCACTTCTTCGAGGGCCCCTACATCGCCTCGACCGAACGGGCACTGCGCCAGGCGGAGACCATCGCCCAGCCCTGCCAGCCGCGCCTGCTGTCGATCCCGAGCCTCTACATGCTCGCGCTGTGGCTGCACGGCGACTGCGCGGCGGACGGCGCCACCGGCCATCCGGACGCCGCGGACATCCTCGTGCCGCTGGCCCCGGCACCGCCCGGCATCGCCGCCCATGTGCCGCACCGGGTCGCCGAACTGCTCCCGGTGCTCACTCTTCGCGCGACCCCGGCCCCGCTGCCGCCCCTGCCTCCACTGCTCGGCTCCCCCGCCTGACGGCACCCCGCGCGAGCGCCCGGCACCCCGCCGCCCATTCCGGGTGGCGGGGTACGCGTGTTTCCGGAGGTGGGATTAGGCTCGTATCGGACAACTGGAATCACGAATCACGCGCGTACGAGCCGTGAATAACTCGTACGAGCAAGAAAGCGCTCGAATGAGCCCAGTGGGCGGCTCCGGCCCGTACGGACTAGCCCCATCCGACCACTGCGAACCACCCGAAGTGACAGTGCAGTTGGGATGAACCATCCGCGCGGGTGAAGCGTCATCAACCTGTGAGAAAGCGGTGCTGCGAAATCCCTGCGGATTGACGCCCGTGGGGCAACACTGGTTCCGACCGACTTATCACAACGGGGGAGCGGCCATGAACGAAGCTTCACGCCGCGAGACAGACAAAACAGCCGACTCACAGATCACAACAGACCGAAAGATCCCATCCATGTGCCAGCACCAGCCACCGTGCCCCTCAGCCGACTCCGCCGACCGGGAATCCGCCCGACTCGTGGCGCATCACCCGGAGCAGGGATGGAGCCTGCTGTGCAACGGCGTCCTGCTCTTCGAGGACACCGGTGAGCTCCTGCCCGACGGCCAGATCATCGCCCCGCACCGTCCGCTGGGCACCGGCAAGGTGATGACCGCGGCGTAGTGCCCCGCCGGCGGTCGACGCCGGTGAGGACCCGCACCACCGGGCGGCACGACGGACGCCCGGCGTACTTCCAGGGGCCGGTCGCAGACCCTGACTGCGAGCCGGCCCCGACGTGTGTCCGGGGGCGATCACACACGGTAGTGCACCGTGTGTCCCGGGCGACCCTCGTACCGACGCCCGGGACACCACGGCAACGGTGGCCTACCTCAGCGCCCGGCGCAGCGCGAAGTAGGCGGGCTTGGGCCGCAGTTCCTCGTCCCAGGGCAGGGCCGCGCCCTCGCCCGGGAAGAACGCCGGGATCCAGGAGTACTTGTCCGTGTAGTCCCAGACCGTGATCCCCACGCATCGGCGCACCGCCAGGCACGCCTCGGTCATGTCCCGGTACCAGTCGGCCTGCTGGGCCAGCTTCTCCTCGGTGGCGGGGAGCTGCATCCGTACGTCGACCTCGGTGAGTGCGGTGTCGAGGCCCAGCCGGGCGAAGCGGCGGAGGTTGTTCTCCAGGGTGTCCGGATAGCCGTACTGGAGCGCCAGATGGGTCTGGAGGCCGAAGCCGTGCAGCGGGACGCCCTGGGCCTTCAGCTGCTTGGCCAGCTCGTAGTAGGCGTCGCTCTTCGGGCCGGTCGCCTCGACGTTGTAGTCGTTGAGGTAGAGCTTTGCCTTCGGGTCTGCCTGGTGGGCCCAGCGCAGGGCGTCGGCGATGTAGCCGGGTCCGAGCGTCTTGTAGAAGACCGTCTCGCGGTACGTGCCGTCCTCGTTGAACGCCTCGTTGACGACGTCCCAGGCGTAGATCTTGCCGCGGTAGTGCCGCACCTCGGTCTGGATGTGCTTCTTCAGCACGGCCCGCAGCTCGGTCGCCGTCCACTCGCGGTCGGTGAGCCACTCCGGCAGCTGGCTGTGCCAGACGAGGGTGTGGCCGCGCACCTTCTGGTGGTCGGCGCGGGCCAGGGCCACGATCTCGTCGCCCTGGGTGAAGTCGAAGACGCCCTTGTGGGGTTCGGTGGCGTACCACTTCATGCCGTTGCCGGGCGTGATCTGGTCGAACTCGCTGCCCAGGAGCGCCGTGTACGGCTGGTCGAGGAGTTCGGGGTTGTCGGTGGCGCTGCCGAAGTAGCGGCCGTGGCGCTCGGCGAGGTCGGCGAGGGTGGGCGGCCGGTCCCCGTGGGCCTCGGCGGCCGGGACGGTCGCCGCGACCAGGACGGCCGCGAGGGCGCCGATGACTCCGAGACGGTTGTTGCGCATGGTGCGACTCCTCACGTTGCTCGGATGTGTGGGTGAGCCGTACGTCCGCCCGCGCGCGTCATCCCTTGGTCGCACCGGCGGTGAGGCCGCCGACGAGCTGGCGTTCGGCGACCGAGTAGAAGGCGAGGGCGGGGACCATGGCGAGCACCAGGTAGGCGAAGACGCGGGCGTAGTCCGCGGAGTACTGGCCCTGGAACTGCTGGACGCCGATCGGGATGGTCCACCACGTGGAGTCGGTGAACACCAGCAGCGGCAGGAAGAAGTTGTTCCAGCTGGTGACGACGGCGAGGACCGAGACGGTGCCCAGCGCCGGCCGCGCCATGGGCAGCAGCACCCGCCAGAAGAACCCGAAGGAGCTGCACCCGTCGAGCGTGGCCGCCTCCTCCAGCTCGCCGGGGATCTCCCGGAAGAAGCCGCGCAGGATGATGATGGTCATCGGAAGCCCGAACGCCGCCTGCGGGAGAATCACGCCGAGCGGGTTGTCCAGCAGTCCCAGGGAGCGCAGCAGCAGGAACAGGGGCAGGGCGGCCACCGCGAAGGGGAACATCAGCCCCATGGTGAACAGGGTGAACAGGCCCTCCCGCCCGCGGAAGGCGAAGCGCGCGAAGGAGAACGCAGACAGCGCGGAGACGGCCACGACCAGGACGGTCGTACCGACCGCGATCAGGGTGCTGTTGCCGATCAGTCGCCAGAAGTCCCCGGAGCCGAGGATGTCCGTGTAGTTGCCGGCCACCCACGACTCCGGCAGCCCGACGGGGTTGCGGGAGAGCTCGTCGGTGGACTTGAAGCCGGACAGCACGGCGTACAGCAGCGGCACCACCATCACCGCGCCGACCACCATGAGGATCACGTGCAGCGGCAGGTTCCTCGTACCGGTCTTCCTGCCGGACCTGGCCGTCACTTGGCGCCTCCCCGCATCGTCGTGGTGGCTCCCTGGAGGTCGCGGCGGAGCACGAACCGCTGGTAGGCGAGGGCGAAGACGAGGCTGATGCCGAACATGACCACGCTGATCGCGCTGGCGTAGCCGACCTGGTAGCGCTTGAAGCCGTACTGGAACATGGTCACGGCCATCGTCTCGGAGTGATGGTCGGGGCCGCCCGCGGTGGTCACCCAGACCAGGTCGAAGAGCTGGATCGCACCGATCACGGACAGGAACACGCTGATCCGGAGGGTGGGCCCGAGCAGCGGCAGGGTGACACTGCGGAAGCGCTGCCAGGCGTTCGCGCCGTCGATCAGCGCGGCCTCGGTCAACTCCCGCGGGATGCACTGCAGTCCGGCCAGGTAGAGCATCATGTGGAAGCCGAAGTACTTCCAGGTCATGACCAGGAAGAGGGTGGCCATGACGTTCGACGGGTCGGCGAACCACTCGCCGCCGAGCCCGTCGAGGCCGATGCCGCCGAGGATCTGGTCGGCGAGGCCGTCGTCCGGGGCGAAGATCATGCCGAACAGGACGCCGGTGATGGCCTCGGACAGGACGTACGGCCCGAAGAACAGCATCCGGTAGAAGGCCCGGCCGCGCAGCCTCTGGTTGAGCAGGACGGCCATGGCGAGCGCGAACGGCAGCTGGATCGCGAGCGACAGTACGACGAGGAGCAGACAGCGCCACAGGTCCCCGAGGAAGACGGGGTCCTGGAAGAGGCGGGTGAAGTTGTCGCCGCCGATGTAGTCGGACGGCATTCCGAAGCCGCCCCAGCGGAAGAAGGCCGCGTACAGCGCGAACAGCATCGGCAGCAGCACCAGGACGAGGAACAGCACCAGGGCGGGCACCTGGAAGCCGACCGCGGTGAGCCAGTGCCGCAGGCGCCGCCGGGCCCGCCCCCGGTCCGCCCCGGCGGACGGGGGCGGGGGTTCGAGGCCGGGGCCGGTGCGCTTGTCCGGCAGGAACGTGGAGGTCATCGCCGGCTACTGCTCTTCCTTCGAGGTCTTCGTGATCGACTCGGCGACCTGCTGCGGGGACTTGGATCCGGCGATGAGCGCGCCGACGCTGTCGTTGACCTCCTGGCCGACGGCGGGGGCGTAGGCCTGGTCGAGGTAGAGCTGGAAGCCGGTGGCGGCCTTCAACTGGGCCTGTACGGCCTTGATGTTGGGGTCGGTGATGGCGCTCTCGGCGGCCGGGACGACCGGGAGGACGCCGGTCTTCTTGACCAGCTCCACGTCCGTCGCCTCGGAGGCGAAGAACTTCAGGAAGTCGACGGCGGCCTGCGGGGCTCCGGTGCGCAGGGCGTGTCCGCCGCCTCCGCCGAACACCTCGGTGATGGTGCCCTTGCCGCCCTCGACCGCGGGGAAAGGGAAGAAGCCGAGGTCGTCGCCGAGGCCCTTGCCGGCGTCGGCCTGGACGACCGGGGCCCACTGGCCCATGAGCTCCATCGCGGCCTTGCCGTTGCCGACGGCCGCGGCCTGGCCGGTGGGGCTGGAGTAGGCGGCGCCGAGGAAGCCCTTCTGGAACGGCTGGAGGTCGACGAGCTCCTGGAGGTGCTGTCCGGCCTGGACGAACGGGTCGCCGGTGAAGTCCTTGTCGTCGTAGGCCTTCTGGAGGGCGGAGGCGCCGGCGGTGCGCATCGAGAGGTAGGCCCAGTAGTACATGCCGGGCCACTTCTCCTTGCCCGCGAGGGCGAGCGGGGTGATGTTCCTCGCCTTCAGCTTCCGTACGGCGTCGAGGAAGTCGCTCCAGGTGGTGGGGGGTTCGGCGACGCCCGCGTCCTTGAAGAGCGCCTTGTTGTACCAGAAGCCGATCATGCCGATGTCGAACGGTATGCCGTACACCTTCTCGTCGAGGAGGTACGGCTCCTTCGCGACCGGCAGCAGACCCTCGGCGAAGTCCTTGGTGCGGTCGGTGAGGTCCTCGACGAGACCGGCGTCGACCTGCTGCTTGAGGACGCCGCCGCCCCAGGTGTGGAAGATGTCGGGGAGCTTCCCGGAGGCGGTCAGGGCCGTCATCTTCGACTTGTAGGCGTCGTTCTCCAACTGGACGATCTTCACCTTGACCTTGGGGTTCTGGGCCTCGAACTTCTTGGCCAGCGCCGCCCAGACGCTCTTGGTCGGCTCGGTGGTGGAGATGTTCCACCACTCGATGGTGGTCGTGCCGTCCGACGACCCTCCGTCCGAGTCGCCACCGCAGCCGCTCAGTGCCGTCATGCCCACACCGGCCGCGGCGGAGGCCGCGAGGAAGCCGCGGCGGGACAGTCCCGGGTCGCCCATGATCCGCTCCTTGGGTACGGGACGGTCCGTCGTCGACCGTCCGTTGGATCGAAAGTTTCGGACGAGATCCAGAAACCTTCGTTGCTGCCGCACCCTAGAGACAGCCCCCAAACGGTGGCAACCCCTTGTACACGGTGAATCTGCCGCCAACCGCCACGGCGGAGGCGGCTCTTGAGGAGTCGGAAACCGTGCTCACAGGATTCGGGATGGGCAAGCCCTCCTCGGAGTCGAAACATTCGGCAGGGCTGACGAACATTACGAAGCGATCCGATCACCGGCCTCGGCTGCACGCGGGACGCGGGTTGTCTGGGTGACAAGCCGGCCCGGGTCGGTGACCAGGATCTCCAGCAGGAGCCACTCCGTCGGGGTGAGCCGTACCTCGCGGTGGCCGCGGACGACCTACTTGGCCCGCAGGTGGATGACGAACTCGTCCGTGTCCACGAGGGTCGTCTCGGGGGCGAGCGGAGTGTCATCGGTACGGCGGACTGCGGCCCGCAGCCGGGCCGTCAGCTCGGCCATGCCGAACGGCTTGGTCACGTAGTCGTCGGCGCCGGCGCTCTTCACGGCTGCGGGAGCCGGCGGATCGGATGTCTCCGGCCGACGGCTCCCGTTCGGTTCACATAACCTCATCAGCCCCTGGCCACAAGGCCCTTGAGCGCGATGTTGAGTTCCAGCACGTTCACACGTGGCTCGCCCATGAAGCCGAGGGTGCGGCTCTCGGTGTGGTCCTTGACAAGCCGCTCCACCCGCGCGACCGACAGGCCGTTGCGCTCGGCGACCCGGTGCACCTGGATCTCGGCGTACTGGGGAGAGATGTCCGGGTCCAGGGCGGAGCCGGAGGAGGTGACCGCATCGGCGGGGACCTGGGAGGGCCTGACGGTGTAGCCGGGCACGGAGTTGTCCTTGACGACCTTCGCCTTCGCCTCCTTCACCCACTTGATGAGTTCGGGGTTGTCGCCGGAGCGGTTCGTGGCGCCGGAAAGGATCAGCTTGTACTGGGTGTTGACCGAGTTCTCGCCCAGCCCGTTGGCCGGGCGGGACTGGAAGTACTTGAGGCTGTAGCCCTGTTGGCCGATCAGCGAAGAGCCGACGACCTTGCCGTCGTACTTGATCTCGGAGCCGTTCGCCTTGTGGTTGAACAGCGCCTGGGCCACACCTGTGACCGCCAGCGGATAGATCACGCCGGTGAGCAGGGTCAGCACCAGCAGCGCCCGCAGACCCGCCCCGAGCAACCGGGCGGTGTTGGTGACGGAGTTGTTCATGGCGATCAGCCGATTCCGGGGATGAGGGAGATGAGCAGGTCGATGAGCTTGATGCCGATGAAGGGCGCGATCAGGCCGCCCAGGCCGTAGACGGTCAGGTTGCGGCGCAGCATCCTGTCCGCGCTGACCGGCCGGTACCGCACGCCCTTCAGGGACAGCGGCACCAGCGCGATGATGACCAGCGCGTTGAAGATGACCGCGGACAGGATCGCGGAGTCCGGCGAGGACAGGTTCATGATGTTGAGCCTGTCCAGGCCCGGGTGGACGACCGCGAACAGCGCCGGGATGATCGCGAAGTACTTCGCCACGTCGTTGGCGATGGAGAACGTGGTCAGCGCGCCGCGCGTGATCAGCAACTGCTTGCCGATCTCGACGATCTCGATCAGCTTGGTGGGGTCGGAGTCGAGGTCGACCATGTTGCCGGCCTCCTTGGCGGCCGACGTACCGGTGTTCATGGCCACGCCGACGTCCGCCTGCGCGAGCGCGGGCGCGTCGTTGGTGCCGTCACCGGTCATCGCGACCAGCTTGCCGCCGGCCTGCTCCCGCTTGATGAGCGCCATCTTGTCCTCGGGAGTCGCCTCCGCGAGGAAGTCGTCGACGCCCGCCTCCTCGGCGATCGCCTTGGCGGTCAGCGGGTTGTCGCCCGTGATCATGACGGTCTTGATGCCCATGCGGCGCAGTTCCTCGAACCGCTCCCGCATGCCGTCCTTGACGACGTCCTTGAGGTGGATGACGCCCAGGACCCGGGCTCCGCCGGCGTCCTCGACGGCGACCAGCAGCGGGGTGCCGCCGGCCTCGGACATACGGTTGGCGACGGTGTCCGCGTCCGCCGCGACCGTGCCGCCCCGCTCCTGCACCCAGGCGATGACCGAACCGGCCGCGCCCTTGCGGATCCTGCGCCCGTCGACGTCCACGCCCGACATCCGGGTCTGGGCGGTGAAGGCGATCCACTCGGCACCCGCCAGCTCGCCCTGGTGGCGCTCGCGCAGTCCGTACTTCTCCTTCGCCAGTACGACGATGGAGCGGCCCTCGGGCGTCTCGTCGGCCAGCGACGACAGCTGGGCGGCGTCGGCGACTTCGGCCTCCGTGGTCCCGCTCACCGGCACGAACTCGGCGGCCTGACGGTTGCCGAGCGTGATGGTGCCGGTCTTGTCGAGCAGCAGCGTGGAGACGTCACCGGCGGCCTCGACCGCACGGCCGGACATCGCGAGCACGTTGCGCTGCACGAGCCGGTCCATGCCGGCGATGCCGATCGCGGAGAGCAGGGCGCCGATGGTCGTCGGGATCAGACAGACGAGGAGGGCGACCAGCACGACCATCGTCAGATGCGTGCCCGCGTAGTCCGCCAGCGGCGGCAGCGTGGCGCAGGCCAGCAGGAAGACGATCGTCAGCGACGCGAGCAGGATGTTCAGCGCGATCTCGTTCGGCGTCTTCTGCCGGGCCGCGCCCTCGACGAGGTTGATCATCCGGTCGATGAAGGTCTCGCCGGGCTTCGTCGTGATCTTGATGACGATGCGGTCGGAGAGGACTTTCGTGCCACCGGTGACGGCCGAACGGTCGCCGCCGGACTCACGGATGACCGGGGCCGACTCGCCGGTGATCGCCGACTCGTCGACGCAGGCCACGCCCTCGATGACGTCGCCGTCACCGGGGATGATGTCGCCGGCCTCGCAGACGACGAGGTCACCGATCCGCAACTCGGTTCCCGGCACCCGCTCTTCGACGGAACCGTCGAGCCGGCGGGCGACCGTGTCGGTCCTGGCCCTGCGCAGCGTGTCGGCCTGCGCCTTGCCGCGGCCCTCGGCGACGGCCTCCGCCAGGTTGGCGAAGATCACCGTCAGCCACAGCCAGGCGCTGATGGTCCAGCCGAACCAGTCGCCCGGGTCCTTGAAGGAGAAGGCCGTCGTCAGCACGGAGCCGACGAGGACCACGAACATCACGGGAGACCTGACCATCACCCGTGGGCCGAGCTTGCGAAGGGCGTCGGGCAGCGACTCGAGCAGTTGCTTCGGGTCGAAGAGGCCCGCGCCCACACGGCCCTCGGGGGACTTGTGCCCGGTGGGCAGGTCGCTGTGCGGCGCCCGGGTCGGGGCGGCTGTGGACATCGAGTCCTCTTGCTTCTGTGTGCGGGTGGTCATCACGCCAGCCCCTCGGCCAGCGGCCCGAGCGCCAGGGCCGGGAAGTACGTCAGACCGGTGATGACGAGGATCGTGCCGACGAGCAGACCCGTGTACAGGGGCTTGTCGGTGCGCAGGGTGCCCGCGGTCGCGGGAACCGGCTTCTGCTCGGCGAGCGAGCCGGCCAGGGCCAGCACGAAGATCATCGGCATGAACCGGCCGAAGAGCATGCACAGGCCCAGCGTGCTGTTGAACCACCGCGTGTCCACGTTCAGACCGGCGAACGCCGAGCCGTTGTTGTTGGACGCGGACGTGTAGGCGTACAGGATCTCGGAGAATCCGTGCGCCCCGCTGTTGGTCATGGAGTGGGCCGGGGTCGGCAGCGCCATCGCGAAGGCGGTGAAGACGAGCACCAGCGCCGGGGTGACCAGGATGTAGCAGGCCGCCGGCTTGATCTCGCGGGCGCCGATCTTCTTGCCCAGGTACTCGGGGGTGCGGCCGACCATCAGACCGGCGATGAACACCGCGATGATCGCCATGATCAGCATCCCGTAGAGGCCGGAGCCCACGCCACCGGGCGCGATCTCGCCCAGCATCATGCCGAGCATGGTGAGACCCCCGCCGAGGCCGGTGAACGAGGAGTGGAAGGAGTCCACCGCACCGGTCGAGGTGAGTGTGGTCGACGTCGCGAAGATCGACGAGGCGCCGACGCCGAACCGGACCTCCTTGCCCTCGTACGCGCCACCGGCGATGTCGAACGCCGGGCCGTGGTGGGCGAACTCGGTCCACATCATCAGCGCCACGCAGCCGACCCAGATGGTCGCCATGGTCGCGAGGATCGCGTAACCCTGCTTGACCGAACCGACCATGAGGCCGAAGGTGCGCGTCAGCGCGAAGGGGATGACGAGGATCAGGAAGATCTCGAAGAGGTTGGAGAACGGGGTGGGGTTCTCGAAGGGGTGGGAGCTGTTGGCGTTGAAGTAGCCGCCGCCGTTGGTGCCGAGCTCCTTGATGGCTTCCTGGGAGGCGACCGCGCCGCCGTTCCACTGCTGCTGACCGCCCGTGAACTGGCCGACCTCGTGGATGCCGGAGAAGTTCTGGATGGCGCCGCAGGCGACGAGGACGACCGCGGCGACGGCGGCGATCGGCACCAGGACGCGGAGGGTGCCGCGCACCAGGTCGGACCAGAAGTTGCCCAGCTCACCGGTGCGGGAGCGGGCGAACCCGCGCACCAGTGCCACGGCGACGGCGATGCCGACGGCCGAGGAGACGAAGTTCTGCACGGCCAGACCGGCGGTCTGCACGACGTGGCCCATGGCCTGCTCGCCGTAGTACGACTGCCAGTTGGTGTTGGTCACGAACGACACGGCGGTGTTGAACGCCTGGTCCGGGTCGATCGAGGAGAAACCCAGCGAGCCGGGCAGCACGCCCTGGATCCGCTGGAGCAGGTACAGGAACAGGATGCCGACGACGGAGAAGGCAAGGACGCCGCGCAGGTACGCGGTCCAGCGCATCTCGGTGTCGGGGTTGGCGCCGATGGCCTTGTAGATCCACTTCTCGGCACGCCAGTGCTTGTCGGAGGAGTAGACCTTGGCCATGTAGTTGCCGAGCGGAATGTAGGCGAGCGCCAGAGCTGCGATCAGGGCGAGCAGCTGGAGCACGCCGGCAAGTACGGGACCCATGCCTTGTCTCAGAACCTCTCCGGGAAGATCAGGGCGAGGACGAGATAGCCCAGCAGGGCGACGGCCACGACGAGGCCGACGATGTTCTCGGCGGTCACAGCTTCGTCACCCCCTTGGCGACGAGAGCCACCAGCGCGAAGCACGCGATCGTGATGGCGACGAAGGCCAGATCGGCCACCGTGCACTCCTGGATGAGGTTCGGTCGGACAGGGACGATCCGAGGAAACCGCCTTCGTGGCCGGATTCGAGCGCTGTTGACGGCTCCCATACGGCCCGTTGCGCGCCTTTGACGGTTCTCTTACGGCGACACGATCACCGCAGGTCGCAGGCGCACCGGGGCCAGGACGAGCGGAGGTCAACCGGCAGGTCACCGCGCCCGTCGCCTTGCGCACGGCGTGCGCGACGACAGCGCCCCGCCGGTTCTGGAGCCGCCGTCGCCGCAGCCGTTCCGGCCCGGTCTCCGGGGTCAGCACGGTCACCCGGGTGACCGGCTCGGAGGCCATGACGTCACGGACGTAGGCGGCGACGGGGCGGCCCGGGGAGCGCCGCTCGCTGCTGAGCCGGACCAGGGGCACGCCGGGGTCCCACTCGGCCCCGGAGCGCTCCAGGGCGTGCAGCGCGGCCCGGTCCTCGGGGTGGGGTGGCAGACGGTGACCGCGCGGACCTCGTCGCCGAGCGAGGCGGCCGCGGTGAGGGCTTCCGAGGTGAGCCGGGACAGCGAGGAGACCGGCACGATCACCACCGAGCGGCCGCGGTGCGGATGCTCCGGGATGCGGCCGAGGCCGAGCCGCTGCCCGATCCGCACGTAGCCGCGGCGGACGGCTTCGAACGCCCCGGAGCCAGGACCCCGTGCCGGTGCGCCTGCCGGTCGGCCTTCAGCGCGAACACGTGCGGCAGGTCGTTGTCACGGGCGAGCAGCTTCAGCAGCACCGGGAGGCCGCCGAAGGACGTGTTCCGAATTCGAGGCGGGCCTGGCCGTACGCGGCCAGGTCATGCACCACCGCTACCGCGTCCTCACCCTGGAGTCGTCCTTCACCCCCAACGCCCTGGCCGCCCTGCTGCCGTACGTCCGTGACACGACCGGCTGCATCCCGCACATCTCCTTCGAGCGGACGGAGGGCACGCCCTACGCCGACTTCCCGCGCCTCTTCCTCTTCGGCCAGGGCGAGGTCGCCCCGGTCACCCGGGAGGTCCTCGCGAGGCGGAGCCGGACCGCGACCGCCGGCCGCGCGTCCACACCGGCTGACGCACGCACCGGACCGAACCGGGCGCGGCCACATCAGGATCGCGTCAACGATGAGCCGTAAGACGACAGAGCGCTGTCAGCGCTGTTCGCAGCCGCGCCGGCGGCCCCTACCGTCAGCACTGTGGACGGAAGCAGACCGCGCCCGGCCCCGACCGGTGACCGTCACTGGCAGAACAGTGCCCGGTTCGCCACAGGCTGCGCGGTGACCTTCTTCGGGATGACCCTCCTGGTGGACTGGGACGGCCACACCCTGACGCCGGCACGGACCCTGCTGTGGCTGGTCATGACCTCCCTGCTGTTCACGATCCTGCTCCCCGAGCGCGTGACCGCCGGCCCGGGCTGGCTCGCGGTGCGCGGTCTCGTACGGCGTCAGGCGGTGCGCACGGACAAGCTGGTGACCGTACGGCAGCACGGCGGCGTCTCCACACATCTCACCCTGCGCGACGCGGACGGCCGCCGCCTCGAACTGGACCCACGCGTCCTCCTCGCCAACCCGCTGCTGTGGCACGAGCTGGACACCGGGGTACGCCGCTCACGCGCGAGCGGAACCCTGCTGGAGGGCATCGACGTCCTGGAACGGCTGCGCCACCAGATCGACGACGCCGAGGCGCGTGCGGTGCTCAGGGCGTCCGGGATCACCTGAGGACGGGGCGCGGCGGCTAGGGTGGACACAAAAGCCGTATAAACACATCAAAGAGCCCGCGCGAGGCGTCTCCCATGAGCCCGAGCATCCGCAACCAGCTCCCCGGCACGATCACGTCCATCAGTCCGGGCGAGACCATGGCCATGGTCGACGTCCATCTCACCGGCGGCCAGGACCTCACAGCGGCGATCGTCCCGTCGGCCGTCGAGGAACTCGGCCTGACCGAGGGCACCACCGTGAACGCCCTCGTGACGGCGACGCACATCTGCCTGGCCACCTCCCCGGTCGAGGACCCCCGGCCCCTGCGCAACCGGCTCCCCGGCACGATCACCGGCATCGCCACGGGCGGCGCGATGGCGTCGGTGAAGATCGCGGTCGACGGCGGCGCGGTGACCGCCGCCGTGACCCGGGACGCCACGACCGACCTCGACCTGTCCCCCGGCGTCCCCGTCGTCGCGCTGGTGGAGGCCACGGAGGTCGCTCTGACGACCGCATGACACACGGAAGGGCTCCCCTCCGGCTGTGCGTGGCCGGAGGGGAGCCCTTCCTGCTCGGGTGCGTCGCCCGCGTGGGCGTCAGCCCGGTGCGGCTCAGTCGTCGTAGGCGTCCAGCGGCGGGCAGGAGCAGACGAGGTTACGGTCGCCGAAGGCCTGGTCGATGCGGCGCACCGGCGGCCAGTACTTGTCGGCGGCCGACATCCCGGCCGGGAACACGGCCTCCTCACGGCTGTACGCGTGCTCCCATGTGCCGCCCAGCGCACCGGCGGTGTGCGGGGCGTTGCGCAGCGGGTTGTCCTCGGCGGGCCACTGCTGCGACCCGACCTTCTCGATCTCCGCGCGGATGGCGATCATCGCCTCGCAGAACCGGTCGAGCTCGGCCAGGTCCTCGGACTCGGTCGGCTCGATCATCAGCGTCCCGGCCACCGGGAAGGACATCGTCGGCGCGTGGAAGCCGTAGTCGATGAGCCGCTTGGCCACATCGTCGACGCTCACGCCGGTCGCCTTGGTCAGCGGGCGCAGATCGATGATGCACTCGTGCGCGACGAGCCCGCCGGGCCCGGTGTAGAGCACCGGGTAGTGCGGCTCCAGCCGCTTGGCGACGTAGTTCGCGGACAGCACGGCCACCTGCGTGGCCCGCTTCAGCCCCTCGCCGCCCATGAGGCGGACGTACGCCCAGGAGATGGGCAGGATCCCCGCGGAACCCCACGGCGCCGCCGAGATCGGGCCGACGCCCGTCTCCGGACCGGCGGCCGGCTGGAGCGGGTGGTTGGGCAGGTACGGCGCCAGGTGCGAGCGCACGCCGACCGGGCCGACGCCCGGACCGCCGCCGCCGTGCGGGATGCAGAAGGTCTTGTGCAGGTTCAGGTGCGAGACGTCGCCGCCGAAGTGGCCCGGCTTGGCCAGTCCCACGAGCGCGTTGAGGTTCGCGCCGTCGACGTACACCTGCCCGCCGGCCTCGTGCACCTGCGCGCAGATGTCGGCGACGTGCTCCTCGAACACACCGTGCGTCGACGGGTACGTGATCATCAGCACGGACAGCTCGTCCCGGTGCTTCTCGATCTTGGCGCGCAGGTCCTCGACGTCGATCTCGCCGTCGTCGGCGGTCTTCACGACGACGACCTTCATGCCGGCCATCACGGCGCTGGCGGCGTTCGTGCCGTGCGCGGAGGACGGGATGAGGCAGATGGTCCGCTGCTCGTCTCCGTTGGCCCGGTGGTATCCGCGCACGGCGAGCAGACCGGCCAGCTCACCCTGCGAGCCGGCGTTCGGCTGGAGGGACACCTTGTCGTAGCCGGTGACCTCGGCGAGACGTTCCTCCAGCTCGCGGATGAGCGTCAGATAGCCCTGCGCCTGCTCGGCGGGTGCGAAGGGGTGCAGCTGCCCGAACTCCGGCCAGGTGACCGGCTCCATCTCGGTGGTCGCGTTGAGCTTCATCGTGCAGGAGCCCAACGGGATCATGCCGCGGTCGAGCGCGTAGTCCCGGTCGGCCAGCCGGCGCAGGTAGCGCAGCATCGCCGTCTCGGAGCGGTACTGGTGGAAGACGGGGTGCGCGAGGTAGTCGTCGGTGCGCAGCAGCCCGTCCGTGAGCGCGTCCTCGGTGCCGGCGTCCAGCGCCTCGATGTCGCCCTCGACCCCGAACGCCGTCCATACGGCGCCCAGCTGGGCCCGCAGCGTGGTCTCGTCGCAGGCGACGGAGACGTGGTCGGCGTCGACGAGGCGCAGGTTGACGCCGTTCTCCCGGGCGGCGGCGACGACCTCGGCGGCCTTTCCGGGCACCCGCACGGTCAGCGTGTCGAAGTAGGAGCCGTGCACGACCTCGACTCCGCCGGCCGCGAGGCCCGCGGCGAGGATCGAGGCGTACCGGTGGGTCCGCCGCGCGATGCTCCGCAGCCCGTCGGGCCCGTGGTACACGGCGTACATACCGGCCATCACGGCGAGCAGCACCTGGGCCGTACAGATGTTGCTGGTGGCCTTCTCCCGGCGGATGTGCTGCTCACGGGTCTGGAGCGCCAGCCGGTAGGCCTTGTTGCCGTCGGCGTCCACGGACACGCCCACGAGCCGCCCCGGCAGGCTGCGCGCGAACTTCTCGTGGACGGCCATGTAGCCGGCGTGCGGGCCGCCGAAGCCCATCGGCACGCCGAAGCGCTGCGTCGTACCGATCGCGATGTCCGCCCCGAGCTCACCCGGCGACTTGAGCAGCGTCAGCGCGAGCAGGTCGGCGGCGACGGTGACGAGGGCACCGAGCTCGTGCGCCTGGTCGATGACCGGCTTGATGTCCCGTACGACACCGGAGGCGCCGGGGTACTGCAGGAGCACGCCGGTGATCTCACGCGAGGCGACCTCGGCCGGAATGCCCTCGCTGAGGTCGGCGACGACGATCTCCACGCCGGTCGGCTCGGCGCGGGTCTCGATCACGGCGATGGTCTGCGGAAGCACGTCCGCATCGACCAGGAACAGGCCCTTCTTGTTCTTGCCCATGCGCCGGGACAGCGCCATGGCCTCGGCGGCGGCCGTCCCCTCGTCGAGCAGGGAAGCACCGGAGGTCGGCAGCCCGGTCAGCTCGGCGACCACCGTCTGGAAGTTCAGCAGGGCCTCGAGACGGCCCTGGGAGATCTCGGGCTGGTACGGCGTGTAGGCCGTGTACCAGGCGGGGTTCTCCATGACGTTCCGCAGGATGACCGGCGGGGTGAAGGTCCCGTAGTACCCGAGCCCGATCATCGAGTCCAGCACCTGGTTGCGGTCGGCCAGCGACCGCAGCTCGGCCAGCACCTCCGCCTCGGTGCGGGCTCCCGGCAGGTCCAGCGAGTCGGCGTTCTTGATCACGTCCGGCACCGCGGCGGCGGTGAGCTCGTCGAGGGAGCCGTACCCGACCTGGGCGAGCATCTTGGCCCGGGCCTCATGATCGGGACCGATATGACGCTGCTCGAAGGGGATTCCCTGCTCGAGCTCGGAGAGCGGAATGCGGTGGGCGGTCATTGCGGAGGCCTCCTGGTCTGACGACCTTCGAGGGGCACCACGGCGCGGGTACCCGGACGGCCTCCCCCTCTGTCATCTCAACCTGAGAGCTTCACCGGACCGCCCGAAGGCCGTCGGCTTTCACCGTCGGTGAGAGCGGAAGCCGTCGACACCCGCTCTGCTTTCCAGAGTGACCTCGTCCGTGCGGTACGTGAGCCTGAGAGATTCCGGGGAGGATTTGCTCCTTCGGCGCCTCCGGTGTTCTCCGGAGGACTCTCCCGCACGGGGTCAGCAGCCGCTAGAAAGCCTACCAGCGAGGTCGCCGCACGGACCTTCGAGTGGCCGCTCTCACCATTCTGCCTTTTCGTAGTGCTTACGGATGAGTTGCGACCAAGTGGAGGGCCCGTGCAGACCGACATCGATCCGCGCAATCTGATCGGCCGCAAGGCCTTCGACCGCAACGGCACCAAGATCGGCACCATCGACGAGGTCTATCTCGACGACGCGACCGGAGTGCCGGAATGGGCGGCGATACGCACCGGCCTGTTCTCCCGCGACGCCTTCGTCCCCCTGGAGCCCAGCGAGCTGGTGGAGGGCACCCTCCGCATCCCCTTCGACCGCGCCCTGATCAAGGACGCACCCGATTTCGGAGTGGGCCGCCATCTGTCCCCCGAACAGGAACTCCAGCTCTACCACCACTACGGCCTCGACGTGGCGTCCCCGCCACCTCCCCCCGACCGGGACTTCGGCAACCTGGCCCCCACGGAACCCCCCAACGACAACGACCCCACGACCCCCCACCCCTGACCAGCTCAGACCCCACCGGCCACAGCCCCCTCAGATGCCCCCGCCGTGCCAGATCCCCCACTTCCCGCAACACCCCGGCTTCCCCCACTCCCTCCGGGCCGCTCCTCCACCAGGGGCAACGGCTCCACCGCCGCCAGGCCCGGATCCTCCACCCGAAACGTCCGCACCCGCCCCGGCGCCGAGCCAGGCGTCTCGAACCGCACGGTCACCCGCCCGAGCCCACTCCCCTGCACCCACCCGTGCCCGTACTCGGCATGCCGCACATCGTGCCCGGCCAGCCACCTCCGCTCGCCCGGCCCTTCCTCCCCCCGCGCCACGGCCACCGCCTCCGCGCCGTCCTCCCCGCCCTCCACCGGCTGCTGCTCCCCCAGCTCCCCCGCGGCCTGAGCGAACAGATCCTCCTGCGTGTAGTCGGCAAGGCCGCTGACCCCGACCCCCAGCAGCCGCACCCCACCCGTCGTGTCCACGGACTCCAGCAGCCGAGCGGCGGCCTCCCGCACCACCGCCGGATCATCCGTCGGCCCCCGCAACGTCTCGGACCGCGTCAGGGTCGAGAAGTCGTACCGCCGCACCTTCAGCACGATGGTCCGCCCCGACAGCCCGGCGCCCCGCAACCGCCGCACACAGCGATCGGCCAGCCGCTGCACCTCCAGCCCGACCCGCACCCGGTCGTGGATGTCCACGTCGTACGTGTCCTCGACCGACACGGACTTGGTCTCCCGCTCGGCCACCACGGGCCGCTCGTCGTGCGCCAGCGCCATCGCGTACAGCGCATGCCCATGGGCCTTGCCCAGCAGCCGGACCAGCTCGTCCTCACCGGCCTCGGCGATCTCCTCGACCGTATGGATACCGGCCCGCCGCAGATGGTCCCCCGTCGCCGGCCCCACACCCGGCAGCGTGCGCACCGACATCGGCCCCAGCATCGCCCGCTCGGTCCCCGGCTCGATCAGCACCAGCCCATCCGGCTTGGCCTGCTCGGAGGCGATCTTCGCGAGCATCTTGGACGCGGCCAGCCCCACCGATCCCGCAAGCCCCGTGGCGGCCCGTATGTCGCCGCGCAGCTTCGCCCCCACCAGCCGCGCCGACGAGTCGTCCCAGGCCGCTCCCCCGGCCTCCAGATCCACGAACGCCTCGTCCAGGCTCAGCGGCTCCACCAGCGGCGACAGCTCCCGCAGCAGCCCCATCACCTGCTCGCTGATGTCGCGGTAGATCCCGAACCGCGGCACGAGATACGCGGCGTTCGGCGCCAGCCGCCGCGCCTGCGCCATCGGCATCGCCGAGTGCACCCCGAACACCCGGGCCTCATAGGAAGCGGTGGCGACGACTCCACGCGGCCCGAGCCCGCCCACGATCACGGCTTTCCCACGCAGGCTCGGCTTGGATGCCTGCTCCACCGAGGCGTAGAAGGCATCCATGTCGAGATGCAGGATCGTGGGCGCGTTTCTCACATCTCCGATGCTGCCTCACGCCACTGACATTGATACTCGTAGCGGCTTCCGGTGGTCGTGGCTCTGCCACTGACTGACGCCCTGCTGGGCTGTCTTCGCGTTGTTCTGTCCGACCGCTGGAGCTGGTTCTCATGGCTCCGGCCGGGCGGACCATGACCTGATAGGAGCTTGGTCAGAAGCCCCTTCAATGTCCTGTCTGAGCCACCCGGCCGGCGCCGCCTCCAACCAGGAAGGCGTTCACCAGGATGGCAGCACAGGCCCTCAAAGACATCACGGGCACCGACCAGAACGTCCTCGCAGGCGTCGACTCCCACACCGACACCCTCCATGTCGCAGTCATCAGCGACAACGGCGGTCACCTCGCCGACGCCGAGTTCAGCACCACCCCTGCCGGATACGCTGCCGCGCTGGCCTTCGTCGACGCCCACGGGCAGGTGCGGGCGATCGGTGTGGAGGGCACGTCCTGCTACGGGGCCGGCTTCACCCGAGCCGCCCGCGCACGCGGGCACCGGGTCATCGAGGTCAACCGGCCGGACCGGGCCGAACGCCGCCGGATCGGCAAGTCCGACCCCATCGACGCCTACGCCGCAGCCCGCGCCGCCCTGTCCGCACGGGCCTCCAGCGCGCCGAAGGACGACACCGTCACCGGCATACGCGCCCTGCACAACGCCGCCCGCTCCGCGGTCAAGGCCCGCACCGCCGCGCTCAACCAGATCGGCAGCATCCTCGTCTGGGCCCCCGAGGCCATCCGCGCCAGGTACGGTCCGCTGAGATCAATGGACCGGGCCGATGCCCTGGCCCGGCTGCGGCCGGCCGGAGACGCCCTGCACACCGCGGTCCTGACCGCGTTGAGAACCCTTGCCCGACGCGTCAAGGAGCTGACGGCCGAGCACGAAGCCCTCACCAAGGCCCTGGACAGTGCGGTCACCGCCGCCAACCCCGGCCTGCGAGCCGCTCACGGAGTCGGCCCCGACACCGCCGCACAGCTCCTGATCACGGCAGGCGGCAACCTTGAACGCATGCGGACCGAGGCTTCCTTCGCCGCTCTGTGCGGAGCCGCCCCGGTGCCGGCTTCCAGCGGCAGAACCAACCGCCACCGCCTCTCCCGGGGCGGCGACCGGGCCGCCAATGCCGCCCTCTACCGCATCGCCCTGGTCCGCATGGGCAGCGACGCCCGAACCCGCGAATACGCCGCACGCCAGCTGGCCGCCGGACGGACGAAGAAGGAGATCATCCGGCTGCTGAAACGAGCCATCGCCCGCGAGGTCTTCCGCTGCCTGACCACCACGGTCAACGTTCCCGACATCGCCGACCTGCGCCCTCTGCGGCTGTCCAAGAACATCACCCTCACCGCCGCCGCACGACACCTCGGGGTCTGGCCCACCAGAATCTCCGACGTCGAACGCGGAACCCGCCGACTCGACGACCTCGCCCACGCCTACCGCAACTGGCTCCAAACCGCTTGACCAGCAATAGGAGCATCAATGCCCTGCTGCAACCGCACGCTTGCGGCCACCGATACCGGCCGAGAGCCCACCGGCATGAACCGACGGTTCACCGGCGGCACCGGCCCGACCACTACGAGGTGCCCGGCGAGGCGGGACCGAAGCCCGCTCAGACCGCCCGGTTGCGCCGCCGGGCCAACTCGTCCGCCGGGTTGTGCCCGATGAGGGTCTCCCCGGTGTCGATCCGCTCCCCGTGCAACTGCGACAGAGCGTTCTCGACGTCCCGCCACACCACACCCACGGCGATCCCGAAGATCCCCTGCCCGCCCTGGAGCAGCGCGTGCACCTCGTCCGGCGAGCTGCACTCGTACACGGTCGCGCCGTCGCTCATCAGCGTCATGCGCTCCAGGTCGCGGAAGCCCTGCTCCCGCAGGTGCTGGACGGCGGTGCGGATGTTCTGAAGCGAGACACCGGTGTCGAGGAAGCGCTTGACGATCTTCAGGACGACGACGTCCCGGAAGCTGTACAACCGCTGCGTCCCGGACCCGTACGCGGGCCGCACGCTCGGCTCGACGAGCCCGGTGCGCGCCCAGTAGTCCAGTTGGCGGTATGTGATGCCGGCGGCCGCACATGCCGTCGGACCGCGGTAGCCGATCTCTTCCGACTCCATGGACGCCGCCCCTCCGCCGGTGCTCGGCACGGCCGTCGGCCGATGCGAAGCGTGATCGGCAGCACCGCCCTGAACAGCGCTGCTGTGAAGCGGGTACGGACCGCTCGCCCCGAGACTGCGCCCGGGGGCACCCCCAGCCGTACCGTCGCCGCTGCTTCTCACGCCGACCTCCGTCCTTGACCTGCCTTCACGACGGTAGGCAGTCACCAAGGGTGCGTCAACGATCGCCACACTCGGCACGCCGAGTGATAATCACCCTAGGAGTGGTTTCCCGTACCCCACCGCGGGGAAAGGCTAGCCGAATGCCTTCCGAGCGGGCCTCGGGACGCTCTCGCTCGCCACTGGCAAATGCCGGCATTTGAGCTGTAACCGACTGTGGGCCGAACCGACACGGACCGCAAGTCCGCCCGGCCCCGCCCACACCGTCTCACTGGCTGCTGGTGCCGAAGTCCTCGGGCGAGATCTGGTCGAGGAACTCGCGGAACTTCTCCACCTCGTCCTCCTGCTCGTCCGGGATCGCGATGCCGGCGTCGTCGAGCACCCCGTCGCTGCCGTAGATCGGCGTCCCGGTGCGCAGGGCGAGCGCTATGGCATCGGACGGACGGGCGCTCACCTCGACGCCGCTGGCGAAGACCAGCTCGGCGTAGAAGACGCCCTCACGCAGGTCCGTGATGCGTACTTCGGTGAGCTCCTGGCCGACGGCCTCCAGCACGTCCTTGAACAGGTCGTGGGTCAGCGGTCGCGCGGGGGCCATGCCCTGCTGGGCGAAGGCGATGGCCGTCGCCTCCCCCGGCCCGATCCAGATGGGGAGGTAGCGGTCGCCTCCCACTTCGCGCAGGAGCACGATCGGTTGGTTGGAGGGCATTTCGACCCGGACACCTACGACATCGAGCTCGTTCACACAGCAACCCTAGGCCGTGCTCGGGACGTTTGGGTAGTCGGGCAGGGAACGGGTGGCCGATCCGGCCTTCCTGTGCTTGCCCCGCTCAGGGCAGCCGCACCCCGAGAGCCGTCTGCACCAGCGCGGAGTGCAGCTTGACCGTGAGACCGGCCAGTTCCTTCGCGCGCGCCTCGGCGTGAGCCCTGGTCTGGGGGTTGCGGTGCCGCTTCAACGGCGCCACGACCTGGTCCACGAGCCCGGCCTCACGATCGGCGGCGGCCTTCATCACCCGAAGATGCCGGGGCTCGATACCGAACCGCCCCAGCTCGGCCACGAGCGCGGCCACGGTGACCGCCTCCGCGTCGTACACCCCGTCCGGCAGCGGAGCGATCAGGCCGTACGACTCCCACTCCGCGAGCTCGCGCTCGTCGATCTCGGCGGCGGCCAGCAGCTCGGCCCGCCCGATCCGGGCCGCCGCGGGCCCCTCCACGGGCTCCAGGACCGTTTCGCCGTCCCGCTGACGGCACACGGTCGGCAGCGGTGCCGCCTCACCGCGCTCCATGGCGTCCAGGTGCTCCCGGATCACCTTGAGGGGCAGATAGTGGTCCCGCTGCATCCGCAGGACGTGACCGAGCCGCTCGACGTCCTGCGCGCTGAACTTGCGATACCCCGAGGGGGTCCGCTGCGGCTCGACCAGCCCTTCCGACTCCAGGAAGCGGATCTTGGAGATGGTGATGTCAGGGAACTCGTCGCGCAGCACGTTCAGCACCGTGCCGATGCTCATCAGCCGACCGTCCGTGGCGGCGATGCCGTGGCCGGCACCGCCGCTCGGTGTTTTCAGCATGGACCTTCCCTGGGTCTCCCCGGACGGTCTCCGGGGGAGGGTCAGTAGCCCCGCTGGCTCGCGTAGAAGACCAGCCGGTACTTGCCGATCTGCACCTCGTCGCCGTTGTTCAGCGGGACCTGGTCGATCCGCTCGCGGTTGACGTACGTGCCGTTCAGGCTGCCGACGTCGGCCACCGTGAACGAGCCGTCCTGGGCGCGACGGAACTCCACGTGCCGACGCGAGACCGTCACGTCGTCCAGGAAGATGTCGCTCTGCGGGTGACGACCGGCTGTGGTCAGATCGCCGTCCAGGAGGAACCGGCTGCCGGAGTTCGGTCCGCGGCGCACCACCAGGAGCGCGGAGCCCAGCGGCAGCGCGTCGACAGCGGCCTGCGCCTCGGGCGACAGCGCCGGGATCTGCGTCTGACCGGTGGTCTCGGCGTCGTAGGCCTCGATACCGGAGATGGAGATCGTGGAGGTCGTCTCGGACGGTCGCTCGGGCGTAGCGCCGCTTCGCAGCGGAGCACCACAGTTGGAACAGAAGCGGCTGTTCTCCGCGTTGCGGTTACCGCACCTCGTACACACCAGGGCCGACATCGGGGAAAACCCTCCACCCGTACTTGAGGTTGACGGTTGCCCGAAACCTATGCCGCCGGACTGGCCAGGGTCAACCGACGGCGCGCCCTGACCTCCGGAAATGTCACCGCCCGGCCCAGGCACCTGATCCCTGAACAGCGGGCGCTGGCCCTCGTCGTCCCCCTGTGCGCGGTGACGAGCGGTCGCGTTGTCGCTGCCCTCTCGCGCGCTCTTGCCGAACAACTTCGCAAACAACTTCACGGGCGATTCCCCTTGACCGAAACAGACCCGCCCGTGGGGCAGGACGAACCCTGACTGCTCTCTCTGGCCGACTCAGACATCCTCACAACGTCCGTCTCCGCCAGACAGTTTCCACCACGCACCACCCAATCGGTGCGCCGACCCCCCGCAACCTCATGCCCTCCCCCGACGTCCCCCATGCACCCCCGGTTCACTGGGAGGACGACCGAGCGTAGTCAGGCCGCTTCGCCGCTCGCAAGGCGTCCACAACGATCTTGTCCGACCGCTCGATCGTCACGGTGGCCTGCTCCTTCTCCAGGGTCTGCACCACGCCTCCAGGGATGTTGAGCGCTGGTTCGAGGTCCTGCGGCTTGCCGATGACCTTGAAACGATAGGGCGCGTTGATCTTGTTCCCGTCGACGCTCACGCTGTTTCCGGCATCGGTCAGGTAGGTCCCGGCGACGACGCGGACGCCGTTCACCTGGATCGCCTCCGCGCCGGCCGCGCGCAGCTCCTGGATCGCGTCGAGCAGCATGTCCGCCTCGACCGTCCCCTTCGTGTCGTCGATGGTCATCGTGATGCCAGGTCCCTGAGCGGCCACCGTGCCCGCCAGAATGCCGAGTTGCCTCTCCTTCTCGACCGTCTGCCGGCGAGCCTCCTCGGCCTGGTTCGAACTGTTCTCCAGTTCGCCACGCTGCTCCTCGAGACCTTGCTTCTCGTCCTCTAGACGCTGAGTACGGTCGTCCAGTTCATCGAGAATGCGAACAAGATCTTCCTGCCGTGCGCCGCGCAGGGCACTGTCGCTGTCGCTGTTCGACGCCACCTGGACGGCCAGACCGAACCCGAGGCCGAACAGCAGCAGGGCGACGATGAGTTGGGCACGGGTCACACGGGGCGGCCACAGGCCCTGCGCGAGCCGCTGCCGACCGGTCAGCCCGGCCTGCCGGTTCCGCTGCTCCTCGGGCGTCTCCGCGCCCTCAGGGGCCACCGAAGCCTCACCCGCACCAGCCGCCACCTCTTCGGGCAGCTCCTTGCGCAGCCTGTTGTCCGGGGTCTGTTCCTGGTTGCTCATCGGCCTCACGCCCGGAACACGTGCCGGCGAATCGCCGCGGCGTTGGAGAAGATCCGGATGCCGAGCACCACGACGACACCCGTGGACAGCTGGGCGCCGACGCCCAACTTGTCGCCCAGGAACACGATCAGCGCGGCCACGACCACGTTGGACAGGAACGACACGACGAAGACCTTGTCGTCGAAGATGCCGTCGAGCATGGCCCGCAGCCCCCCGAAGACGGCGTCCAGCGCCGCCACGACGGCGATCGGCAGATAAGGCTCGACGACCGCCGGAACCTCCGGCCGGACCAACAGTCCGGCCACGACTCCGACGACGAGGCCCAGTACGGCGATCAAGATGTGCCCTTCTCGGTTTTCTCGGTGTTCGGCTGTGCTGTACGTACGATCACGCTCGGGGCGGCTGGCAGCCGCAGATCTTCCTGCACGGAAATGTTGGTCCGGATGCCGAAGTTCTCCTGCAAGGCGTGCAGGTACAGCCCGTCGGCACTGTCCTGGAACCTGGTGCTCAGCCGCTCCCCGTCCCCCACCGCCAGCACCGTGTACGGCGGCACCAGTGGCTTGTTGTCGACCAGTATTGCGTCACCCGCAGCCCTGATCGCCGACAGGGCGGTCAGCCGCTGTCCGTTGATCGAGACGGCTTCCGCGCCCGACTCCCACAGTCCGTTGACCACACGCTGCATGTCGCGGTCGCGTACCCGCCCGGTGTCGGAGAACCCGGACGACCCTCGCGGGTCGCCGTCGCCGTCCGTGCCCGCTGCCTTGGCATCGTTCACGACCAGCTTCACGCCAGGGCCGTGCACCTCGACCGCGCCCGCGAGGATGCCCACGAGCTCCGTCTGGTCGCCGCCGGCCGTCTTCAGGGCCTCGCGCTGCCGCGCGCTCACGTCGGCGCGCAGGTCGTCGATGGTCTCCTCCAGCTTGTCCGCCGTCGCCGTCTCCCGGTCGATGCGGTCGATCAGCTCCTCGCGCTCCTTGGCCACCACAGGAGCCGCCACACGCGCCTGCGCCGCTCCCACCGTCACCACGAGCGCCGCGAGCACCAGCCCGGCGGCGAGTCCCAGCTTCGCCCGCAGTGTCTTGGGCAGTCCCCCGTCACCCGCGGCCTTCTTGCGGGCGGCGGCCTCGGCGTACCCGTCGTCGAGGCTGTGATCCATGACGTTGTTGAGCAGCGACATGGACGCGTCCGGGCGCGCAGGGGGCGTGAATGTGCTCCGAACGGGGGGCGGCTGCGGCATGCCGCACATCGTCGCACGTCGCGGCCGCTACCTCCGAATGGCCCCACCGGCATGCCGGACAGGCCCCCTTTCGGGGACACCTGTCCGGCACGCGCGTGTGCGTGTTGCTTTACCGCCCGGCGCTGTCCACGACCGCGGACCACTCGTCGAGCAGTTCCTGGGCGGACGCGTCGTCCGGCCCTTCGGCCCACAGATGGGTGACCGCCTCCGCCGGGTCCGGCAGCACCATCACCCACCGCCCGTCGGTCTCCACGACCCGCACTCCGTCGGTCGTGTCGACAAAGCGATCTCCGGCTTCCTCGACGACCCGCCGCATGACGAGCCCCTTGACGGCCCAGGGGGTCGCAAGATCGCGCTTGATGACATGCGCCCGTGGGATCCGCGCGTCGATCTGGCTCAGCGTGAGCTGCGTCCGCGCCACGAGCCCGATCAGCCGTACGAAGGCCGCCGTGCCGTCGAAGACGCTGCTGAACTCCGGGACGATGAACCCGCCCCTGCCGTCGCCGCCGAAAATCGTCGTCTCGTCACGGCCGACCCTGGTCAGGTCATCGGGCGAGGTGGTCGTCCACTCCACCTGAGTGCCGTGATACGCCGCCACCTGCTCGGCGATCCGCGTCGTGGTCACCGGCAACGCCACACGACCACTACGGCGCTCGGCGGCCACCAGGTCGAGCATGACCAGCAGGGCACGGTCGTCCTCGACGATCCGCCCCTTCTCGTCGACCAGCGAAAGCCGCTCGCCGACCGGGTCGAACCGCACGCCGAACGCGGCCCGCGCCGATGCCACGATCTCGCCCAGCCGCACCAGCCCCGACCGCCGCGTGTCCGCCGACTCCGTGGGCCGGGACTCGTCGAGACCGGGGTTGATGGTCAGCGAGTCCACACCGAGCTTGCCCAGCAGGCTGGGCAGCACGAGCCCGGCGCTGCCGTTCGACGCGTCGACGACGACCTTGAGCCCCGAATCCGCGATCCCCGTCGTGTCGACGTTCCGCAGCAGCGACCCGGTGTACGAGTCGAACACACTGGCCGGGAAGTGCAGGTCCCCGATCTCGCCGGGGAACGCACGCCGGTACTCCTGCCTGGCGAAGACCCGGTCCAGCTTCCGCTGACTGGCCTGCGACAGGTCCGCCCCCTGCCCGTCGAAGAACATGATGTCCACGGAGTCCGGCACACCGGGTGTCGTCCGGATCATGATCCCGCCGGCACTGCCCCGCGCGGTCTGCTGCCGCGCCACCGGCAGCGGTACGTTCTCCAGGTCGCGTACGTCGATGGCGCTGGCCTGAAGCGCGGAGATCACCGCCCGCTTGAGCGCCCGGGCACCACGGGAGTGGTCGCGGGCCGTGGTGACGGTGGAGCCCTTCTTCAGGGTCGTCGCATAGGCGCCGGCGAGGCGCACGGCGAGTTCCGGCGTGATCTCCACGTTCAGGATTCCGGAGACGCCACGGGCACCGAAGAGATGCGCCTGGCCTCTCGACTCCCAGATCACCGAGGTGTTGACGAAGGCACCGGCCTCGATGGTCTTGAACGGATAGACCCGCACGTTGCCCTGAACGATCGATTCCTCACCGATCAGGCACTCGTCACCGATGACCGCGCCGTCCTCGATCCGGGCGGCGCGCATGATGTCGGTGTTCTTTCCGACGACGCACCCGCGCAGATTGCTGTGCTGCCCGACGTACACGTTGTCGTGGACGACGGCCTTGTGCAGAAAGGCTCCGCTCTTCACGACCACGTTCGAGCCGACGACGGTGTGCTCCCGGATTTCGACACCGGCTTCGACCTTGGCGTAGTCGCCGATGTAGAGCGGTCCGCGGAGCACCGCGTCGGGATGCACCTCGGCACCTTCCGCCACCCACACGCCCGGGGAGATCTCGAAGCCGTCCAGTTCGACGTCGACCTTGCCCTCCAGGACGTCCGCCTGCGCCTTCACATAGCTCTCGTGAGTGCCGACGTCCTCCCAGTAGCCCTCCGCGATATAGCCATAGATCGGCTTGCCTTCCTTCATCAGCTGCGGGAAGACATCACCGGACCAGTCCACGGGAACGTCGGCCTCGACGTAGTCGAATACCTCGGGCTCCATCACGTAGATACCGGTGTTCACGGTGTCCGAGAAGACCTGGCCCCAGGTCGGCTTCTCGAGGAAGCGCTCGACCTTGCCCTCCTCGTCGACGATCGTGATACCGAATTCCAGTGGATTGGGCACCCGGGTCAGACAGACTGTGACGAGCGCACCCTTTTCCTTGTGGAAGTTGATCAGCTCGGTGAGGTCGAAGTCCGTCAGGGCATCGCCGGAAATGACCAGGAAGGCGTCGTCCTTCAACGCCTCCTCGGCGTTCTTGACGCTTCCGGCAGTACCGAGCGGCTTCTCCTCGTTGGCATAGGTGAGCTCCATTCCGAGCTCTTCGCCGTCACCGAAATAGTTCTTGACCAGCGAAGCCAGGAACTGAACTGTCACGACGGTCTCATTCAGCCCATGCCTTTTGAGCAGCCTCAGAACGTGCTCCATGATCGGCCGGTTGGCCACCGGCAGGAGCGGCTTGGGCATGCTTGAGGTCATGGGGCGAAGGCGCGTGCCTTCGCCTCCGGCCATCACGACGGCCTTCATGTCGGAAGCGTCCTCCTCGAAGAGACGACGGTCTAGCCGACTTCACCCGCCAAGATTGTCCCGCACTTTTCCACCGCGGGCCATCGGGCCACTACGCCCGCTTCAATCCGCGAGTTCACTCGGCCATGGCGTCCGCTCGGACCAGGCGGCGGACCTGAACCACGTAGAGAACTCCTGCCCACCAGTACAGCGTTGTACCCCATCCGGCGAACGCCCATCCGAAAATAGCAGCGAGTGACGGGATCCATCCACTTCCGTCACTGAGCAGCAGCAACGGGAAGGCGTACATCAGGTTGAACGTAGCTGCCTTCCCAAGGAAGTTCACCTGCGGCGGCGGATAGCCGTGACGCCTGAGGATGCCCACCATCACCAGCAGAACCAGCTCACGCGCCAGAAGTGCAGCGGTCAACCAGATGGGCAGAATCTCGCGCCAGGTGAGACCGACCAAAGTCGAGAGAATGTAGAGCCGGTCGGCCGCCGGGTCGAGAAGCCGGCCGAGGCTGCTGATCTGGTTCCAGCGCCGCGCGAGCTTGCCGTCCAGGTAGTCGCTGACGCCGCTCAGAGCCAACACCAGAAGGGCCCAGCCATCACTCTTCGGCCCGCCGAACTCAGGCCTCAGAATCAGCCACAGGAACAGCGGCACGCCAAGCAGCCGCGCCATGCTGAGGATGTTGGGGATGGTGAGGACCCGGTCCGTCTGGACACGGGTCTCCTGGACCTCCACCCGGGGGCCTCCTGTGGGAAACGTACCTACGATGCCCCCTGACCCTACCTCAACGCAAAAAAGCTCTGGCCCTTGGGCTGAGGTGCCCAAGAGCCAGAGCTC
>NZ_JBYIVZ010000021.1:0-155461 GCF_057710365.1 Streptomyces sp. bgisy027
GACGGGCTGCGTAGGCACGATCCGGGCTCTGCCGAGACTCCAGCACCGCGTACGCCACACCCCCCACCAGCCCCGACAGCAGGAAACTGCAGTCCACCCCGCCCGTCAGGGACAGCAGCGGCCCCTCGTACGACGGCAGGGAGACGGCGAGCAGGCCGACCGCCGCGCCGAGCGCCCAGGAGACGGTCGCCGGGATGTTCCAGCCGGACCGGTACCAGTAGATCCCGCCCCGTGCGCGGCGGTTGAAGACCTGGAGGGCGTCCGCGTCGTACACGCCCCGGCAGCGGGCGAAGCCGATCAGGGTGATCACCGCCCACGGGGTGCCGACGGCCGTCAGCAGCAGCACGAAGGACGTCATCGCGTCCTGCGCGGTCGAGGCGTAGTGGCCGACGAAGACGCAGATCGTGGCGACGACCGCGACCGTGCAGGTGGCGCGGGCGCGGGAGGCGCGTGGCAGGATGGCGTCGAGGTCCAGGCCCATGGAGTAGAGCATCAGGCCCGCGTTGCCGACCGAGCCGGCCGAGGCGGCGAGCAGCAGCGGCACCAGGTACCAGGCGGGGGAGGCGTCGACCAGGGGGCCCGCGTAGTCGAGGGCGGCCCGTGCCGCGTACGACGTGAAGGTGCCGAACAGCTGCGGGACCAGCAGCCCCAGGATCAGGCCCAGCCAGGTCGCGTGCAGTACCCGGCGCGAGGTGTGGCGGGCCGGTGAGATGTAGCGGGTGTAGTCGCCGAGCAGGGTGATGAAGGCGATCGGGCCCGACAGCCCCGCCGCGACCGTCGCCAGCAGCCATGTCGGCCAGAACCCGCCCAGCAGATAGCCGCCGGCCTCGGGCAGCGCGTCGGTCGTGAAGTGCGGGGCGTAGGCGATCACGCCGAGGACCAGCAGGGCCGTCATGCCGACCGCGAGGACGCGGGACAGGGCGAGCAGCACCCGGTAGCCGTACACGGCGCCCGCGACGGTCGCCGCGGCCAGCAGTCCGTAGACCACGCCGTACGACACCTCGTTCGCGGGCAGCCCGACCAGCCGGCCGAGTGCGCCCACCATCACATCGCCGCCGATCCACACGGTCAGGGCGGTGTAGCCGAGGGCGAGCAGCAGGCCGACCACCGAGCCGACCAGCCGGCCGCGCACGCCGAACTGGGCGCCGGAGGAGGTCGACAGGTTCGTCGCCGTGCGCAGGGAGATCAGGGCGAGCGGGGCGGTGAGGGCCGTGCCGACCAGCGTGCCGACCACGATCGAGCTCACCGACGCCCACCAGCCCAGGCCGAAGGAGGGGGGCAGCCAGCCGAAGACGATCACCCCGAGGCAGAGGTTCGACCCGAGCAGGATCGAGACGAGGTCCCGGGGGCCGCTGGTGCGTTCCTCCTCGGGGATGGTGTCGACTCCGCGCTGTTCCATCGGCATGGGTGGCTCCCTCGGTTTGAGTGACGTTCAATCTGAAGTGCCCGAGGTTTGCTGTCAGCCTTTCGATCCAGGGATTTTCATGTTTAGAGTGATGCTCTAACTTCGAGTCTGGCAAGGAGGTGCCGCGTCGTGAGACTGACCCCCACGGAACGTGACCGGCTGCTGCTCTTCGGAGCCGCCGAGCTGGCCCGGGCACGCAGGGCCCGCGGGCTCCGGCTGAACGTGCCCGAAGCGACCGCGATCGTCGCGGACACCGTGTGCGAGGCCGCCCGGGACGGGGCGCGGCTCGCCGAGGCGATCGAGCGCGCCCGCGGTGTGCTCGGGCCGGACGACGTGCTGCCGGGCGTCGCGGACGTCGTCACCGAGGTGCACGTGGAGGCGGTCTTCGACGACGGCTCACGGCTCGCGGTCGTGTCCGACCCCCTCGGCGGCGGACTCGGCCCCGAGGCCCCCGGCGCGCTGCTGCCGGGCCCGCAGCACGCCGCACCCGAGGCGGCCGTGCGGCTGACGGTCACCAACACCGCGACCGTGCCCGTCTCCGTCACCTCCCACTTCCACTTCTTCGAGGCGAACCCGCGCCTCGACTTCCCCCGCGAGCGGGCCTACGGCATGCGGCTCGCCGTACCGGCCGGGTCGTCCGTGCGCTTCGGGCCCGGCGAGAGCGTCGAGGTCCCACTCGTGCCGATCGGCGGCGAACGCATCGCCATCGGGTTCGCCGGACTCGTCGACGGACCGCTGGACGCCCCCGGCGCCCGCACGGAGGCACTGCGCCGCGCCGCCGCCTGCGGCTACCTCGGAGCAACCGAAACACCTGATCAGGAGGGCCGGCGATGAGCCGTCCGGGAGGCCACCCCGCCGAGGCGCGCCGCCTCACCCCGCACGAGTACGCGGCGGCGCACGGCCCTCGCGCCGGCGACCGCGTACGGCTCGGCGACTCCGGGCTGACGATCCGGGTCGAGTCCGACTCACAGCGCTACGGCGAGGAGTTCCTCGCCGGGTTCGGCAAGACCGCCCGGGACGGGCTGCACCTCAAGGCCGCCGCCGTCCGCGACACCTGCGACGTCGTCATCAGCAACGTCGTCGTCATCGACGCGGCGCTCGGGATCCGCAAGGTCTCCATCGGGATCCGGGAAGGCCGGATCTGTTCGATCGGGCGGGCCGGGAACCCCGACACCCTCGACGGGGTGGACGTGGTTGTCGGCACGGGCACCTCGATCGTGTCCGGGGAGGGGCTCATCGCCACCGCCGGAGCCGTCGACACCCATGTCCATCTGCTGTCGCCGCGCGTCATGGAGGCGTCGCTCGCCTCCGGGGTGACCACGGTCATCGGCCAGGAGTTCGGGCCGGTGTGGGGTGTCGGCGTCAACTCGCCCTGGGCGCTCAGGCACGCGTTCAACGCCTTCGACGCCTGGCCCGTCAACATCGGCTTCCTCGGGCGGGGTTCGTCCTCGCACGAGGCTCCGCTGATCGAGGGCCTCGCCGAAGGCGGCGCGTCCGGCTTCAAGGTGCACGAGGACATGGGCGCCCACACCCGTGCCCTGGACACGGCACTCCGGGTCGCCGAGGAGCACGACGTCCAAGTGGCCCTGCACAGCGACGGGTTGAACGAGTGCCTGTCGGTCGAGGACACCCTGCGGGTCCTGGAGGGCCGCACCGTCCACGCCTTCCACATAGAGGGCTGCGGCGGCGGACACGTCCCCAACGTGCTGAAGATGGCCGGAGTGCCGAACGTCATCGGCTCCTCCACCAACCCCACCCTGCCCTTCGGACGGGACGCGGTCGCCGAGCACTACGGCATGATCGTGTCCGTCCACGACCTGAAGACGGACCTGCCCGGCGACGCCGCCATGGCCCGCGACCGCATCCGCTCCGGGACGATGGGCGCCGAGGACGTGCTGCACGACCTGGGCGCGATCGGCATCACCTCCTCCGACGCGCAGGGCATGGGCCGGGCCGGCGAGACCGTCCGCCGCACCTTCGCGATGGCCGGGAAGATGAAGGCCGAGTTCGGCGCACCCGACGAGCACGACAACGAACGCGTCCTGCGCTACATGGCCAAGCTGACCATCAACCCGGCCATCGCCCACGGACTCGCCCACGAGGTCGGCTCGATCGAGGTCGGCAAGCTGGCCGACATCGTGCTGTGGCGGCCGGAGTTCTTCGGAGCCAAGCCGCAGCTGGTGCTCAAGTCCGGCTTCCCGGCGTACGGCGTGACCGGTGACCCGAACGCCGCCACCGACACCTGCGAACCCCTCGTCCTGGGCCCGCAGTTCGGGGCGTACGGCGCCACGCCCGCCGACATCTCCGTCGCCTTCGTGGCACGGGCCGCCGTCGACCAGGGGCACGACACGATGCCGACCCGGCGCCGCAGGGTCGCCGTGCGCGGCACGCGCGGCATCGGGCCCGCCGACCTGCGCCGCAACTCCCGTACCGGAGCCGTCGACGTCGACCAGCGCACGGGACTGGTCACCCTCGACGGTGAACCGCTGCACTCCGAGCCGGCCGAGTCCGTCTCCCTCAACCGCCTCTACTTCCTCTAAGGACCCCGCCATGTCTGCTGCCTCCGACGGCTTCCGCATGCCCGCCGAGTGGACCCCGCACGAGCGCACCTGGATGGCCTGGCCGGGGCCGAACGTGACCTTCGAGGACGCCGAGGATCTCGCGGCGGCCCGCCGGGCCTGGGCGTCGGTCGCCCGTGCCGTGCGGCGCTTCGAACCGGTGACGGTGGTGTGCGGCCCCGGACACTCCGAGGAGGCCCGGGCGCTGCTCGGTCCGGGTGTGGAGACCGTCGAACGGGACCTCGACGACGCCTGGATGCGCGACATCGGCCCGACGTTCCTGACCAGCAGTGCGGGTGAACTCGCCGCCGTCGACTGGACGTTCAACGGCTGGGGTGCCCAGGACTGGGCCGGCTGGGAGCACGACGCGAAGATCGCCGCACACGTCTGCGACCTGGCCGGCTCGACGAGGACGTACGCCTCGAAGCTGGTCAACGAGGGCGGGGCGATCCACGTCGACGGCGAGGGGACGGTCCTGCTCACCGAGACCGTCCAGCTCGGTCCGGAGCGCAACCCGCACTGGACGCGCGAGGAGGTCGAGGCCGAGATCCACGGCATGCTCGGCACCCGCAAGGCGATCTGGCTGCCCCGAGGCCTGACCGGCGACTACCCTCCCTACGGCTTCGGCACCCTCGGGCACGTCGACATCGTCGCGGCCTTCGCCCGGCCCGGCGTGGTCGTGGCCCATGCGCAGCCGGACCCGGCGCACCCCGACCACGAGGTGACCAGGGAGATCATCGGCCTGCTGAAGTCGCAGACGGACGCGCGCGGCCGACGCCTGGAGGTCGTGGAGGTCCCCGCGCCGACCGTCCTGGAGGCCGACGGACACTGGGCCGACTACTCCTACATCAACCACTACCTCTGCAACAGTGGCGTCGTGCTGTGCGGCTTCGACGACCCGCGCGACGAGATCGCGGCCGGCATCTTCCGGCGCCTCTTCCCGGAGCGGACGGTGACCCTCGTCGACGCCCGTACGATCTTCGCGGGCGGTGGAGGCATCCACTGCATCACACAGCAGCAGCCGAAGATCTAGGAGCCGCAGATGGCCGGTGGGCGCAGGCAGGCGCCGCCCCGTGACGAGGTCCTCGCCGCCGCCATGGAGATGATCGCCGAGCGCGGTCTGGAGAAGCTCACCATGGCGGCGCTCGGCACTCACGTCGGCATGAGCAGCGGCCATCTCCTGTACTACTTCCACTCCAAGGACGAGCTGCTGCTGCGCACCCTGGAGTGGAGCGAGGGCCGGCTCGGCGCCGAGCGCGGCCGGCTCCTCACCCGGTCCGCCTCCGCCCGCGAGCGGCTCGACGCCTACGTCGACCTGTATGTCCCCGTCGGTCACCGCGACCCGCACTGGACCCTGTGGCTGGAGGTCTGGAACCGCTCGCAGAACGCCGACGACGACGCCCGCGCACGCCAGGCAGCGATCGAGGGCGCCTGGCACCGCGACCTGGTGGCGCTGCTCGCGGAGGGGGTGTCGAGGGGCGAGTTCCGGTCGGTCGACCCGGACCGTTTCGCGGCCCGGCTGCGGGCACTCCTCGACGGCTTCTCGATCCATGTGGCCATCGGACTGCGGGGCACGGACCGAGCGCAGATCCTGCGCCACGTAAGGGAGTTCCTCGACGACAGCCTTCTCGCGGACTCCTGAGCCCATGCCCCGGTTGTACGCAATATGGGGGATTGACCATGTAACGCGCGAGGCGTTCCCCTCGTGGGGAGCCTTCGGCGAAGGCCGGGGAAACGCGTCCACGGGCGTCGGTGAGCTCGGGCGCGGAGCGCCTCGGGATCAGCACCGCCTCGTCGCAGCTCGTCGCCGGCGACACCAACGGCGCGAGCGACGGCTTCGTCCGCCGGTCGCGATGATCAACGCAGTGCTCGCATTCTGAGACGGACGGTGAGCCCGGGGGCGGTTTGTGCCAGACTTCCCCCGTGCTCTCGTTCGCCATGATTATTGGCAGCAGGCGCGCCGGTCCGCAGTGACCACCACGTACGACCAGGTACGGGTGGACACCGTCGTCCTCGACCCGCGCGCAGACCTCTCGCACCCGCGAGGGGTTTTTCGCTTTTCTGGCCCACCTTCAGCCGGGAGCAGAGCGCGAGGGATCATAGGAGGACGGTGGAGCCGGTCATTCCGGTAAAGACCGCGATCCAACGGGATCCAACAGCAGGAGCCTTGACACCATGACCGCAACCAGCGAGCTCGACGATTCGTTCCACGTCTTCGACACCACGCTGCGCGACGGCGCGCAGCGGGAGGGCATCAACCTCACCGTCGCGGACAAGCTGGCCATCGCACGGCACCTGGACGAGTTCGGTGTGGGCTTCATCGAGGGCGGCTGGCCCGGCGCCAACCCGCGCGACACCGAGTTCTTCGCCCGCGCCCAGCAGGAGATCGACTTCAGGAACGCCCAGCTGGTCGCCTTCGGCGCCACCCGGCGAGCCGGCGGCAAGGCGTCCGAGGACCCGCAGGTCAACGCGCTGCTGGAGTCCGGCGCCCCGGTGATCACCCTGGTCGCGAAGTCGCACGACCGCCACGTCGAGCTGGCCCTGCGCACCACCCTGGACGAGAACCTGGACATGGTCCGCGACACGGTCTCCCACCTCCGTGCGCAGGGCCGCCGGGTCTTCGTCGACTGCGAGCACTTCTTCGACGGCTACCGCGCCAACCCCGAGTACGCGAAAGCCGTCGTCCGTACGGCGTCGGAGGCCGGCGCGGACGTCGTGATCCTCTGCGACACCAACGGCGGCATGCTCCCCGCCCAGATCCAGGCCGTCGTCTCCACCGTCCTCGCCGACACCGGCGCCCGGCTCGGCATCCACGCCCAGGACGACACGGGCTGCGCGGTCGCCAACACCCTCGCCGCGGTCGACGCGGGCGCGACCCACGTCCAGTGCACGGCCAACGGCTACGGCGAGCGCGTCGGCAACGCCAACCTCTTCCCGGTCGTGGCGGCTCTGGAGCTCAAGTACGGCAAGAAGGTCCTCCCCGACGGCCACCTGCGCGAGATGACGCGCATCAGCCATGCCATCGCGGAGGTCGTGAACCTCACCCCCTCCACCCACCAGCCCTACGTCGGCGTGTCCGCGTTCGCGCACAAGGCCGGCCTGCACGCCTCGGCGATCAAGGTCGACCCGGACCTGTACCAGCACCTCGACCCCGAGCAGGTCGGCAACACCATGCGGATGCTGGTCTCCGACATGGCCGGCCGCGCCTCGATCGAGCTCAAGGGCAAGGAGCTCGGCGTCGACCTCGGCGGCGACCGCGAACTGGTCGGCCGGGTGGTGGAACGCGTGAAGGAGCGCGAGCTCAAGGGCTACACCTACGAGGCGGCCGACGCGAGCTTCGAACTCCTCCTGCGCGCCGAGGTCGAGGGCAGGCCCCTCAGCTACTTCCAGGTCGAGTCCTGGCGGGCGATCGTCGAGGACCGCCCCGACGGCAGCCACGCCAACGAGGCCACGGTCAAGCTCTTCGCCAAGGGCGAGCGCATCGTCGCCACGGCCGAGGGCAACGGCCCGGTCAACGCCCTCGACCGCGCGCTTCGCGTCGCCCTCGAAAAGATCTACCCCCAGCTCGCCAAGCTGGACCTCGTCGACTACAAGGTCCGCATCCTGGAAGGGGTACACGGCACCCAGTCCACGACCCGAGTCCTGATCTCGACGTCCGACGGAGCGGGGGAGTGGTCCACGGTGGGCGTGGCCGAGAACGTCATCGCCGCCTCCTGGCAGGCCCTGGAGGACGCCTACACCTACGGCCTGCTGCGCGCAGGCGTGACACCGGCCGAGTAGCGGACACCCGTCGTACGGCGGCTGCGGGCCCGTAGTGGCCGGTCGCGCAGTTCCCCGCGCCCCTGGAGGGCTGCAGCCGCCGACGGCCCCGACCGACGACGAACCTCAGGCGCTGCGCGCCCCTACTGAAGCCGCCACTTCTGGTTCGCGGCCCCCGTACAGCTCCAGATCTGCGCGCGGGCGCCGTTCGCCGAGGAGTTGTCCGTCACGTCCAGGCACTTGTTCGCGGCACGGTTGACCACGTCCCCGGTGGCGGCGTTGTACGACCACAGCTGCGCACCCGAGCCGTTGCAGTCGTCTTCAGGTGGGGGTTGTGGGGCATGCGAGGCGTGAGTAAATGACGGCTTCGTGTACGCGTCAAGAGGTCGCGCGTTCATGAGGTGAAGGGACAACGCCATTGATCCGGCCGGGACTTGGGGGCGTACCGGTTCTGACGTGAAGTCTTGACGTCAAATGGCACCCCCGGTCAACTCAAGTCGTGAGGTAAGTCGGGTGCGGACCATGAGAGTGGAGGGACGTTCCATGCGCAGAACCGCCCTGGTCGCCTCCTGGCTGCCCGGTACCGAGAGCGACGGCGTGCCGGACGTCCTCCGCAACAAGCGGCCCTTCGGCGGTCGGCTTCCCGTGACCTGGCCGAGGCGCGAGGCCCGGCTGCCGGTCAACGTCGGCGACACCGCGTACGGCCCGTGGCTCCCCGGCGGCTTGGGCCCGGCCACGCCGGCCGAGGTGCCCGAGGGCGGCGCCGCGACCCTCGGGGCGCTCGGCCTCGCGGGCGGGGACGCCGAGCAGGCCGGGACGGAGGCCGGCGGCCGTGCCCCGGTCACCAGGGCCCGGCCGATCGTCCGGCAGCGGGCGGGCGGCGCGGGGATCACCGAGGCGGTGGCGAAGCCCCGCGCCGACGCCGGCCGTCCGCTGCTGACCGGCGGTTCCGGGTGGCGGCGGAGAGGCTGGGCGCGGCGTACCGCGCGGCCTGAGCCGCCGTACGGCACGCGGCGGGATGCCGTGCGGCCTCCGGTCCCGGTGGGTTCCAGCCACCGGGACCGGCGCCTTTGCCCGGCCCATCAGGTAGCGTCGAGGGTATGAGGACTCCGCTCTTCCGGGGCCTCATGCGCTCGCTGATCGTGCCGGCCGCCGCCGCACTCGCGGTGCTCACGGCAGGCGCGCCCGGCGCACATGCGGCCACGGACCTTTCACAGGTCGCCGAGGCGCTGCGCGACGGTCCCGTGTACGTGGACCCCGCCGCCTCGGACCAACTGTCGTCGTCGGACGCCGAGGCGCTCGCCGACAAGATCGAGGACGCCGACAAACCGGTCTTCGTCGCCGTCCTCCCGGCCGATCAGCCGACGCAGAACCTGCTGCTGAACCTCCGTACGGAGACCGGCATCACGGGTCTGTACGGCGTCCGCGTGGGCGACCGCTTCGACGCGGCGGCCGACGCGTCGGTGATGTCCCGGCAGTCCGTGGACAACCTGGTCGCCTCGGTGCAGTCGGCCGGCGACCCCAAGGCCCAGCTGAACGACTTCGTCGACTCGGCGCTGCGCAATGTGGGCGGCACCGCTCCGGCGAGCTGGAGCGACGGCGGCGGCGCGGGCGTGGACGCCGGCGGTCTGATCGCCGTCGGCGCGGTGGTGCTGGCGGGCGGCGCGGGCGCGTACGCCCTGGTCCGGCGCAACCGCAGGCGCCACGAGGCGCAGCAGCGGGCGGCGCTGGAGAAGCTGCGGGTCGTGGTCGACGAGGACATCACCGCGTTCGGCGAGGAACTGGACCGCCTGGACTTCCATCCGGCGGAGCCCGGCGCCGACGACGCGATGCGCGCGGGCTACGAGCAGGCCCTGGACTCCTACGACCAGGCGAAACGGCTGATGGACTCCGCCCGCAGACCGGAGGACGTCAAGGCGGTCACACAGGCCCTGGACGACGGCAGGTTCTCCCTCACCGAGCTGGCCGCCCGCCGTGAGCACCGGCCGCTGCCGGAGCGCCGGCCGCCGTGCTTCTTCGATCCGCGGCACGGCCCGTCCGTGGCCGACGAGACCTGGACGCCACCCGGCGGCACCAGCCGCGAGGTCCCGGTCTGTGCGGCCGACCGCACCCGGCTGTCCGAGGGCCGCGACCCCGTGATCCGCGAGGTCGACACCGAGCAGGGCCGCCGCCCGTACTGGGACGCCGGACCCGCCTACGGCCCCTGGGCCGGCGGCTACTTCGGCGGCGGCCTCCTGCCCGGCCTGCTCGTCGGCACCCTGCTCGGCTCCATGATGGCCGCCCCGTCCTACGCGGCCGACTACGGCGCGGGCTACGGCTACGGCGGCTACGAGGGCGGCGACGTCTCCGGCGCCGACTTCGACAGCGGGGACTTCGGCGGCTTCGACGGCGGGGGATTCGGCGGCGGGGACTTCGGCGGCGGCGGGGACTTCGGCGGGGGCTTCTGAGGAGGCGGCGGACCAGGATCGTACGGCACGCACGGGCCCGGCGTCCGAGGACACCGGGCCCGTTTCAGGGGTGGTTCAGCGGTGCTGCGAGGTCAGAGCGAGGACGCCGCCGAGGCGATGGCGGAGGCGAAGGTGGAGACCTCCGTGTAGACGCCGGGGGCGTTGGGGCGGGCGCAGCCTATGCCCCAGCTGACGATGCCGACCTGGATCCAGGCGTTGCCGGCGTCGCGGCGGAACATCGGGCCGCCGGAGTCGCCCTGACAGGTGTCGACGCCGCCCGAGGGCAGACCGGCACAGATCTCCTCGTTCGCGACGAGGCCGCTGTAGCCGCTGTAGGAGCGGCACTGGGCGTCGCTGACGAAGGGCACGTTGGCTTTGAGCATGTAGCGCTGCTGGGCGCCGCCCTCACGGGCCGCGCCCCAGCCGGCGACGGTGAAGGTGCCGGTGTTGTACTGCGTGGTCGTGGCGATCTTCAGCGTCGGCAGGTTGATCGGCTGGGCGAGCTTGATCAGCGCCCAGTCCTTGCCGTTGCCGTTGTAGCCGGGGGCCCGGTACACGTACGTGGAGCGGACCTGCACCCGGCCGCTGGTGGACTGCAGGTCCACGACGCCCGCGGTGGCGGTGATGGAGGTGTTGGCGCCGGTCGCGCCCACGCAGTGCGCGGCGGTGAGCACGATCTGCTGGGTGTAGAGCGCGCCGCCGCAGCCCATGGAGAGCCGGACCATGAACGGGAACTCGCCCTGCGCGGCGCGGGTTCCGCCGACGACACGGGAGTCGGCGGCCTGCGCGGCCGAGACGGGCTGAAGGCTGACGATCGCGAGAGCGGCGGCGCCGAGGGCCGCGCATCTCTTGAGCGCGGTGAGGAGCTTCTTCAACGTGATGCCTTCCGTGGGGGGTTGGACATGCGAACGTGGAGAGAGCAGGGAAGTGGCGGGAGCATGCCAAGCGGAGGGGAGTGAGCAACTGCTGACATCCTGCTGACATGTGCCGGTCAATTCCGTTGCTGGATTATGGGAATCCCATGACCGCCCCCACAAGGGGCAAAATCCGGCCACGCCCGTTCAGGCGCGGGGGTGCCCGTCCGGGCCCGGTCGCGCGTACCGCTCTCCGGCGGCATGCCACCAGCCGGGCGGGGAGGGGCCGTTGACGACAGAGGTCGGCTGCTCGGGGTGCAGTCCGAGCAGCCGGAGGGCACCGGCGTCGACATGGACGGTGATCCACGCACGCCAGTGCCCGTCGGTCCCGGGCGCACACACGCGATCCCAGCGGACCTCGCCCGCGGTGAACGGCATCCAGTCGATGCCGCGCTCACGCAGTCAGGCGCGCACGGCGGCCAGGGGGTGCAGGCTCCCCTTCTCGAACTCTTAGGAGGCGATGGCGAGCCATGCGGGACCCGGGCGGGACGTGGCGGTCATGCCGACGATGATGCCCGGGTGCGGCGTCCGGCCGCGCGCCGATTTCGCCGTGCGGTCAGGCAGGCCGTGAGCAGCGCCACCGCGACCGGCGCGGTGCTGGTCCACATCGGCTGACCGGTGGCCGCGCGCCGATTTCGCCGAGTGGTTGGGTTGGCGGTCGGTAGCGCCACCGCGACCGGCGCGGTGCTGGTCCACATCGGCTGACCGGTGGCCGCGTGCCGATTTCGCCGAGTGGTTGGGTTGGCGGTCAGTAGCGCCACCGCGACCGGCGCGGCGCTGGCCCACACCGGCGGAGGCGGATCACTCCGCGCCGGCCCGGAAGCGTCTGGTCGATGGTCGATGTGCGGCGGGTGGCGGAACTCGTCGCCGAGGGACGGATGCGTGCTGCGGGCCTCGCCGAGGTGGAGGCGGCGAAGGCGGACGGCCGGTGGGCCGGGGCGTACGAGTCGCAGGCCGTGGCGGAGGTTCCCGCCGAGCTGGCGGCGGCGCTCGCCGAGAACCCCCGTGCCGGGGCGGCCTTCGAGAAGCTGAGCAGGACCGAGCGCTACCAGGTCATGCTCGGCCTTCTGCAAGCCCGGACCGGGTGCGGCCGGGCGGCCCGGGTCGCCGCGATCGTGCGGGACATGGCGAAGCGCCGGTGAGCGTGCTGCTCACCGGCGCTTCGAGGGGTGCGTGGGGTCACGCGTTCCGGATCGCCGAGATGTCGAAGTTCAGCTTGATCTTGTCGGAGACCAGCACGCCGCCCGTCTCCAGCGCGGCGTTCCAGGTCAGGCCCCACTCGGAGCGCAGGATCTCCGCCTTGCCCTCGAAGCCGACGCGCTCGTTGCCGAACGGGTCCTTCGCGGCGCCGTTGAACTCCAGGTCGATGGTGATCGACCGGGTGGTGCCGAGGATCTCCAGGTCACCGGTGATGCGGTAGTCGTCACCGCCGAGGGCCTCCGCCCCGGTGGAGCGGAAGGTCATCGTCGGAAACTCCTCGATCTTGAAGAAGTCCGCGCTCTTGAGGTGGCCGTCACGGTCTGCGGAACCGGTGTCGATGCTGTCCATCTTGATGTCGAGGGACGCGGTCGACGCCGACGGGTCGCTGCCGTCCAGGTGCAGTGAGCCGCTGAAGTCGAGGAATTTGCCCTTGACGTTGGTGACCATGGCGTGCCGCGCGACGAAGCCGATCGTGGAGTGCGCCGGGTCGATCGTGTACTCGCCGGTCAGCGCGGCCAGGTCGGGGCCGGCGGCGGCAGCAGCGGTCGCGGTGGCGGTGTCGGCGGTGTCCTTGCGGTTGAAGATGCCCATGGCGTGCTCCTCGGGAGATGATGTTGAATCTTGAACTACTCAACACGGATCACCGTAGACCTATTCCGTTCAGCTTTCAACATCATTCAGGGCGTGTCCGTGGAGTTACTCGCCGTCACGTGATAGGGCATGGACATGACTCCGACGCGCCGTGCCTTCCTGTACGCCGCCGCCCTCACCGCCTCCTTCGCGCAGGCCGCCGCAACCCCGGCCCGCGCGGCGGACGCCGACCCCTGTGAAGCGCTCCGCCGGCGCTGGCTCGACATCGCCCTCGGCACCGGCTACGACCCTGCGGCGGAGCCGTACGCCTCCCGCCTCGCCGAGACCGGCACCCTCGCGCGCCGCTTCCGTGCCACGATGGCCCCCACCCCCACCTCCCTGTGGCCCGGCCACCCCTTCGACCCGCCCGCCGGCATCACCCAGAGCTACAGCCGCCTGTGGACGATGACCCGGGCCTACGGCCGGCAGGGCACCGGCTCCACCGCCGACCCCGGCCTCCTCGCCGACGTCCTGCGCGGCCTCGACCACCTCTCCGCCACCGTCTACAACCCCGCCACCACCCGCTACGGCAACTGGTGGGAATGGCAGATCGGCAGCCCTCGCCTGCTGACCGACATCACGGCCGCGCTGTACGACCACCTCACCGGCGACCGCATCGCGGCGGCCTGCGCGGCCGTCGACCACTTCATCCCCGACGCGATGCTCACCGACTACTCCGGCACGTCCACCGGTGCCAACCGCGTCGACCTGTGCCGCAGCGTCGCCCTGCGCGGCATCCTCGGACGCACCCCGGCGAAGATCGCGCTCGCCCGGGACGCGCTCTCCCCGGTCTTCCCGTACGTCACCAAGGGGGACGGCCTGCACGCCGACGGCTCCTTCGTCCAGCACACCTGGGTCGCCTACTCCGGCACCTACGGTCAGGTCCTCCTCGACGGCCTCGGCCGCCTCTTCGCGCTGCTCGCCGGATCCGAGTGGGAGGTGACCGACCCGGACCGCCAGATCGTCCTCGACAGTGTCGAGCGCGCCTACGCGCCTCTCATCCACGACGGTCTGGTGATGGACGGCGTCAACGGCCGTGCGATCAGCCGGGGTTACCTCAAGAGCGACGACCGGCAGGTGATGCGCAGCGACCACTACCACGGGCAGGGCGTCATCGCCGCGATCGCGCTGCTCGCGGACGGCGCGAGCGCGGCGGAGCGTGAACGCTGGTACGGCAGGCTCAAGGGCTGGATCCAACGGGACACCGTCACACCGATCTTGACGGCACGTCAGTTCGGCGTGGCCGACCTCGCCCGCCTGCACGCCGTCGCCCAGTCGCCGGTCCCAGCGGCCGCCGACCCCGTCGGCCACCACCTCTTCGCCGCGATGGACCGGGCGGTGCACCGCCGCCCGCGCTTCGTCGCGAGCATCGCCATGGCGAGCGACCGCATCGCCCACTACGAGTGCGGCAACGGCGAGAACCCGCGCGGCTGGCACACCGGGGCCGGAATGGTGTCATGGTGGGCCGACGGCCTGGGCGATCAGTACACCGACTGGTACTGGCCGACGGTCGACTGGTACCGCCTCCCCGGCACGACCGTCTCCACCCGCCGCCTCCCGGACCGGGCCGGCGGTGAGTGGGGTGAGCCCAAGCCCGCGGTGCGCTGGGTCGGTGGCACGACGGACGGTGAGTACGCGGCGATCGGACAGCATCTGAAGGGACTCGGCTCGACCCTGGAGGCCCGCAAGTCGTGGTTCTGCACCGCGGACGCCGTGATCTGCCTGGGCGCCGGGATCACCTGCACGGACGGCGTGCCCGTCGAGACCGTCGTCGACAACCGCAACCTGGGGGAGAACGGCACCCAGGCCCTGCTGTGCGGCCCCGGCTGGGCCCATCTCACCGGCCACGGCGGCTGGGTGGTGCCGTACGGCGAACTGCGCACCCTGCGCGAGGACCGCACCGGCGCCTGGGCCGACATCAACACCACCGGCACCACCGAGCGCCGCACCCGCCGATGGCAGACCCTGTGGCTGGATCACGGCACCGACCCGACGGACGCGGCCTACATCTACCTGCTCATGCCCGGCGCCCGCCGTGCGGAGGTGGCCGCCCGCGCCGCCGACCGGACGTGGCTGCGGGTACTCGCCAACGACGCCGGCCGCCAGGCGGTCCGCGTCCCCTCCCTGGGCCTGACGGTCGCGAACTTCTGGCAGCCGGGCACGGCCGGTGACCTCACCGCCTCCGCCGGCGCGAGTGTGCTGCTCCGGCGCCGGGGCCGTACCGCTACGCTCTGCGTGAGCGAGCCGCCGCGCACCGGCGAGCCGCTGGAGATCACCTGGGACCGTCCCGTACGACGGATCCTGTGGGCGGACGAGTCGGTCGAGATCCTCGCGACCGGACGCCGACTGCGGGTCCGCGTCACTCCGGGGATGGTATGCGCCACCCATCGATGTGAGGTGGCTCTCGCCTGACGGCTTTGTACGACCTCCACAACGCGGACGCCCTCTGAGCAGTCGGAAAGGCTGCATGCGGTCAGGGTTCTGTTCAGTGGCACCAGGAAATGGGTCCGGAGACTGTACGGAGTCAACGGCTCGCTTTCGCGCGCGTCCTTCGTAAGGTCGCTACATGACCGTTTTGGATGAGGCACCGGGTGAGCCGATCGACGCCCGCGGGCGGACGGCCGAACTGCACGAGATCCGTGCGCAGGCGCTGGCCGGCCCGAGCGAGAAGGCGACCGCGGCGCAGCACGCCAAGGGCAAGCTGACCGCCCGGGAGCGCATCGAGCTGCTCCTGGACCCGGGTTCCTTCCGGGAGGTCGAGCAGCTGCGCCGGCACCGCGCGGTCGGTTTCGGCCTGGAGGCCAAGAAGCCGTACACCGACGGTGTCATCACGGGCTGGGGCACGGTCGAGGGCCGCACGGTCTTCGTGTACGCGCACGACTTCCGGATCTTCGGCGGCGCGCTGGGCGAGGCCCACGCCACGAAGATCCACAAGATCATGGACATGGCCATCGCGGCCGGTGCCCCGCTGGTCTCCCTGAATGACGGCGCCGGAGCCCGTATCCAGGAGGGCGTCTCGGCGCTCGCCGGCTACGGCGGCATCTTCCAGCGCAACACCAAGGCGTCCGGCGTCATCCCGCAGATCTCGGTCATGCTCGGCCCCTGCGCGGGCGGCGCGGCGTACTCGCCGGCCCTCACGGACTTCGTGTTCATGGTCCGCGAGACCTCCCAGATGTTCATCACCGGCCCGGACGTGGTCAAGGCGGTGACGGGCGAGGAGATCACCCAGAACGGCCTGGGCGGCGCCGACGTGCACGCCGAGACCTCCGGCGTCTGCCACTTCGCGTACGACGACGAGGAGACGTGCATCGCGGAGGTCCGCTACCTCCTCTCGCTCCTCCCGCAGAACAACCGCGAGAACCCGCCCCGGGTCGAGCCCTCGGACGCGCCCGACCGCCGCAGCGAGGTGCTCCTCGACCTGGTCCCGGCGGACGGCAACCGTCCCTACGACATGGCCAAGGTCATCGAGGAGATCGTCGACGACGGCGAGTACCTCGAGGTCCACGAGCGCTGGGCGCGCAACATCATCTGTGCGCTCGCCCGGCTCGACGGTCAGGTCGTCGGCATCGTGGCCAACCAGCCGCAGTCCCTCGCGGGCGTCCTGGACATCGAGGCGAGCGAAAAAGCTGCGCGCTTTGTCCAGATGTGTGACGCTTTTAACATTCCGATCGTCACTTTCCTGGACGTCCCCGGGTTCCTTCCGGGTGTCGACCAGGAGCACGGCGGCATCATCCGGCACGGCGCGAAGCTCCTCTACGCCTACTGCAACGCGACGGTGCCGCGGATCTCGCTGATCCTGCGCAAGGCGTACGGAGGTGCCTACATCGTCATGGACAGCCAGTCCATCGGTGCGGACCTCACCTATGCGTGGCCGACGAACGAGATCGCCGTGATGGGCGCGGAAGGCGCGGCCAACGTCATCTTCCGCCGGCAGATCGCCGAGGCCGAGGACCCCGAGGTCATGCGGGCGCGCATGGTCAAGGAGTACAAGTCCGAGCTCATGCACCCGTACTACGCGGCCGAGCGTGGCCTGGTGGACGACGTGATCGACCCCGCCGAGACCCGCGAGGTGCTCGTGAAGTCCCTGGCGATGCTCCACACCAAGCACGCCGACCTGCCGTCCCGCAAGCACGGCAACCCCCCGCAGTAACCCGGCGGATCCTTCGCGGTACCCCTGCGGAAACCTCTCTCACGGAGACTGTGACCTATGAACTCCCCTGACATTCGCGTCGAGAAGGGCCACGCCGAGCCCGAGGAAGTCGCGGCCATCACGGCGATCCTGCTGGCCCGCGCCGCCGCCCGCCCGACCGACGCCGCTCCGGCCCACCGGGGTCGCGCGAAGGCGGGCTGGCGCCGACTGGAACGCGAGCCGGGCTTCCGCGCCCCGCACAGCTGGCGCTGAGGCCGGCAACGCTTGTACGGCCCCGTTCTCCCCTCGGGAGGACGGGGCCGTCGGCATGAGGCGCTCAGGAGCCCGGGGGTGCCGTCCCGCGGGCGGCTGCGGGCGGTCGTGGGCCGTTCGTGCAGTTCCCCGCGCCCCTGAACTCGGGGCCAGTGGCCCGACCTTCAAGGGGCGCGGGGAACTGCACGATCAGCCCCACTCACCCGCAGCGGCCATGGAACGAGCAACGGCCCCCGTCCCTCCCACAGGAGGCACGGGGGCCGCAGCCGAAACGGGCCGGAGAGGCGGGCCGCTAGCGCAGTCGGGCCATCAGCGCATGCTCGACCAGGGTGATCAGCGCCGACTTCGCGTCCGCGCGGTGGCGGGCGTCCGTCGTGATGATCGGGGTGTCGGGGCCGATCTGGAGGGCCTCACGGACCTCGTCCGGGTTGTACGGCTGGTTGCCGTCGAAGCCGTTCAGGGCGATCACGAAGGGGAGACCCGAGTTCTCGAAGTAGTCGACCGCGGGGAAGCAGTCGGCGAGACGGCGGGTGTCCACCAGGACGATCGCGCCGATGGCGCCGCGTACCAGGTCGTCCCACATGAACCAGAAGCGGTCCTGACCCGGCGTACCGAAGAGGTACAGGATCAGGTCCTGGTCCAGGGTGATGCGTCCGAAGTCCATGGCGACCGTGGTGGTCGTCTTGTCCCCGGTGTGAGTGAGGTCGTCGATGCCCGCCGAAGCTGACGTCATCACGGCCTCTGTGCGCAGCGGGTTGATCTCCGAGACGGCGCCGACGAACGTGGTCTTGCCCACGCCGAAGCCGCCCGCCACCACGATCTTCGCGGAGGTGGTGGAGCGGGAAGGACCGCCGCTAGAGCTTGCGAAGTCCACTGAGCACCCTTTCGAGCAGTGTCACGTCTGGCTGGCCGCCGGCGTTCTCGTCGCCGCCGGGCTGATGGATCGCGACCAGTCCCGCCTCCGCCAAGTCGGCGACGAGGATTCTGGCCACGCCGAGAGGGATCGTGAGGAGAGCCGAGACCTCGGCTACCGACTTGATCTCCCGGCAGAGGTTGCAGATTCGCTGATGCTCGGGCAGCTGGCCCTGCATCTGGTGCGGCTGCGCGGTGGTGTGCACCAGTGCCTCGATGGCGAGCTGGTAGCGCGGGCGCGTCCGGCCGCCGGTCATGGCGTACGGGCGCACCAAGGGGTTGTTCGACGCCCCGGCGGGCGCCGGCTCGGGGGCGCGTCGCTGCGGCTGCACCGGCTGGATGCGCGGTGCCGGCGGCTGGTCGTACGGCGAGGGGCCGGGGCCCTGCGGAGCGTACGGCTGCCTCTGGCTCGGCTGGGAGGGGAAGTTGTACCGGTTCTGGGAACCGTCGTTCTGGCCCTGGGCAGGGCCGTACGACCAGTTGCCCGATGATGAACCGTCTGGGGGTGTTGCCACTTTCTCTCCTCCTCCGACTGTGCCTGGCACCCATCATGTGGAGCCGCGTCCCGAAACCTTACGGCCACGGGACGCCAAAACGCACCGCTGTCTGTCAGTTGAGCAGGCTCCCTTGGAGCTCCGCACGCAGATCCGGCGTCAGGACCGTACCGGCACGGTCGACCAGAAGTGCCATCTCGTACCCAATGAGGCCGATGTCCGCCTCGGGATGTGCGAGCACCGCGAGGGAGGAACCGTCGGAGATGGACATCAGGAAGAGGAATCCCCGCTCCATCTCCACAACCGTCTGGTTCACGCTGCCGCCCTCGAAGATGCGGGAGGCGCCTGCCGTCAGAGACGTCAGACCGGAGGCGACGGCCGCGAGCTGGTCGGCGCGGTCGCGCGGAAAGCCTTCGGACATCGCCAGAAGGAGTCCGTCGGCGGAGACCACCACCGTGTGCGACACCCCGGGGGTGTTGTCCACGAAGTTGGTGATCAACCAGTTCAGGTTCTGTGCCGCCTGGCTCATCGGGCTCACACTAACGCTCCTGGTTGTAGGTGCTGTCAGGACCGAAGCCCTGGCCGTTCGTTTCACTTCCCGCACTGCGGCCCCGCTGGACGCCCCGGCGCAGGTTGCTCAGCCTGCCCCGGACGTCCTCGGGAGCGCGGGAGACCTGTGGGCCGCCCTGGGGGGTGGCTTCGGCGGCTCCCTGGACCAGGTTGGCCTTGGGTACCCGCCGAGGCAGGCCGGAGGAGGTGACCCCGCCTGCCTTGGGCTTGCGGAGCTGCGAGGCCTGCTGCCAGCGCTCGTCGTTCTGCGAGCGCCAGGAGTCGTCGCCGTTGCTCTCCGGTACGGGCGCCGGCGTCGGCGCTTCCTGCCGCGCGGGCCGTGCGCCGTTGGTGCCGTTCGCGGGGGCACCGCGGCGCGGAAGCCCGGCGTCGGTCATGGTGTGACCGGCGGAGGGGGCCGCTCCCGGATGGTCGAAGCCTACGCGGTCGCGCTCACCTGCGTCATCGGCCTGCGCGGATTCCGCCTGCGGAGCGTACTGGTCCGGGTAGCCGTTGCGGTAGCCGTCCTGCTGCGGCCAGTCGTCCTGGTGACGCCGCTGCTCGAAGGCCGGGAAGGACTCCGGGGCAGCGGGACGGGCGGCCGCGGGCTCTTCACGAGCGGGCTCCGCATAGGAGGGCTCGGGGTAGCCGCCGCCGGACGAGAAGCTGTCGCCCCGCGGCAGGCCGCCGTTCGGCGCGTAGTACGTGTCGTCGTACGACTGCTGCTGGTCCTCGTACGACGGCATCTGCTGCTCGTCGTACGCCGCCTGCTGCTGGTCCTCGTACGCCTGCTGCCGGTCGTAGCCCTCGCGCTGGTCGCCGAACTCGTTCTGACCGTTGCCGTAGCCGGATTGTGCGGGGAAGTCGTCCGCGTAGGCGGTCAGCTCCGGGGTTTCGCCCGGACCGTGGATCTCGGCCTCCAGGGCCGCACGGCGCTCCTCACGCATCAGGGAGCGGCCGACCGGGTCCAGGTCGCGCAGGTCGTCCGGGACCTCGGCGTAGCGGCTGTCGTCGAAGCCGAGCTCGGCGGCCGTCCGCATCGGCTGCTGGTTGAAGTTCTCACCCTGGAAGTGCTGCTCCGGGATGATCTGCGAGACGGTGAACTCGTCGACGGGAGCCTGCTGCTCGCCGCCGCCACCGTGGGTGATGGCGTCCGGCAGCATGACCAGCGAGGTGGTGCCGGCCTGCTCGCCGGAGGGGCGCAGCTGGACGCGGATGCCGTGCCGGTCGGACAGCCGGCCGACCACGAACAGGCCCATGCGCTGGGATATCGCGGCGTCGACGGTCGGCGGGTTGGCCAGCTTGTGGTTGATGTCCGCGAAGTCCTCGGCGGTGAGGCCGATGCCCTTGTCGTGGATCTCGATCATGACCCGACCGTCGGGGAGACGGGTGGCGGTCACGCGGACCTTGGTCTGCGGGGAGGAGAACGTCGTCGCGTTCTCCAGCAGCTCGGCGAGCAGGTGCACGAGGTCGGTCACGGCGCGGCCGTGGATCTCGGCCTCCGGGACGCCGGAGAGCTCGATGCGCTCGTACTGCTCCACCTCGGAGGAGGCGGCGCGCAGGACGTCGACCAGCGGGACCGGCTGGTCCCAGCGGCGGCCGGGCTCCTCGCCGGCGAGGACGAGGAGGTTCTCGCCGTTGCGGCGCATACGGGTCGCGAGGTGGTCCAGCTTGAAGAGGTTCTCCAGCTGGTCCGGGTCGGCCTCGTTGTTCTCCAGGTCGGTGATCAGGGTCAGCTGGCCCTCGATCAGCGACTGGTTGCGGCGCGACAGGTTGGTGAAGATCGCGTTGATGTTGCCCCGCAGCAGGGCCTGCTCGGCGGCGAGCCGGACGGCCTCGCGGTGGACCTGGTCGAAGGCGCGGGCGACTTCGCCGATCTCGTCCCGGGTGTTGATCGGGATGGGCGCGACCCGGGTGTCGACACGGCCGGGGTCGGTGCGCGAGAGCTGGTCGACCAGCATCGGCAGACGCTGCTCGGCGATACCGAAGGCGGCGTTGCGCAGCTGGCGCATCGAGCGGGACATCTGGCGGGCCACCATGCCGGCCAGGATGAACGCGGCGAGCAGGGCGACCACGACGGCGGCACCGGTGATCAGGGCGTCGCGCTTGGCGTCGTCGGAGATGACGGAGGCCTCGTTCACCGCGGTGTTGGCGAGGTCGTTCTCGATGTCGCGGTAGGCGTTGTACTTGAGGGTGTTGACCGCCCACCAGTTCTCGGCGGTGATGCCCTGCGAGGCGAGCGCGGCACGCTCACTGGTGTCCGTGGAGCTCAGCTGGGCCAGCGCTCCGACCATCTTGACCGGGTCGGCCGGCGGGGCCACGTAGTCGGGGTTCTTCTGCTTGGCCGCCTTGGCCATCGCAGCGCCCTCGGCCTTGATCTCCCTGGTGGCGTCGACCAGCTTCTGGTTGTCCTCCTCGGTGCCACCGCTGGTGTACTCCTGGATGGCGATGCCCTCCAGGTAGGCGTACGAGGACAGGGCGACGCGCTGCCGGGCCAGGTCCGTGGCCTTGGGGCCCGGCTTGACCAGCATGTGCATACCGATGGAGCGCTCCAGCGAGAGAGCGCCCTTGGTCAGCGAGATGGCGTAGACGGTACGGCCGTAGCTGGTGATGTTTCCGGTGCCCAGACCGAGCTCGTTGGAGAACTCGAGCAGACGGTGCTCGACCTCGACGTAGCCCTCTTCGGTCTCCACGCCCTGGAGCTTGTCGGTGTAGGCGGCGGCGCGCAGGTCCGTCAGCTCCGGCTCGACCTCGCGGAAGCGCTCCAGACGGCGCTCCAGGTTGGCCCGGTCCGGCATGTTCTGGGCGGCTTCGTCGAAGGCGTCGGCGGCTTTGTCGGTCGCGGCGCGGGCCTTGGCGACCGTCGGGTCGTCCTCGCCCTTGCCCTGGAGGAGGGGAGCGGCGGAGACGTCACGCTCGACGAGGAGGGCGTCGCCGTAGGTGAGGGCGGCGGCGACCAGGCGCGCGGTGTTCTCCGCGTCCTCGGCCTCCTGCCAGGTGTCGATCGAGCTCTTCACCTGGAAGCCGCCCATGACGAGGCCGACCATCACGGGTATGAGCAGGATCGCGTTCAGCCGGGTCGGCACGCGCCAGTTGCGCGGCGAGAAGCGGCCGCCGCTGGGCGCGGGCGCCGCTGTTGGTTCCGATCCGGGCACAGGGACAGGCGCCGCTCCGCGCGGCGGCGGGGTGAAGTTGCCCCGGGCCGACGGCTCGGGACTGTTCTTGCTTCGCCTCACTCGACCAACAACCTTCCGGCGGGGTCGGCACCTAACGTTGTGCCGCAGTGTCTCAGAGCCCAGTTCGTCATCGAGGAGTACGCAGTACCGCTGAGTACGTCTTTGACTATTGGGCAGTTCTCGCATTCCAGCACGTGGGCCTGCGCTCTTCCAAACAGTGGAAGGAGCAGATTCCGAGCCGTGAATGCCCTAGATAAAACGGTCATAAAGAACGAGCCCCGCCAAAAGGCGGGGCTTTTGTGCGCGCAGCGAGACCGCTTGACCGCGACGAGTGGCCGTACCACCCGATTCCTCTGCCGAAACGTTATGAACAACGGAGCCGACCGTGTCAAAGGCCACAGCCGGCTCCGGCACATCTACGACAACTGCCGTATGGCGCTGCCGACTTGCCCTACCGCAGCCGGGCCATGAGCGCATGTTCGACCAGCGTGATCAGCGCACTCTTGGCATCGGCCCGGTGCCGGGCGTCGGTCGTGATGATCGGCGCGTCCGGACCGATCTGAAGTGCCTCGCGCACCTCGTCGGGCGTGTAGGGCTGGTGTCCGTCGAAGCCGTTGAGGGCGATCACGAACGGCAGGCCGCTGTTCTCGAAGTAGTCGACCGCGGGGAAGCAGTCGGCCAGGCGCCGGGTGTCCACGAGCACCACCGCGCCGATGGCGCCGCGCACCAGGTCGTCCCACATGAACCAGAAGCGGTCCTGGCCCGGCGTACCGAACAGGTACAGGATCAGGTCCTGGTCCAGCGTGATACGGCCGAAGTCCATGGCCACCGTGGTGGTGGTCTTGTCACCGGTGTGCGTGAGGTCGTCGATGCCCGCGCTCGCGGACGTCATGACGGCCTCGGTGCGCAGCGGGTTGATCTCCGAGACGGCGCCGACGAACGTGGTCTTGCCCACGCCGAAGCCACCCGCCACCACGATCTTGGCGGAAGTGGTCGCCCGACCCGGTTCAGAGCTTGCGAAGTCCACTGAGCACCCTTTCGAGCAGCGTCACGTCCGGAGCGCCGCCGTTGTTCTCGTCGCCACCCGGCTGGTGGATGGCGACCAGGCCGGCTTCGGCGAGGTCCGCGACGAGGATCCTGGCCACGCCCAGCGGCATGGACAGCAGAGCGGAGACCTCGGCGACCGACTTCACCTCACGGCACAGGTGGCAGATCCGCTGGTGCTCCGGGAGGAGCCCCATGAGCGCTGCCGGGTCGGCCGTCGTGCTGATGAGGGCCTCGATGGCCAGCTGGTACCGCGGCCGGGTCCGGCCACCGGTCATCGCGTACGGACGTACCAGCGGCTGGTCGCCCTCATCCTCGTACGGCTCCGCGTACGGATCATGAGAGGCGGTGGGCGGGGTCATGAATCCTCCGGGCTGGACAGCAAGTCGGTCAGTCGAGCCGTCTGGGTGAGGGCCGGTGGGGGGATTGTGGCGGCCGGACGGTGATTTGGTGAGACGGGTTGGATCCGGGCGATCAGTGGAGCAGACTGCCTTGCAGTTCGGCGCGCAGGTCGGGCGTGAGAACCGCGCCCGCGCGGTCGACCAGCAGCGCCATCTCGTAGCCGACGAGGCCGATGTCGCATTCGGGGTGGGCGAGAACGGCGAGAGACGAGCCGTCCGAGACCGACATCAGGAAAAGGAACCCTCGCTCCATTTCCACGACGGTCTGGGCGACGTCGCCGCCCTCGAAGATCCGGGACGCGCCCGCCGTCAGCGAGGTCAGGCCCGACGCGACGGCCGCCAGCTGGTCGGCTCGGTCGCGCGGGAAGCCCTCCGACATCGCCAGCAGCAGACCGTCGGCGGACACGACGACGGTGTGGGACACACCAGGGGTGTTGTCCACGAAGTTGGTGATCAACCAGTTGAGATTCTGTGCCGCCTGGCTCATCTGGCTCAACTAACGCTCCTGCTGGTGAGTGGGGCTCGGGAAGCTGCCGGTCTGACCGGTACCGGTACCGGCCTGACGACCCTGTGCGATACCCCGACGGAGATTGGTCAGCCGACCGCGTACGTCATCGGGCGCACGCGAGACCTGCGGACCGGTTTGGTGCTGTTGCTGCTGAGCCGTACCCGCGACGAGGTTCGCCCTGGGCACCCGGCGCGGCAGGCCGGAGGTGGTGACACCGCCCGCGGCAGGCTGCCGGACGCGTTCAGCCTGCCGGACGAGATCGTCGTTCGGCGAGCTGCGCCAGGCCGTCGACGCGGGACGCTGGGGAGCAGAGGACTGCTGCGGCCGCTCGGCGGGAGCCTGCGGCTCCTGGTACCGAGCGGACGAGGGGGCCGAACCGCCGGCACCGGGATGACGTCCCTGCGGACCGCCGTGGAACCAGTTGGTCTCCAGCGTGTCGTACAGCGGGGTACGTCCGTCGCCGGGACCCGCGGCGGGCGGCAGGGCCTCGGGCTCCTGGCGCGGCGGCTGCTGCGGACGCGGCGGTACCGGGGGCTGCGCCGGGCCGACGAGGCCGGAGTTGCCGCCGTAGGTGCCGTTGACCTGGGGCCGCTCGAACTGGCCGGTGGAGTCGCCGTTCTGGCGGCCGGGCAGGGCGTGCTGCCCCGTCGAGCTGCCGTCGTACGCCTGCGGTGCGGCGAACTGGCCCGTCTGCGACGGGTTGTTCTGGCCCGGGGAGCCGTAGACGTCCGGTCGGACGAACTGACCCGAGTTCTGCGATCCGTTCGCGCCGCCGTTCTGCGGCACGTCGGGACGGGCGAACTGGCCCGTGTTCTGCGGGTTGTAGCCGCCGGGGGCCGGGGCGTCGAAGTCCGGGCGGGCGAACTCCGAGGTGGAGCCGGGGCCCTGCCGGTCGTCGATGCGCGGCATCCGGGAGGTCTGTGCGGGGTCCTCGTCGTGCCCGCGCGGGGCGTCGAGCGAGGCGCGCGGCACCGGCGGCTGTGCGTTCTCGTCGCTCCAGCTGGGGCGCGAGGGCTGGCCGGCACCCGGCAGCTCGGCACGCGGACCACCGCGCGGCGGCAGCTGCGGCGTACGGCCACGACGGCCCTTCTCGCCACCGGGGGGCGGCGACTGCGGAGCCTGGGAGCCGCCCTGGCGGGACTGCTCGCGGCCACGGTTGCCGCCGAAGGCGTCCTGGCCGCCGAACGCGTCCATGCCCATGCCCGCGGACTGCATGCCCTGCGAAGCACCCGGAGCCTGGCCGCCGAAGCCGGCGCCCGCACCGGACGATGGGGACGGCCGGCCCTGCGGCGGGACACCCGGGCCCTGCTGCCCGCGCGGTCCGCCTTGCGGAGCGCCGTCACGTCCGGGCAGCGCGGCCCGCGGTCCCTGACCGGCACCGAGCCGGCCACCGCCGGCCGCACCGGCGCCGAGCGCACCGCCCTGGGCGCCGCCGCCGGCCTGGGCCTGACGACGCGCGGCTGCCACACCGGCGGCGGCCTGCGCTGCGGCCGGACCACCGGAGGCACCGGGGCCGTTCGGGCCGGGCTTGCCACCGGCCGGCTTCTTGCCGCCCTGGGCGACGTCGACCGGGAGCATGACCAGCGCGGTCGTACCACCGGAGTCGGACGGGCGCAGCTGGATGCGGATGCCGTGGCGCTGCGACAGACGACCGACCACGAACAGACCCATGCGGCGGGACACCGAGACGTCCACGGTGGGCGGCGAGGCGAGCCGCTCGTTGATCGCCGCGAGGTCCTCGGGGGAGAGGCCGATACCGGTGTCGTGGATCTCGATCAGCACCCGGCCGTCGGGCAGCGCGTGACCGGTGACCTTGACCTTGGTCTGCGGCGAGGAGAACGAGGTGGCGTTCTCCAGCAGCTCGGCGAGCAGGTGCACAAGGTCGTTGACCACGCGTCCGGCCACTTCGGTGGTCGGCACGGCGGCCAGCTCGATGCGCTCGTACTGCTCCACCTCGGAGGCGGCGGCACGCAGCACGTCGACCAGCGGGACGGGACGGGTCCAGCGGCGGCCGGGCTCCTCACCGGCGAGAACGAGGAGGTTCTCACCGTTACGGCGCATGCGGGTCGCGAGGTGGTCGAGCTTGAACAGCGAGGACAGCTGGTCCGGGTCGGCCTCGCGGGACTCCAGCTCGGAGATCAGCGACAGCTGACGCTGGATGAGGCCCTGGGAGCGGCGCGAGAGGTTGGTGAACATCGCGTTGACGTTGCCCCGCAGCAGGGCCTGCTCGGCGGCGAGGCGGACCGCCTCGCGGTGGACGTCGTCGAAGGCCGCGGCCACCTTGCCGATCTCGTCCCGGGAGTGCACACCGACCGACTCCACGGAGGTGTCCACGTCCTGCGGGTCGGACTCGGAGAGCTGCTTGACCAGCTCGGGCAGTCGGTCCGAGGCGACCTTGGTGGCGGTCTCCTCCAGACGGCGCAGCGAGCGGATCATGGAGCGGGCCACGACGAAGGCGCCGACGAGCGAGACACCGAGCACGATCAGGATCAGCGCACCGGAGAAGATCGCCTCGCGCTCGGAGGCGTTGCGCAGCTCGCGGGCCTTCTGCTCCATCTCCTCGAGCAGCGTGGTCTCGATGGCGCGCATGCCCTGGAGCTTGGTGGTGCTGTCGTCGACCCAGTCGCGGTAGGAGCGGCGGTCCAGGTCGCGGAGGCCGTTGGGGTTGACGAGGGCGCGGCCGGCGTACTTGTCGGTGGCCGCGATCGTCGGGTTGCCCTCTTCGATGGGCTTGAGCAGCTCGGCGGACTCGGCGCCGTAGATGCTCTTGAACTGACGCAGCTCGGACTTCTGGCTCGTCAGCGCGGAGGACGCGTAGAGGCGGTCGTTCTCGGTGAGCTCGCCCCGCGAGGTGTTGTTCGCGGGGAGCGCCGCGGCGAGGACCGCTCGCTGGATGGAGGCGTACTCCTTGGCGGTGGAGAAGGCGGACAGAGCACGTGTGCTCTGGATCATCTCCGGGTTGCTGGTCGCCTCCGCCATGTCCTGGGAGAGGCCCAGCAGATTGGTGATCAGCCGGTGGTAGGCCTCCACCGTCTGGGTGGAGTTGCCGTCGACCTCGTAGGCGGTGTTGCGGATCTTCTCGATGGCGTTCAGGTCGCTGAGGAGCAGGACCAGGTTGTCGCGGACGCCCTTGAGATTGCCGTCCTTGGTGTTGTCGTCGATCTCCTCGGAGGCCTCGATGAAGCCCGACATGGCCCGGTCCGTCTTGTCCCGGTAGCCCTTGACCGTGTAGTCGGAGGCCTTGGCGCCGTGCGCTAGGGGACCGGCGGACTGGTCGCGCTCCTCCTGGAGCGCGGCGGCCAGCTCGGTGGCCCGCTTGGTCATGTCCGTCAGCAACCGCATGTTCTCGAGCTGCTGGATGTCGTCCATGTTGTCGCTGATGCGCAGGGCGCCCAGCGAGGTGGCCGCGACCACCGGGAGCGTCAGCAGCGCGACGAGGCGTGTGGAGATACGCCAGTTGCGCAGGGCTATTCGCGATCCCGGGCCGACGGGGCTCTTCGGAGCCCTGGCCGGCGGCGCGGTGGGGTTCGCCGTGCTCGAAGACGCCGACACGGCGGGGCGCCCGGAGCGCTCACCGCCGTCCACGGACGCGGTCGGGCCCGGGTTCTGGGCGTGCTGGGGCGAGGGACCTCGGTCGGTCCCGCCGTGCTCCGGCTCCGCCGAAGCGCTGCCATCCCTCTTGAAACGTCCCTGCACTAGCGTCGCAACCTCTGGACCAGGCGCCCTTCCGCGTGAACGGACGGACACGGTGTCGGCGTATTAGAGAGCGTCCTGAACACGCTCCCTGATGGTCGTGAGTGACCGGCGCTGGTTCCCCCTATCTCGCCGCCACTCGGCGCTCGGTGCGCCCCCTGTGCGCCGGCTAGATCCTGCGGCGGTCCGTGAGATTCCAGCACAGCGCAGGATCTCCAACAAGGCCCGTAGGCCGAGCCGTGACATACATGACGCCATGTGAGTGCGAGATTACCTGCCGTAGAAACTAATCTCCCTCATAACGGACTTTTCCCCGCGAGCCGCTCGCGCGTGAAAGGTGTCCCAGTCGCCATGATCAGGAGCGGAATGACAGGTTCAGGGGGTTGATGTCCGTTTCGCCGGGCTGGAATGCGAGTCTGAATTGACCGGTTTATCCGTCGGGCCGTGAGCAAACTCACATACCGATCAAGCGGTCTTCGCGGCTTCTCGCGGGAATTGCATGTTTAGCCTGGCGTTTTACAAGAGGGATGATTCTGCCAACCCGCTACGACAGGACCCAGTACAGCCGTGAAGACGACGATCATCCGCACGATAGCCAACCCGCGGCGCACGACGCTGGCCCACCTCGCCGACGCCGAGGGGTTGCACATCCCGCAGCAGCCGGAGCACTCCGTCGATCTTCCCGCCCAGACCGCCAACCCCAGGCGCACCATCCTTGAAAAGGCCCCCGTCACCGCCGCCGCCCAGTAGTACGCGGGCCCTGGGCCGATTGTTCAACCGCGTACGAACAATCGGCCCGTGCGACGGGTTCCGCGCGCGCCCCACAACCGTGATGGCGCCCGCGACAATGGGCGAGGCGCCCGCCCCTTGCCGCGCTAGCCTGGAGCGTCAGACTCCAGCCGGTTCAAGTGAGGGGCGCAGGATCCCGTGCGCATCGCCAGATTCTCCATCGACGGGAACGTCGCCTTCGGCGCGGTCGAGGGTGACAGGCCGGACGAGCTCGTCCTCGACATCATCAAGGGCATCCCGTTCGCGGAATTCGAGCTCTCCGGCACGAAGGTCCCGCTGAGCAAGGTCAGGCTGCTGCCCCCGGTGCTCCCCAACAAGGTCGTGGCCTTCGGCCGCAACTACGCCGAGCACGCGCGCGAACTCGGCAACGAGGTGCCCGACGCCCCGTTCGCCTTCTTCAAGCCCTCCACCGCGGTGATCGGCCCCGGCGACGAGATCCAGTACCCGTCCTTCACCGAGGACCTCCACCACGAGGCCGAGTTGGCCGTCGTCATCGGCCGTATGTGCCGCGAGGTCCCGCGCGAGCGCGTCAAGGACGTCGTCTTCGGCTTCACCTGCGCCAACGACATCACCGCCCGGGACGTCCAGAGACGCGAGAAGCAGTGGGCCCGGGCCAAGGGCTTCGACACCTCCTGCCCGCTGGGCCCCTGGGTGGAGACCGGCCTGGACCTCGAGGCCGCGTCCGACCTCACCATCCAGCTCACCGTCAACGGCGAGCAGCGCCAGCTCGGCCGCACCAGCGAGATGATCCACCGCATCGAGGATCTGATCGTCAACATCACCGAGGCCATGACGCTCCTCCCCGGCGACGTGATCCTCACGGGCACCCCGGCAGGGGTCGGCCCCCTCAACGTCGGCGACGAGGTCGCCGTCACCATCGAAGGCATCGGCACTCTCACCAACAAGGTTGTCAAGCGTGGCTAGCGCACCCGGCTCCCCAGTCCGCGTCCGATTCTGTCCCTCGCCCACCGGTAACCCCCATGTGGGCCTGGTCCGCACCGCCCTGTTCAACTGGGCGTTCGCCAAGCACCACCAGGGCACTCTGGTCTTCCGCATCGAGGACACCGACGCGGCCCGCGACTCCGAGGAGTCCTACAACCAGCTGCTCGACTCGATGCGCTGGCTGGGCTTCGACTGGGACGAGGGTCCCGAGGTCGGCGGCCCGCACGCGCCGTACCGCCAGTCGCAGCGCATGGACCTCTACCAGGAGGTCGGGCAGAAACTCCTGGACGGCGGCCACGCCTACCACTGCTACTGCTCCCAGGAGGAGCTGGACAGCCGCCGCGAGGCCGCCCGCGCCGCCGGCAAGCCCTCCGGCTACGACGGCCACTGCCGCGACCTGAGCGACGCGCAGGTCGAGGAGTACAAGGCCCAGGGCCGCGCCCCGATCGTCCGCTTCCGCATGCCCGACGAGACGATCACCTTCACGGACCTGGTCCGCGGCGAGCTGACCTTCACCCCGGAGAACGTCCCGGACTACGGCATCGTCCGCGCCAACGGCGCCCCGCTGTACACGCTCGTCAACCCGGTCGACGACGCCCTGATGGAGATCACCCACGTCCTGCGCGGCGAGGACCTGCTCTCCTCCACCCCGCGCCAGATCGCCCTGTACAAGGCGCTGACCGAGCTCGGCATCGCCAAGCAGACCCCGGCCTTCGGCCACCTGCCGTACGTGATGGGCGAGGGCAACAAGAAGCTCTCCAAGCGCGACCCGCAGTCCTCGCTGAACCTCTACCGCGAGCGCGGCTTCCTGCCCGAGGGTCTGCTCAACTACCTGTCCCTGCTGGGCTGGTCGCTCTCTGCCGACCAGGACATCTTCACGATGGACGAGATGGTCGCGGCCTTCGACATCGCGGACGTGAACCCCAACCCGGCCCGCTTCGACCTCAAGAAGTGCGAGTCGATCAACGGCGACCACATCCGCCTGCTCGACGTGAAGGACTTCACCGAGCGCTGCCGCCCCTGGCTCCGGGCCCCGTTCGCCCCGTGGGCCCCCGAGGCCTTCGACGAGGTGAAGTGGCAGGCGATCGCCCCGCACGCGCAGACCCGTCTGAAGGTCCTGTCGGAGATCACGGACAACGTCGACTTCCTCTTCCTCGCCGAGCCGGTCTTCGACGAGGCGTCCTGGACGAAGGCGATGAAGGAGGGCTCGGACGCCCTGCTGCGCACCGCCCGCGAGAAGCTGGACGCCGCCGACTGGTCCTCCCCGGAGTCCCTGAAGGAGGCCGTCCTTGCCGCCGGTGAGGCCCACGGCCTCAAGCTCGGCAAGGCCCAGGCCCCGGTCCGCGTCGCCGTCACCGGCCGCACGGTGGGCCTGCCCCTGTTCGAGTCCCTGGAGGTCCTGGGCAAGGACACGACCCTGTCCCGGATCGACGCGGCACTGGCGAAGCTGACGGCGTAGGCGCTTGATCACGAGCCCTGTACGAAGATCACGAGGTGCGCATAATTCCACCTCGAAATACGCCCGTTCACCCGCTGTCAGGTCACGCGCAGTCCTGCGCTCACCGCAAGGGACGCGTCCGGCGACAGCTGCGGGGCCGTGTGACCAGTTGCTTCGCCGCACCGAATCAAGGACTTCCACGGTGGACGGACGGAGCCGGGTGCCAGAGGCTACCGTCGGATCATGAGCATTCGTGCCGTGGTCTGGGACGTCGACGACACCCTCTTCGACTACACGGGCGCCGACCGGGCCGGAATGCGCCTGCACCTGGCGGCCGAGGGCCTGCTGGACGCGTATGACAGCGTCCAGCAGGCCCTCGCGCGCTGGCGGGAGATCACCGATGCCCAGTGGATGCGGTTCTCCGCGGGGGAGGTGTCCTTCGAGGGGCAGCGCCGGGACCGGGTACGGGTCTTCCTGGGCGAGGAGCTGAGCGACGCGCAGGCCGATGCCTGGTTCCAGCGCTACATCGCGCACTACGAGACCGTCTGGAGTCTCTTCCCGGACGTCCTGCCCGTCCTCGACGCCCTCGCCGCCAGCCACCGGCACGCGGTGCTGTCCAACTCCAGCCTCACCGTCCAGGACCGCAAGCTGCGCGTCCTTGGCGTCCACGACCGTTTCGAGGCGATCCTGTGCGCCGTCGAGCTGGGTGTCTCCAAGCCGGAGGCCGGCGCCTTCCACGCCGCCTGCGCAGCCCTCGACCTCGCCCCGCACCAGGTGGCGTATGTGGGGGATCACCCGGAGATCGACGGGCGCGGTGCCGCGGAGGCCGGGCTGGTGTCGGTGTGGATCGACCGTGACGGGGCGTACACCAGCGACGACGGCCTCGGCGGACCGCGCCGGATCGCCTCCCTCGCCGAACTCCCCGCGATCCTCGGCGCGGATACCCGTTTTGGAGCCCCGTCCACCTTCAGGTAATGTTCTTCCTGCGCCGCCGGGGAGCGGGCCGAAAGGCCGGGAACCGGAGGAGCAAACTAGAACAAGATCCCCACAGGGGCTTGCGTTCCAGTGGCCTATGGTGTAATTGGCAGCACGACTGATTCTGGTTCAGTTAGTCTTGGTTCGAGTCCAGGTAGGCCAGCTCGCAGAGCTCATCTGCAAAGCCCCCGTTGTGTAGCGGCCTAGCACGCTGCCCTCTCAAGGCAGTAGCGCCGGTTCGAATCCGGTCGGGGGTACAGATCCTTCCCGCGAGGACGGTTTCGGGTAGCTCCCGCCGACTTCGATGCAGGATCGCTAGGGCCCCCGTTGTGTAGCGGCCTAGCACGCCGCCCTCTCAAGGCGGTAGCGCCGGTTCGAATCCGGTCGGGGGTACGAACTGGTCTAAACCACATTGGTCTATGGTGTAATTGGCAGCACGACTGATTCTGGTTCAGTTAGTCTTGGTTCGAGTCCAGGTAGACCAGCTCGGATCTGCGGCGGTGTTGTTTCAAACGCTCGTAAGATCCACGCCCCCGTTGTGTAGCGGCCTAGCACGCCGCCCTCTCAAGGCGGTAGCGCCGGTTCGAATCCGGTCGGGGGTACACACAGTGAAGGCCCTCCACCTCGGTGGAGGGCCTTCGTCGTGCCTGCGTCACTCCTGCTCGCCGAAGCCGTACCGCCGCGCGGACTCCTCCTCCTGGGCCAGCCGGTGCAGGGCCCGGAGCATCGGCTCGACCAGGACCGCCCCCAGAACCGCCGTCTCGACCTTCTCCGCCTCCGAGCCGTGGGTCTCCACGAAGTCCAGGTCGAGGGCGGCCGCACCGTGCATCAACCGCGCGTACGCCAGCAGCAGTTGCGGATCCCAGTCGTAGCCGAGCCGTCGGAGCGCGGCCATCGCCACCACCAGCGAACGGTAGGAGGGCGAGATGGTGACCAGGGCCTGCGCGTTCGACCAGCCCAGGGACTCCAGCAGTTGGTCGGCCACCTCGTGCGCGGAGCGGACGTACTCGTCCTCCTCGTCCGGCTCGGGCACCTGCGGCAGGGCCCACAGGGCCGCGCCCATACGGATCGTGCGGGGGAGCGAGTCGTCGTCGACGTGCCCGAGCACCTCGCGGACCGTCGCCACCGGCACCCTGCCGACCTGGATCATCGCGCGCACCAGGCGCAGCCGGCGCAGATGCTCCTCGTCGTACTCGGCGGTGCGGGCGTTGAGCTGCCGGCCCGGCGCCAACAGGCCTTCGCGCAGGTAGTACTTGATCGTCGCGATGGGCACCCCGCTGCGCTCGCTGAGCTCGGCCAGCCGCATGTCTTGCGCCTCTCATTGGACAGTGCCACTATCCAAGCACCGCACAGAAGGATAGTGCCGCTATCCGACAAGGGAGTCATGGGGGACGCCATGTTCGCGAAGCCGGTGCCGGGTCGTACGACCGCGGATGCCGAGGGTGATGTGGTGGTGCTGCTGATCGGAATGCGGATCAACCACTTCTGGGCGGTGCACCAGTGGCTGCCGGTCATGCTGTCGATGTTCCGCATGCTGGGGGAGCTTGCGCGCGACGGCGACCGGGGGCTGCTGGGGCGCGTGCTGCTCACGGCCTCACCGCGGACGTACTACATCGTCCAGTACTGGGAGTCCAAGGAGAAGCTGTACGCGTACGCCGCGGCGCCGGACATGTTCCATCACAAGGTGTGGGGGATCATCAACCGCAAGGAGCGGGCCGGGAAGGTGCGCGGGCACGTAGGCATCTGGCACGAGGCGTACGTGGTGCCCGAGGGGGCGTACGAGTCGATCTACGCGGACATGCCGGCGTTCGGGCTGGCGGCGGCGCACGGTCAGGTGCCGGTCGCTGCGCGCGGGCGGTACGCGAAGGACCGGTTCGCCCATCGCTCCGGGAGTGCGACGCCGTAAGGGGGCGCGGGGCGCGACCAGCCACGACGGCGTCACGGACGGCGGACGGCCGGTGGTTGCAGATTCTGCGCCGTCGGGGCTCGGATGCGGGGCGTGTGCGGGTGGTGCGTGGCTGGTCGCGCAGTTCCCCGGGCTCCTGGGGTGGGTCCGCTCGCCCTGGAGAAACCGGCCGCGGCGTTGAGGCCGGCTTCTCCCAGGGGCGTACGACCCGTGCCGCGCGTGTCAGCCCGTGCGGCGCAGGGCCTCCGAGAGGCGGGACGCGGCGTCGATGACCGCCTGGGCGTGCATGCGGCCGGGGTGGCGGGTCAGGCGCTCGATGGGGCCGGAGACCGAGACGGCGGCGACCACACGGTTCGACGGGCCGCGCACCGGCGCGGAGACGGACGCGACGCCCGGCTCGCGCTCGCCGATCGACTGGGCCCAGCCCCGGCGCCGTACGCCGGAGAGCGCGGTGGCCGTGAAGCGGGCGCCCTGGAGGCCGCGGTGCAGACGCTCCGGCTCCTCCCAGGCCATGAGGATCTGTGCCGACGAACCGGCCTTCATCGTGAGCGTCGAGCCGACCGGGACCGTGTCCCGAAGGCCGGACAGGCGTTCCGCGGCGGCGACGCAGATGCGCATGTCGCCCTGGCGGCGGTAGAGCTGCGCGCTCTCGCCCGTGACGTCACGGAGGTGGGTGAGTACCGGTCCCGCGGTGGCGAGGAGACGGTCCTCACCCGCGGCCGCGGCCAGTTCTGCCAGGCGAGGGCCGAGAATGAAACGGCCCTGCATGTCACGCGCCACCATGCGGTGGTGTTCCAGAGCCACGGCCAGCCGATGGGCCGTGGGTCGTGCCAGTCCGGTGGCCGAGACGAGCCCTGCGAGGGTGGCCGGACCGGACTCCAGGGCGCTCAGGACAAGGGCTGCCTTGTCCAGAACGCCGACGCCGCTACTGTTGTCCATGAAACGATACTCGCGTCTCACTCTGTGAAACGCAAGTTCAATTTTCCGTGGAACACGCCACTCTGGAAGAACGAAGGCAGAGCGGCCCGTGAACCGAACGGGCCTGGCGGCGGACGCCCGGAAGCAGGGGCGCGGGCGCCGGTCGCCTTCTCAAGATCTCTAGTTGGGCCGGTGGACCGTAAACCGGCCGGAGGGAAAGCGATGGGTAGGACACTCGCGGAGAAGGTCTGGGACGACCATGTCGTCCGGCGCGCCGAGGGCGAGCCCGACCTCCTCTTCATCGATCTGCACCTGCTGCACGAGGTGACCAGCCCGCAGGCCTTCGACGGCCTCCGCAAGAGCGGTCGCCCGGTGCGCCGGCTCGACCTGACCATCGCCACCGAGGATCACAACACCCCGACCCTCGACATCGACAAGCCCATCGCGGACCCGGTCTCCCGGGTACAGCTGGAGACGCTGCGCAAGAACGCCGCCGAGTTCGGCGTGCGGCTGCACCCGCTGGGCGACGTCGAGCAGGGTGTCGTGCACGTCGTCGGCCCGCAGCTGGGCCTGACCCAGCCGGGCATGACCGTCGTCTGCGGTGACTCCCACACCTCCACCCACGGCGCCTTCGGCGGTCTGGCGTTCGGTATCGGCACCTCCCAGGTGGAGCACGTGCTGGCCACCCAGACGCTGCCCATGGCCCGCCCGAAGACCATGGCCATCACGGTCAACGGCGAGCTGCCCGACGGCGTCACCGCCAAGGACCTGATCCTGGCGATCATCGCCCGGATCGGCACCGGCGGCGGCCAGGGCTACGTCCTGGAATACCGCGGCTCCGCCATCGAGAAGCTCTCGATGGAGGCCCGGATGACCATCTGCAACATGTCGATCGAGGCCGGCGCCCGCGCGGGCATGATCGCCCCGGACCAGACCACCTTCGACTACCTCGAGGGCCGCCCGCACGCGCCCGAGGGCGAGGACTGGGACGCCGCCGTCGCGTACTGGAAGACGCTGAAGACGGACGCGGACGCCGAGTTCGACGCCGAGGTCGTCATCGAGGCCGCCGAACTGTCGCCGTTCGTCACCTGGGGCACCAACCCGGGCCAGGGCGCGCCGCTTTCGGCGTCCGTCCCCGATCCTGCTTCGTACGAAGACGCTTCGGAGCGCCTCGCCGCCGAAAAGGCCCTGGAGTACATGGGGTTGGAGGCCGGTCAGCCGCTGCGCTCCATCAAGGTGGACACCGTCTTCGTAGGCTCCTGCACCAACGGCCGTATCGAGGACCTGCGCGCCGCCGCCGACCTCGTGAAGGGCCGCAAAGTCGCCGACGGCGTACGGATGCTGGTCGTGCCCGGCTCCGCGCGGGTCGGTCTGCAGGCCGTCTCCGAGGGCCTGGACGTCGTCTTCAAGGAGGCCGGCGCCGAGTGGCGGCACGCGGGCTGCTCGATGTGCCTGGGCATGAACCCGGACCAGCTGGCCCCCGGTGAGCGCTCCGCGTCCACCTCCAACCGCAACTTCGAGGGACGGCAGGGCAAGGGCGGCCGTACGCACCTGGTGTCGCCGCAGGTCGCGGCGGCGACCGCGGTCCTGGGCCACCTGGCCTCCCCGGCCGATCTGTCCGACGCCGAGACCCGTACGCCCGCTGGAGTCCGATAAGTCATGGAAGCATTCACCAAGCACACCGGCCGGGCCGTTCCGCTGCGCCGCTCCAACGTCGACACCGACCAGATCATCCCTGCTCACTGGCTCAAGAAGGTGACCCGGGACGGTTTCGAGGACGGGCTGTTCGAGGCCTGGCGCAAGGACCCGGAGTTCGTGCTCAACCGGCCCGAGCGCGAGGGCGCCACGGTGCTGGTCGCCGGCCCCGACTTCGGCACCGGCTCCTCCCGTGAGCACGCGGTCTGGGCGCTGCAGAACTACGGTTTCAAGACCGTCATCTCCTCGCGCTTCGCGGACATCTTCCGCGGCAACTCGCTCAAGAACGGCCTGCTCACGGTGGTTCTGGAGCAGAAGATCGTGGACGCGCTGTGGGAGCTCACCGAGAACGACCCGCAGGCCGAGGTCACGGTCGACCTCCAGGCCCGTGAGGTGCGCGCCGAGGGCATCACCGCCTCCTTCGAGCTGGACGAGAACTCCCGCTGGCGCCTGCTGAACGGCCTCGACGACATCTCGATCACCCTCCAGAACGAGGACGACATCGCCGCCTACGAGGCGAAGCGGCCGTCGTTCAAGCCGCGGACGCTCCAGAGCTGAGCCGAGACCCGCCCGCAAGGCGACTTTCGGACACCGCAACACCCTCCCAGTACCCCCGATCAGCCCGATCGGGGGTACTGGCATGTCTGCACCCGAACGGTCCTGCGGCAGATGCGTGCCCCGCCCAACTTCCCACGTTAGGGCGGGTGTTGCCGGGGTACGCGAGTGGTGCGGCGGCGACTTCCGCAAGTGCCCGGAAGGCCATTTGAGGCCGGAGTTGCACCCCTGGCAGGCGACAACTCGCCCCAGATGGCACAATCTGTGCATGGAACACGACGGCCAACTCGAGCTCTATGCGGCAGTCGCGGACCAACTCAAGGAAGCGCACACAAGAGTGCGTGCACTGCAAGTCCCGGAGGGCGTACGGATGGCGCTGACCCGGAAGCTGCTGGTCATTACGGCCGCGGCCAAGCACGACGTCGCCGAAGCGACAAGGCGTCTGGAGCGGTTCATGGCGGATCTCGACGCGGGGCGATTCCCCGAAGAGGAACGCTGAACACCTTCGAGACAGTCGAGTCTGTTGCGGCACAAGGGTGATTAGCCCGTTTCGTGTTTGATTTGCGGTATATATCTGCCTAACGTGCGAAAAAGCTTGAACACTTTCGTTCTGGCGATGTCTCCGAAGGGGAAGACGTGAACAAGGCGCAGCTCGTAGAAGCGATTGCCGACAAGATGGGCGGCCGCCAGCAGGCCGCCGATGCTGTCGACCACGTACTGGACGCGATCGTCCGCGCGGTTGTCTCGGGTGAGCGGGTCTCCGTCACCGGCTTCGGTTCGTTCGAGAAGGTCGACCGTCCCGCCCGGTACGCCCGTAACCCTCAGACGGGCGAGCGGGTTCGGGTCAAGAAGACCTCCGTTCCGCGCTTCCGTGCGGGCCAGGGCTTCAAGGACCTGGTGAGCGGCTCGAAGAAGCTCCCGCGGGGCGGCGAGGTCGCCGTCAAGAAGGCGCCCAAGGGCAGCCTGACCGGTGGTGCCGCGGCGACGGTCAAGAAGGCCGCCGCGAAGAAGACCACCGCGGCGAAGAAGGCCGCCGCCAAGAAGACGGCCGCGAAGAAGACGACGGCCAAGAAGACCACGGCCGCCGCCAAGAAGACCACCGCGAAGAAGACGACGGCCAAGAAGACCACGGCCGCCGCCAAGAAGACCACCGCGGCGAAGAAGGCCACCGCCAAGAAGGCGACGGCGAAGAAGGCCCCGGCGAAGAAGGCCACCGCCAAGAAGGCGCCGGCCAAGAAGTCGACGGCGCGCAAGTCCACCGCCAAGAGGACCACGCGCAGCAGGTAGGACCGCACTGGGGCACTCACGCGCCTGGCCGGACTCCGTACGGAGTCCGGCCCGCGGCGTGTTCCGGTGCCCTGCACCGGGTTCAGAGGGTCTGCAACGTCACCAGCGTGATGCGCAGGGACGCACCCTCGCCTTCCGTCTCGATGCGGACCCGCTGGCCGGGGCGCAGCAGGCGGAGGCCGCCCGCGTCGAAGGCCGGGGCGTCGAAGGGGACCGGGGTGCCGTCGTCCAGCAGGACGCTGCCGGTGCGGGTCTCGGCGTCGTAGGTGTATGAGGTGGCCTGCATGGCCCTCACCCTATGCGCTCCGCTGTGAGTGCCGCGAGAAGTCGTCCTCGGGCTGCCGTGCCACTGGGGCTGGTCGCGCAGTTCCCCGCGCCCCAAGGCCGTGGCGGTCACTGTTCCTTGATCAGCAGCCGTGCTGCCATCGCCGCTGTGCGCCGGCCCACGCCCAGGAGCAGCGCGGCCCGCAGATCAGCGCCGGTGTCCACGTCCTGGCGTACGGAATCCACCTCGTCGAGGAGTAGTTCCACCCCACCGGAAGCGCGATGACGAGCGCGGGAATCCGTGCCGAATGCCGGGCGCAATTCATGGCCGGGAGAAGCTGCCAGCAGTGTCGTGCCGATCTTTGCCGCATCGGCGAGAAAAGCACGCGGGAATTCCGCCGCCGCTTCCAGTACCCGGGCCAATTCCAGCGGGCGCAGCGCCGGAAGATCGGCGTTCAGGGCGGCTACCGGGGTTTCGGGGCGGGACGTACGGACGACCGCCGCCGCGTGCGCCAGCGCGGCGTTCAGGCCGCCGCCGGGTTCGTCGGCGACGATGTGCGCGCCGAGTGCGCCCAGCTCGCGCCCGGCCAGGGCGTCGTCCGTGACGACGGCCACATCCTTCACCGCCGGGCAGGCCAGCGCCGCGGCCACGGTGTCCAGCGCGAAGGCGAGGGCCAGGCCCGGGCGCAATCCGTCCGCCGCGGTGTCCGAAAGCCTGCTCTTCGCCCGGGCCAAGGGCTTCAGGGGTACGACCAAGGTCCACTGCACTGGCGTTCCGCCCCTCTCTAGTCGCGGTCATTGTCACTCAGCCGTCACCAGGGCCATCCGGCGGTCGCGGCCGAAGAAGGGTGCGAAGCTCCGGCAAGGGTGGGGGCGGGAGACGGGCGGGCGTACGGTGTTCTCGACAGACCGGCGGCCTGGGGCGAGACTTGTGCGGCCCCCAGGCCCGACGTCGTTTGATCCCTACAGGAAGGTGCACGCGTGCCCCGCCGCAGAATCGGCTTCTGGTACCGCTTCGCAGCGGTGCTCTGCAAACCGCCGCTGGTGGTTCTGATCAAGCGGGACTGGCGTGGAATGGAGCACATTCCGGCCGAGGGTGGATTTATCACCGCGGTGAACCATAATTCGCACATCGATCCCTTCGCGTACGCGCACTTTCAGTACAACACCGGCCGCGTTCCGCGATTCCTCGCGAAGAGCGGGCTTTTCAGGAAGGGATTCGTCGGCGCCGCGATGCGCGGCACCGGGCAGATCCCCGTCTACCGGGAGACCACGGACGCGCTGAGCGCCTTCCGCGCCGCGATCGACGCCGTGGAGCGCGGCGAATGCGTCGCCTTCTATCCGGAGGGCACCATCACCCGCGACCCGGACCAGTGGCCCATGACCGGCAAGACCGGCGCCGCGCGCGTGGCCCTGCAGACCAAGTGCCCGGTGATCCCGGTCGCGCAGTGGGGCGCCAACGAACTGCTGCCGCCGTATGCCAAGAAGCCCAACCTCCTTCCGCGCAAGACCCACCAGGTGCTCGCGGGCCCGCCCGTGGACCTGACGGACTTCTACGACAAGGAGATGACCCCGGACCTCCTGAAGGAGGCGACCGAGGTCATCATGGCCGCCATCACCCGCCAGCTGGAGGAGATCCGCGGCGAGAAGGCGCCCGGGACGACGTACGACCCGCGCCAGGAGCGCGTCGAGCAGCGCCGCAGGACCGCCGCGCAGAACAACCGGCAGGCGAAGGCCGAGCAGGAAGAGGGGCAGGGCACGTGAGCAAGCCCGTCAAGGCGGCAGTCCTGAGTGCCGGTTCGTGGGGCACGGCCTTCGGCATCGTCCTCGCCGACGCCGGCTGCGACGTCACCCTGTGGGCCCGCCGCCCCGAGGTCGCCGACGCCATCAACTCGACCCGCACGAACCCCGACTACTTCCCCGGCGTCGAGCTCCCGCAGGGCATGCGGGCCACCACCGACCCCGCCGAGGCCATGGCCGGCGCGGACTTCACGGTGCTGTCGGTACCCTCCCAGACCCTGCGCGCCAACCTCGCCGAGTGGACCCCGATGCTGGCGCCCGGCACTGTCCTGGTGTCGCTGATGAAGGGCGTCGAACTCGGCACCACCATGCGGATGAGCGAGGTCATCGAGGACGTCGCCAAGGTCGGCCACGACCGCATCGCCGTGGTCACCGGCCCCAACCTGGCCCGTGAGATCGCCTCCCGCATGCCCGCCGCGGCCGTCGTGGCCTGCACCGACGAGTCCGTCGCCCAGCGCCTCCAGGCGGCCAGCCACACGCCGTACTTCCGCCCGTACACCAATACGGACGTGGTGGGTTGCGAACTGGGCGGAGCCGTGAAGAACGTCATCGGCCTCGCCGTCGGCATCGCGGACGGCATGGGCCTCGGCGACAACGCCAAGGGCTCGCTGATCACCCGCGGCCTCGCCGAGACGACCCGGCTCGGGGTCGCGCTGGGCGCCGACCCGCTGACCTTCTCCGGACTCGCCGGCCTCGGCGACCTGGTGGCGACCTGCTCCTCGCCGCTGTCGCGCAACCACACCTTCGGCACCAACCTGGGCAAGGGCATGACCCTCCAGGAGACCATCGCGGTCACCAAGCAGACCGCCGAGGGCGTCAAGTCCTGCGAGTCCGTGCTGGATCTGGCCCGCCGGCACGGCGTCGACATGCCGATCACGGAGACGGTCGTCGGCATCGTGCACGAGGGCAAGCCGCCGGTCGTCGCCCTCAAGGAGCTGATGTCGCGCAGCGCCAAGCCGGAGCGACGCTGAACGCTCCGCTCGGGGCGCCGGGCGGGTCTGTCGTCCGGGTACGGCCCGGTGGGGGCCGGTCGCGCCCACGCGGCGCAGCCGCATGTCCATACAGTCCCGCGCCCCTTCGGGGCGCTGAGCCCTACCACCGGGTACCCTCAACCCGATATGAGCACCGAGAACCTCCCCCAGAGCCCAGACCAGCCGCAGCGCAAGCCGCGTGTGGCCGTCGTGTTCGGCGGCCGCAGCTCCGAGCACGGGATCTCCATGGTCACCGCCGGCGCCGTCCTGCGTGCGATCGACCGGACGAAGTACGACGTCCTGCCGATCGGCATCACGCAGAGCGGCCGCTGGGTGCTCACCGCCGACGAACCGGAACGCATGGCGATCACCGAGCGCCGTACGCCCAACGTCGAGCAGCTGGCCGACTCCAGCGAGGGCGGCGTGGTGCTCCCCGTCGACCCCGCCAACCGCGAAGTCGTCTACGCCGAGCCCGGATCGGTGCCCAAGGCGCTCGGCGAGATCGACGTGGTCTTCCCGGTGCTGCACGGCCCCTACGGTGAGGACGGCACCCTGCAGGGTCTGCTGGAGCTCTCCGGGGTGCCCTACGTCGGCTCCGGCGTGCTCGCCTCGGCCGTCGGCCAGGACAAGGAGTACATGAAGCGGGTGTTCACCTCCTTCGGGCTCAAGGTGGGCCCGTACGTGGTGATCCGGCCGCGCGAGTGGGAGCAGGACGAGTCCGCCGCCCGCAAGAAGATCATCGACCTCGCCGGGGACCACGGCTGGCCGCTGTTCGTGAAGCCCGCCCGCGCGGGCTCGTCGATCGGCATCACCAAGGTCGAGGACCTGTCCGGCCTGGACGACGCGATCGCCGAGGCACAGCGGCACGACCCGAAGATCCTCGTCGAGTCTGCTCTGCGCGGCCGGGAGATCGAGTGCGGGGTGCTGGAGTTCGAGGACGGCCCGCGCGCCTCCGTCCCGGCGGAGATCCCGCCGCCGGACGCGCACGCGTACTACGACTTCGAGGCCAAGTACATCGACTCCACGCCCGGCATCGTGCCGGCGCCGCTGACGCCCGAGGAGACGGCCGAGGTGCAGCGGCTGGCCGTGGACGCCTTCGAGGCGGCCTCCTGCGAGGGCCTGGTGCGCGCGGACTTCTTCCTCACCGAGGACGGGGAGTTCGTGATCAACGAGATCAACACGATGCCCGGCTTCACGCCGATCTCGATGTACCCGCAGATGTGGCAGGCCGGCGGGATCAGCTACCCGGACCTGGTGGACCGGCTGATCGAGGCGGCGCTGCGGCGCTCGACCGGGCTCAGGTAGGCGCCACCGAGGTGGTCAGTCGGCGATCCCTTCGGGGATCGCCTTCTTCACGGCCGGGGCCAGATCGATCAGCACGCTCGAACTGTCCCGGCCCTCCGGCACGGTGACCTCGACATACGCGCGCCGCAGAGCGGTGGTGAACCGGTACCCTCCGTCGCGGTCCTCCTCCATCAACCACCTGACGCCGTTCACGCCGCCGGCCACCGCCTCGTCGTCCCTGCCCTCGGCGACCTTCGGGTCACTCATCTTCGACGGCCGTACGACACCGCACCGCAGTATGATCGCCGGGTCTCCCCAGCCCGCGGTCAGCGTGGACGCGGGCGAGGGGTCCTCACGGTCGGCACCGTCCACCTCGGCCGGCAGCGCCTTGTCGAGGTTCCGGCACAGCTTCGTGGCCTTCGTACCGGGGCTGGGAACCGCTGCCGACGCGCTGCCGTCTGCTGATGAGCAGCCCGCGGTGGTGACCAGCAGGACGAACGCGGGCAGCCCGATGACAGCAAAGTGCCGGTGACGGAAAGAGTTCACCGGCCAAGGGTAGACGGGGGCTACAGATGTACGACCGGGCAGGTCAGGGTGCGGGTGATGCCGTCCACTTGCTGGACTTTGGCGACCACCATGCGACCCAGGTCGTCGACCGTGTCGGCTTGGGCGCGCACGATGACGTCGTACGGTCCGGTGACGTCCTCGGCCTGGATGACTCCAGGGAGCTTGCTGATCGTCTCGGCGACGGTCGACGCCTTGCCGACCTCCGTCTGGATCAGGATGTACGCCTGTACCACGGAACCTCCAGGGCGGCCACGAGGATCATGTGGGGAAAAGGAACGCCACGGTATCGCGTCGCCGCTCGTCACGGGGAGACCCTCGATGGCCAGGGCCCCCGCGCCGTGGTGCGGGGACGACCGAAGTTGACGTACATCTCGACCGTAGCGAGCACCGCAGGGACGCGCGACCGGGTGCGAACCGGGACAGAAGGGGCGTAAGGGCAATGAAGGGCACTGTTGGTGAGCTCGGGGAGTTCGGGCTCATCAGGGAGCTCACCTCCCGTCTCACCACCACCCCGGCGGTCCGGGTCGGTCCGGGCGACGACGCCGCGGTGGTGGCCGCGCCCGACCGCAGGGTGGTCGCCAGCACGGACATCCTGCTGGAGGGGCGGCACTTCCGCCGCGACTGGTCCACGGCCTACGACGTCGGCCGCAAGGCCGCCGCACAGAACCTCGCGGACATCGCCGCCATGGGCGCCGTGCCGACCGCGCTGCTGCTCGGCCTGGTCGTGCCGGCCGAACTCCCGGTCACCTGGCCGAGCGAGCTGATGGACGGCATCCGCGACGAGTGCCAGGTCGCGGGCGCCTCGGTGGTCGGCGGCGACGTCGTACGCGGCGACACGATCATGGTGTCGATCACCGCGCTCGGCGATCTGCGCAACCAGGAGCCCGTCACGCGGGCCGGCGCGCAGCCCGGCGACATGGTCGCCGTGACGGGCTGGCTGGGCTGGTCCGCGGCCGGATACGCCGTGCTCGCCCGGGGGTTCCGCTCGCCGCGCGCCTTCGTGGAGGCACACCGGCGTCCCGAACCGCCGTATCACGCGGGGCCGGCCGCCGCCGGGCTCGGCGCCACCGCGATGTGCGACGTGAGCGACGGGCTGATCGCCGACCTCGGGCACATCGCCGAGGCCAGCAAGGTCCGTATCGACATCCGCTCGGGCGCGATCGACATCCCGACCCAGATGAACGACATCGGGCAGGCCGTCGGCGTGGACCCCATGCAGTGGGTGCTGACCGGGGGAGAGGACCACGCGATCGTGGCGACCTTCCCGCCGGACGTGAAGCTGCCCGCCCGCTGGAAGGTCATCGGCGAGGTCCTCAACCCCTCGGCGCTGCCCCAGGTCACGGTGGACGGGGCGCCGTGGACCAGGAAGGGCGGCTGGGACCACTTCGGCGGGGACATCGAGTCATGATCCCGCGCGTCCTCACGGTGGCCGGCTCCGACTCCGGAGGCGGCGCCGGTATCCAGGCCGACCTGAAGACGATGCTCGCGCTCGGCGTCCACGGCATGAGCGTGATCACCGCGGTGACCGCCCAGAACTCGCTCGGTGTGCAGGGGGCCTGGGAGCTGCCGGTGGCGGCGGTGCGGGCGCAGTACCGCAGCGTCGTCGACGACATCGGCGTCCAGGCGGTCAAGACGGGCATGCTCGCCTCTGCCGAACTCGTCGAGGCGGTCGCCGAATTGATCGGCGGCACCGACGCGCCCGCCGTGATCGACCCCGTCGGCGTCTCCAAGCACGGTGACTCACTGCTCGCGTCGTCCGCGCTCGTATCGGTGCGTACGAAGCTGCTGCCCGTGGCGACCGTGGCGACGCCGAACCTCGACGAGGTGGCGCAACTGACCGGCGTGCACGTCGAGTCCGAGGAGCAGCTGCGGCAGGCCGCGGCGGCCGTGCTGGAGTACGGGCCGCGCTGGGTGCTGATCAAGGGCGGCCATCTGCCCGGGGACGCCGTGGACCTGCTCACGGACGGTTCCGCGGAGCACTGGCTGCGGGCGCCCCGGCACGACAACCGCCACACCCATGGGACGGGCTGCACGCTGGCCTCTGCGATCGCCTCGGGGCTGGCGAAGGGCCTCGCCGTGCCGGAGGCGGTGACGGCGGCCAAGGAGTACGTCACCGGGGCGATCGAGGCCGGGTTCGCGCTCGGCGGTGGCATCGGTCCGGTCGACCACGGGTGGCGGTTCCGCGACGGAGCGTAGCGTTCGGCGGGGCCCCGGGCGGTCGCCGGGCACAGCAAAGAGCCGGTCCACCCGAGGTGGACCGGCTCAGTGCAGCGAACCAGCAGTGGCCGCGCGCTCAGCTGTGGGCGTCAGCGCGAGACCTTGCCGGCCTTGATGCACGAGGTGCAGGCGTTCACGCGCTTCGGCGTCCCGCCGACCACGGTACGGACGCGCTGGATGTTCGGGTTCCAGCGACGGGACGTACGGCGGTGCGAGTGCGAGATGTTGTTGCCGAAGCCCGGCCCCTTGCCGCAGACGTCGCAGTTGGCAGCCACGGGTCACTCCAAAGACTTCAGATGCTCTTACGGATAATCCCGGCATGCCGGGATCGAGATCTACGATCAGAGATCTGAGTGGCGTTGCCAGGGGACGGCCCGATTTTCATCGGGCAACCGGAGCAGCATACAACGACTGCGCCAGTCCAACGAAACTACCATGGCTGCTCAGGGGCCCGCTCCCGGCCCTCTTCCGGCGCCCACCGGCCCTGGGTCTACGCTGCGTGCCACGTTCGGCCGTTCAAGGAGGCGCAGGTGGCGCAGGTGCCGCAGACATTCTTCGATGCTCTCGCGGTGCGCACCTGGTGCGGCCTCGCGCTGGAGTCGCTCGGCCGCGCCCGCGAGGAGATCGACGCGATCAACGTCTATCCCGTGGCCGACGGGGACACCGGGACCAACCTGTATCTGACCGTGGAGTCGGCGGTCGCCGCGGTGGAGGCCGTGTTCACCGCCTACGACGTGGGCAGACCCACCCTCGCGGACGCCGCCCGCGCCATGGCGCACGGCGCCCTCATAGGCGCCCGCGGGAACTCCGGCACGATCCTCGCCCAGCTGCTGCGGGGCATGGCCCAGGTGCTCGCCGACGGTGAGACGGCTCACACCGACGGATCAGGTCTGCGGCTCGCCCTGCGGCGGGCCGCAGACTCCGCACGCCAGGCCGTGGCCCACCCCGTCGAGGGCACCGTCCTCACGGTCGCCTCGGCGGCCGCCGACGCGGCCCACGGCGCCGCGGGCGACGACTGCGGCGCCGTCGCGCGGGCGGCCTACGAAGGGGCGCGTACGGCGCTGGCCGCGACGCCCGGACAACTGGCGGTCCTGCAGCGCGCGGGGGTGGTCGACGCCGGGGGGCGGGGGCTGCTGGCGGTGCTGGGCGCGCTGGTGGAGACGTTCACGGGGGAGGCGGTGCCCGCGGTCTCCGGGGCGCACGCGCGCGTGGCGTCGGTCGCCGCCGGTGACGGCGTCCCGCACACCGAGGCCGAGGACTGCGCCGACGTACTGGACGAGGGCGGACCCGCCTTCGAGGTGATCTACCTCCTGGAGGCCGGGGACGCGGCCGTGGCCCGGCTGCGGGAGCGGCTCGACGGCCTCGGGGACTCCCTCGTGATCGTCGGCGGCGACGGACTGTGGAACGTCCATGTGCACGTCGACGACGCCGGTGCCGCCGTGGAGGCCGGCGTCGAGGCCGGCCGGCCGTACCGGATCCGGATCACCCACTTCGGGGCCGGTGACGCGCACACCACCGGCGAGCGGCTGCCCCGGGAGCGGGCCCAGCGGGCCGTCGTCGCCGTCGTGCCCGGCGAGGGCCTGGCCCGGCTGTACGGCGAGGCCGGCGCGACCACCGTCCTCGCCCGCCCGGGGGAGCCGCCGGCCAGCGGGGAGCTCGTGGAGGCCGTACGGCGGGCCCACGCGCGCGAGGTGGTGCTGCTGCCCAACGACGCCGAGCTGCGCCACACCGCTGCCGCCGCCGCCGAGCAGGCCCGCACCGACGGCATCCGCGTGGCCCTGATCCCCACCCGCTCCGCGGTCCAGGGCATCGCGGCGCTCGCCGTGCACGAGCCGGACCGCCGCTTCGACGAGGACGTCGTGTCGATGACCTCGGCGGCCGGCGCCACCCGCTACGCCGAGGTCGCCGTCGCCGAACGCCAGTCCTGGACCATGGCCGGCATCTGTCAGGCCGGCGACGTCCTCGGGCTCATCGACGGCGACGTCGCCGTGATCGGCACGGACGTCACCGGCACCGCCGAGGGCGTCCTCGACCGCATGCTCTCCGCGGGCGGCGAACTCGTCACCCTCGTCCTCGGCGACGAGGCGCCCGAGACGATCGCCGAGCACCTCGAAGCACGCGTGCGTGAGTCCTACCTCGCCGTCGACACGGTCGTGTACCGGGGCGGCCGACAGGGAGCCGTACTGCTCATCGGCGTGGAGTGAGCCCGGCCGGTGCCTACACCCCGTCCTGCTCCCGCACCACCTGAAGCATCTGCTCCGCCTCCGCCCTCCGCTCCAGCACCGTCCCGTCGTCCTCGCCGACGACGGCGTACGCCGCCAGCACCGCACGCGCGCGTGCCGCCGCCCCGGCCGGGCGGCCCAGGTCGGCCTCCAGCCAGCCCGCGGCGAGTTCGGCGCCGGTACGGCTGTGCCGGGCTTCGTCGCCGAGCGGCGCGAACACCTCGACGGCCCGTGACATCTGCGACAGGGCCTTCTCCAGCACGTCCTGGATCGACTCGTCCTCGGCGTCCTCCGCGGCGGAACGCGCCAGCAGGTCGCCGAACTGGCGGTGGGTGTGGCCGAGTTCGGCGACGAGCCGCTCGCGCGCCTCCTCGTCGTCGGCCGACTCCAGCGCCGCCCGGCACTCCTCGACCGCGCTCGCCATCAGCTCGGACGCGGTGTCGTCCCGGTCCTCCTCGCCCAGCGCCAGCCACGCGCGTGCACGCAGCGAGCGGACCAGACCATGGACGTTGCCGACGGAACGCCACAGCGCGCCCGCGCGCGCGTAGGCCCGGTCCGCCTCCGCGTGCAGGCCCGCATGGCCCAGGGACTCGGCGGCCAGGTGCGCGAGCGTGGCGTGGTCGTGCTGCTCGGGCCAGTGCCGGGCGATCTCGGCCGCCTGCAGCCGGCGTTCGGCCGCCGCCCGGTGCTCGCCGAGCTCGCTCAGACAGTCGCCGAGCCACCACTGCGTCTGGACGACGGCCCCGTCCCCGTGCGTCTCGGCGGACAGGTCCGGCAGCGCCGACTCCAGCACCTCGGCGGCCTCGGCGAACCGCCCCTGCCGCAGCAGGAACCCGCCCAGCTGATGCCGCGCCCAGGCGCCCAGCGTGCGGCTCTCGCCCGCCTCGTCGGCCCAGTGCGCCGCCTCCAGGGCATGTTCCGCGGCCTCCTCGGACAGCCCCCGGTCGCCGAGCACCTCGGCCAGCTGGAGGTGCAGCTGGGCCCGGCCGGTCGCCTCCAGGTGCGGTCCGCCGTGCTCCAGGGCCGCCCGCAGCGCCCGCTCGGCCTCCGCCGTGTCGCCGAGATGGTGGGCGAGCCCGGCCAGCCGGGCCTCGTACTCCACCGCGAACCACGGCAGCCCCGCCCCGACGAACGCCGCCGAGGCCCGCGCGAACAGCTCCGCGGCGCCCTCCACGTCCCCCGCGAGCGCCGCCAGCTCCGCGAGCATGGCCTGCGCCTCCGCGATCCGCGAGGCGAGCCGTACGTCGTCCCCGGCCTGCCCGCCGACGAGCGCCAGCACCTCACGGGCGGCGGCCTCGGCGTCGGTCGCGAGGACCTGCGGCAGCCCGCCCTGCGCCTCGTGCACCCGCCGCATCAGGATCCGCGCGCGGCTCATCAGCACGGCCGCCGTCTGACGCACGCCCGTGCCGTCGTCGGCGTACAGCGCGAGCACCCGGTCGTACAGGCCGGCGACGATCGTGCGGGCCTCGGCCACATCGCCCGTGAGGGCCCGTACGTACGCTCCACGCGCGCGTGCCGCCAGCGCCTCCCCGGGGTCGCCCGCCTCCGCGTACAGGCCGGCGGCCTCCTCGAACAGGGCGACGCCCTCCGGGCCCAGGTCCATCGCCCGGTGATCGGCGATCTCCGCGCGGTCACGGGCGTCCAGCTCGACGCCCTCGGCGGCCCGTGAGACGGCCGCCCACGCCTCGACGGCGCCCGGCTGGAGGGTGTCCGACAGCCGCCTTGCCCCGGCGATCAGGGCCGGCAGGTCGGGCCGGCTGTCCTCGGGTGATTCGGCCGCGGCCGGCGCGGGCGCGGGCGGCGCCGGCCGGGCCGTCGTACGCACTCCGAGCGGCAGCCGCTCCACCAGGGGCCGCTGATCCATGCGCGCGCGTGCCCGCTCGCTGACGTGGGCCGTGCCGTTGCGCTCGTCGAAGCGGACGGCCAGGGCGAGCGCCTCCTCGCGCGCGTGCACGGCGAGTCCCCGGGCGGTCCAGGTGCGGCCCGCCGGACCGGGCACCTGCCGCTCGCCCAGCCCGAGCGCGCTCAGGCGGCCCATCAGCAGGGCCACCACCGTCATGAACTCAAGCCTGCTGCGCGGGTGCCCGTCGTCCGTGAAGTACGCCGGCCGCTCCGCGAGCAGTTCCAGGCCGCGCGCCTCGTTGCCGGTCAGCACACAGAACTCCACGTGGTCCGCGTACGCCCCGCGCATGCTCTCCATGGTCCGCACGAGCCGGAAGCCCCGCAGATGGTTGGCGCGGGCCTCGTCCACGCGGCCCAGGCGCAGCAGCGGCGTCAGGGACGACGCGAGCACCGTGTGCGGCTCGTGGGCACACGTGAACTCGCCCTCCAGCACCGGACCCCACAGCCGGATCGCCTCGGCGTCCTGACCCCGCTCGGCCTGCCACCACCCCTGCCCGTGCAGCTCGCACGCGTGGCAGTCGGCCATGGCGTCCCGGTCCGCGGCCAGCCAGGCGCCGTACGCCCGCTCCGCCCGCGCCACGTCACCGATGTGCGCGGCCACGCTGAACTCCGCTCCGCGCACCGCCCGTTCGGAGTGTCCGGCGAGCCGGTAGCGGTGCTCCATCTCGCCGAGCCACTTCTCGATCGAGGCCAGCGGGACGTGCGGCTGGTCGAGCATGCCGGACGACATCCACTTGAAGACCCAGTGCAGCGCATGCGTCTCGTACTCGTCGAAGTCCTCGGGCCGCTCGTCCCACATCCGCAGCAGACGCGAGAAGGGGACGAACATCTTCCCCTTCTCGGAGCTGTAGTTGTAGACCTTCAGCTGATGCCCGAGCGCCTCGATCACGGCCAGCGGGATGTTCAGCTTCTCCGCCTCGGCGAGCAGTTGCTCCGCGCGCGCGTTGCGGGCGGGACCCTCCGGTTCCTCGCCGTTCTCCGCCATGGCCCGGCGCAGCGAGTCGAAGTCGGTGATCTCGCTCATCAGCGGCCCTCCTCGCCGTTCGTGGCCCACTCCAGCAGACCGATGAAGGCCCGGTTCAGCAGGGCCGAGTCGGCGGGCCTCAGCGGGCGCTGCGCCATCAGCAGCGCCTGCCCGTACAGGGACTCCGTGGCCGTGCCGACCAGCTCGGCATCGCCCAGCGAACCGATCCGCCGGATCAGCGGGTTGAGATGGTTCAGCACCAGACGCGCGCGTGGAGCGCTGCCGCGCAGCGAGCCGAGGATGCCCGCCCACAGGTCGTCGGCCTGCTCCTGAGCCTCGGCCCGCGCCTGCTCGTGCCGGGCGGCCCGGTCGTCCAGATGCAGCGCGGGCACGGACAGCGGATGGAAGGCCCGCAGGACGACATCACAGCCCAGCGGGTCCAGCCTCGCCCGCGCGGCCGCCAGGAAACCCGACAGGGCCAGTTCCTCGGCCGGGTCGACCGCGTCCAGATGGGCGGTCACCGTGTCCGCGTCCAGCTCGGCGACGACCGTCCCCGGCCGCACCGACGGCAGCGCCTCGATCAGCTCGCTGTCGTACGTGTAACCGCCGTTGATCACCCCGACGCCCTGCGCGGACGCGATCGGCGCGACCTGCCGGTACTCCTCGACGGTCCGCGTGAAGTGCACGACCGCGTGCCGCTGCGCGAACTCCTCCAGGGACAGCCGTCCGTCGGACGTCTCGAACGGCAGCCACGGCAGCATCGTGCGCAGCATCTCCCTGTCGTGCCGCGCGAGCGACTTCACGCCCAGGTGGTGCACGGACAGGAAGGCCGCCAGCCGTTCCGGATCCCCGGCGGCCAGCCCGGTCAGCCAGGACCGAATCCTTTCCCCCAGCGCCTCCCGTACGGCCGCCAGCGTCTCGTCCTCGTACAGTGCCTCGCGCGAGGCCGTCGGCCTGAGGCTGTCGGTGTCCAGGACGCAGCGCACGAAGAACGCCCAGTCGGGCAGCAGCTGTTCGGCCCGCTCCGTCAGCAGCATCCCCTTGAGGTGGACGCGATGGCCCGCCCGCTGAGCCGGGCTGACCGCGGCCGGCAGGACGTACGCCACACCGCGGATCCCGGCCAGTGGCACGTTCAGCTCGATCGAGTCCAGCGGGGTGAAGCCGAACAGGTCCTGGCAGTGCCGGGCCAGCGCCACCCGGCGGTTGGCGGGGGAGGGGTACGAACGGTCCCAGGGGGCCGGCAGGTCGGTGACCGCCTCGCCGCCGACCCGGACGTCGTACGGCAGCAGCGAGCCGAAGTCCCGTGCCAGCGCCAGCACCCGGTCCTCGGCCAGCCACTCGGCGGCACCGGCGCGTGCCACGAGGTGCACGGTGGTGCCGGGTTCGGGCCGGGCGTCGTCGGGCAGGGTCCGCACGGTGTACGAACCGTCGTCCGCCGCCGTCCACTCCACCGGCGGCGCGTCCGGCGTGCGGGCGCTGCGGCTGACCACCCGGATCCGCTCGGCGACCACGAAACAGGCCAGCAGACCGATGCCGAACTGGCCCAGGAAGTCGGACCGGGCCTCCTGGAGCCCTTCCGCGCGCTTGGAGCTGCGCCCGATCGTGGCGAGGAGGCTGTGCACGTCCGCCTCGGTCAGCCCGATCCCGGAGTCCTCGACCCGCAGCGCGCCCGACTCGGCGTACAGCCGCACCACGGCGGGCGCGCCGGGCTCCTCGGCGCGTCTGGCGGTGACGGCGTCGACGGCGTTCTGCAGGAGCTCGCGCAGATAGACCTTCGGACTGGAGTAGAGGTGGTGGGAGAGCAGGTCCACCAGACCGCGCAGGTCGACCTGGAACGTATGAGGAGACTGGGACGGCTGAGGGGCCTGGGATGACTGTGAGGTCTGGGAGTCCATCGTCGCAGCGCCGTCGGTGGGTCTCGGGGACGGCGCGGGGTCGGGCGGTCCCGGTGAGGCGGTGACCGCGAAAGGATGGCCGGAGCGCGCCATCCTAGAGCCGAAACGAACCGCCTGACCAGGGCTTTCCGGGACGTTTACCGGGACGGCCGCAGCGGCCTCTACGGCTTTGTCAGTGGCGTGGTGTGGAATGGATCTCGTGCCCGCACTGGAAGAACCACTGAAGAAAGTGCTCGGCCCTCCCACCGCGAAGGTGATGGCCGAGCATCTCGGCCTGCACACCGTGGGCGACCTGCTGCACCACTATCCGCGCAGATACGAGGAGCGCGGCCAGCTCACTCACCTCGCCGACCTCCCCATGGACGAGCACGTCACCGTGGTCGCCATGGTCGCCGACGCCCGCCTGCACACCTTCGCCTCCAGCAAGGCACCCCGCGGCAAGGGCCAGCGCCTCGAAGTCACGATCACCGACGGCAGCGGCCGCCTCCAACTGGTCTTCTTCGGCAACGGCGTTCACAAGCCCCACAAGGAGCTCCTGCCGGGCACCCGCGCGATGTTCGCGGGCAAGGTCTCCGTCTTCAACCGCCGACTCCAACTGGCCCACCCGGCCTACGAGTTGCTGCGCGGAGACTCCGAGGAGACCGTGGAGACCTGGGCCGGCGCCCTGATCCCCATCTACCCCGCCACCGCCAAGCTGGAGTCCTGGAAGATCGGCAAGGCGATCCAGACGGTCCTGCCCAGCGCGCAGGAAGCCGTCGACCCGCTCCCCGGCACCCTGAGGGAGGGCCGCGGCCTGGTCACCCTGCCCGAGGCACTCCTCAAGATCCACCGCCCGCACACCAAGGCCGACATCGAGGACGCCCGCTCCCGCCTCAAGTGGGACGAGGCCTTCGTCCTCCAGGTCGCCCTGGCCCGCCGCCGCTTCGCCGACGCCCAACTCCCCGCCCTCGCCCGCCGCCCCAGCCCCGACGGCCTCCTGACCGCCTTCGACGCCCGCCTCCCCTTCACCCTCACCGAGGGCCAGCAGAAGGTCTCGAAGGAGATCTTCGACGACCTCGCCACCGAGCACCCCATGCACCGGCTGCTCCAGGGAGAGGTCGGATCCGGGAAGACGATGGTGGCCCTGCGCGCCATGCTCGCCGTCGTCGACGCGGGCGGACAGGCCGCCATGCTCGCGCCCACCGAGGTGCTGGCCCAGCAGCATCACCGGTCGGTCGTCGAGATGATGGGCGAGCTCGCCGAGGGCGGGATGCTGGGCGGCGCCGAGCAGGCCACCAAGGTGGTGCTGCTGACCGGTTCCATGGGCGCGGCCGCCCGGCGCCAGGCGCTGCTCGACCTCGTCACCGGCGAGGCCGGGATCGTCATCGGCACGCACGCGCTGATCGAGGACAAGGTGCAGTTCCACGACCTCGGCCTGGTCGTCGTCGACGAACAGCACCGGTTCGGTGTGGAGCAGCGTGATGCCCTGCGCGGCAAGGGCAGACAACCGCCCCATCTGCTCGTCATGACGGCGACGCCCATTCCGCGCACGGTCGCGATGACGGTCTTCGGCGACCTGGAGACCTCGGTCCTCGACCAGCTCCCGGCCGGCCGCTCGCCCATCGCCTCCCATGTCGTCCCGGCAGCCGACAAGCCCCACTTCCTGGCCCGCGCCTGGGAGCGGGTGCGCGAGGAGGTCGGCAACGGCCATCAGGCGTACGTCGTGTGCCCCCGCATCGGCGACGAGGAGGACGACCCGAAGAAGGCCGGCAGGAAGAAGTCCCCCGAGGACGAGGCCGAGAAGCGCCCGCCGCTCGCCGTCCTCGACGTGGCGGACCACCTCGCCAAGGGACCGCTCCAGGGTCTGAAGGTCGAGGTCCTGCACGGCCGGATGCACCCCGACGACAAGGACGCCGTCATGCGCCGATTCGCCGCCGGCGAGACGGACGTGCTGGTCGCCACGACGGTCATCGAGGTCGGTGTGAACGTCCCCAACGCCACCGCGATGGTGATCATGGACGCCGACCGATTCGGCGTCTCCCAGCTCCACCAGCTGCGCGGCCGCGTCGGCCGTGGCTCGGCGCCGGGCCTGTGCCTCCTGGTCACCGAGATGCCGGAGGCAAGCGCGGCCCGCCAGCGCCTGGGCGCCGTCGCCGCCACTCTCGACGGCTTCGAGCTCTCCCGCATCGACCTCGAACAGCGCCGCGAGGGCGACGTCCTCGGCCAGGCCCAGTCCGGCGCGCGTACCTCCCTGCGGGTCCTCGCCGTCATCGAGGACGAGGAGGTCATCGCGGAGGCGAGGGAGGAGGCGATGACGGTGGTGGAGGCCGATCCGGAGCTGACCGATCTCCCTGGTCTACGGACGGCCCTGGACGCCCTTTTGGACGAGGAGAGAGAGCAGTACTTGGAGAAGGGGTGAAGCGGACCTACCTCAAGGGGCGCGGGGCTGTATGGACTATGCGGCTTCCGCCGCGCGGGCGCGACCAGCCACAATGAACCTGCAGTCGCCCACAACCAAGGACCAAAGATGACCCGCGTGATCGCCGGCGCAGCAGGCGGACGTCGCCTCGCCGTTCCGCCAGGTAGCGGCACCCGCCCCACTTCCGACCGCGCACGCGAGGGCCTCTTCTCCACCTGGCAGTCCCTCCTCGCAGGCCCTCTGGACGGCGAACGAGTCCTCGATCTATACGCGGGCTCGGGCGCCGTCGGTCTGGAGGCACTCTCCCGCGGCGCGAGCCACACGCTCCTCGTCGAAGCCGACGCGCGAGCGGCCCGCATCGTCCGCGAGAACGTCAAGAACCTCGGCCTCCCCGGCGCCGAGGTGAGATCGGGCAAAGCAGAACAGATCATCCAGACCCCGGCGCCGGCCGAGCCGTACGACATCGTCTTCCTCGACCCCCCGTACCGAGTCACAGATCACGATCTTCGCGAGATTCTGCTCACACTCCGCTCAGGGGGCTGGCTCGCGCCGCAGGCGCTCGTCACCGTGGAGCGCAGCACCAGAGGCGGGGAATTCCGGTGGCCCGACGGATTCGAAGCGATCCGGGCCCGCCGTTACGGCGAGGGAACGTTTTGGTACGGTCGCGCCGCCTCTACGTGCGAAGACGCACGATGACCGGACCGGAGAGCGAGGGATCACAAGTGCGCCGCGCCGTATGCCCGGGGTCGTTCGACCCGATCACCAACGGACACCTCGACATCATTTCCCGCGCCTCCAGGCTGTACGACGAGGTCTATGTCGCAGTCATGATCAACAAGGCCAAGAAGGGCCTGTTCGAGGTCGAGGAGCGGCTCGACCTGATCCGCGAGGTCACCGCCGAGTACGGCAACGTCCGGATCGAGGCCTTCCACGGCCTCCTGGTCGACTTCTGCAAGCAGCGCGACATCCCGGCCATCGTGAAGGGCCTGCGCGCGGTCAGCGACTTCGACTACGAGTTGCAGATGGCGCAGATGAACAACGGTCTGTCCGGAGTGGAGACGCTCTTCGTGCCGACCAACCCCACGTACAGCTTCCTGTCCTCCTCGCTGGTGAAGGAGGTCGCCACATGGGGCGGCGATGTGTCCCACCTGGTGCCGCCGGTCGTGCTGGAGGCCCTCAACAAGCGTCTGCGCCAAGGCTGAACGGGCGGCTACAGTCGTTCCGTCCGTCTCCATCACAGCTGTAGAGAGTGGCGAGCACACGGTGGACGTACAGAACAAGCTCGACGAGATCGTCACGGCGGTCTCAGGTGCCCGGTCGATGCCGATGTCGGCCTCGTGCGTGGTCAACCGCGCCGAACTGCTCTCCCTGCTGGAAGAGGTCCGTGCGGCCCTGCCCGGCTCCCTCGCCCAGGCCCAGGAGCTGATCGGCGACCGCGAGCAGATGGTCGAGCAGGCCCGTCAGGAGGCCGAGCGCATCATCGGCCAGGCGCACGCCGAGCGCGGCTCGCTGATCTCCGACACCGAGGTCGCCCGCCGCTCCCAGGCCGAGGGCGACCGCATCCTCGCCGAGGCGCGCAAGGAGGCCGAGGACGTCCGCGCCGAGGCCGACGACTACGTCGACTCCAAGCTCGCCAACTTCGAGGTCGTCCTCACCAAGACCCTCGGCTCCGTCGGCCGCGGCCGCGAGAAGCTCCTCGGCACCGGGCCCGGCCTCGACGAGCAGGGCTACGAGGACGAGGACGCCCCCGAGCGCAGCCACGACCCGGAGACCCTGCGCCGCACGGCCGACCAGTACGTCGACGCCAAGCTCGGCGCCTTCGAGGCCGTCCTCGCCAAGACCCTGGAGGCCGTCGGCCGCGGCCGGCAGAAGCTGCACGGCCGGATCGCCACCGACGACCTGGGCGCCCTCGCCGACGACCTCGGCACCGTCCAGCACTCCAGCGACGCCGACTACCTCGCCGACCTCGCCGCGCTCGCGGAACGGGACACCCCGGCGGCCCCGGCCGAGCAGCCGTCGGCGGCCGTACCGGCACAGCCGCAGTACGACCCGCACCCCGTGCAGCCGGCGTACTCCCCCACCTCCGGCTACGCTCCGGCGGGAGGTGCCCCCGTCCAGCAGACGGACACCTACGGCGGCTACCCGCAGCAGGCCTACGCCCAGCAGCAGGACCCGTACGGCTACCAGCAGGCCGATCCCTACGGCTACCAGGGCTACGACGCCCAGCAGGCGGGCTACGACCAGCAGCAGGCCCAGCAGGGCGACCACCAGTCGTACGCCCTCGACGAGACCAGCCTCTTCGACACGAGCATGATCACGCCGGAGCAGCTGAGGGCCTACGAGCAGGGGCGCGGCCAGTAAGGGACCACCGGATTGGGCCGTGAGCGAAAGGTCCAGTATCCTGGCTCTTCGGTCGCGCGTACGTCCGCGATCAACGCTGCCCAGGAACACCGACGGGCAGTGACCCCCTGAGCTCAGCAGATCGAAAGCAGGAACGGCGTGACAGCCCGCCTCGACCACCGCAACCCTCTCGTGTTCGACACACACGAGCTGGGCCGGCGGCCCGGTGCGCTGCAGCGCCTGACCCGTACGATCGACGCCCCCAAGGACTTCGGTGTCCAGGGAGTCGTCGGAGTGCCGGAAGGCGCCCCGGTCGAGCTCGAACTCCGGCTCGAGTCGGTCATGGAAGGGGTGCTTGTCACAGGCACCGCCCGTGCACAGGCCGAGGGGGAGTGCGTAAGGTGTCTGGAGCCGCTTCAGCTCGACGTCGAAGCGGAATTCCAGGAGATGTTCTCGTACCCTGACGCCGACGACCGGGGCCGCGTCCACGCGGAGCCCGGCGACGACGCCGAGGACGACGAGGACAGACTCTTTCTCGAGGACGGCCTGTTCGACCTCGAACCAGTGCTGCGTGATGCGGTGGTGCTCGCACTGCCGATGCAGCCGGTGTGCCAGGAAGACTGTCCCGGCCTGTGCTCCGAGTGCGGAGCCCGGCTGGCGGACGACCCGGACCACCATCACGACGCCGTCGACATCCGTTGGGCGGCACTGCAGGGACTCGCCGGTTCACTCGGAGACGGCGAGAAGGACGAGATGAGCGGCGCCGACGCGGAAGCGGGCGTCGACGAGAAGCAGGAGAAGTAGCCGTGGCTGTTCCGAAGCGGAAGATGTCGCGCAGCAACACGCGCCACCGCCGGTCGCAGTGGAAGGCTGCGGTCCCCACCCTGGTTGCGTGCGAGCGCTGCCACGAGCCCAAGCAGCAGCACATCGCGTGCCCGTCTTGCGGCACCTACAACAAGCGCCAGGTCCTCGAGGTCTGAGCGGCTGGTGAGAGGCACTGTGTCCACGCCGAAGAAGAACGCAGCGGACAACCAGGCCTCGTCCCACACGCTGTTGGAAGGGCGGCTCGGGTACAAGCTCGAGTCCGCCCTTCTGGTGCGTGCGCTGACCCACCGTTCCTACGCGTACGAGAACGGCGGTCTGCCGACCAACGAGCGGCTGGAGTTCCTCGGGGACTCCGTCCTGGGGCTCGTGGTCACGGACACGCTGTACCGAACCCACCCCGACCTGCCCGAGGGCCAGCTGGCCAAGCTGCGGGCCGCGGTGGTCAATTCGCGTGCGCTGGCGGAGGTCGGCCGTGGGCTCGACCTGGGCTCCTTCATCCGGCTCGGCCGTGGTGAAGAGGGCACGGGCGGCCGGGACAAGGCGTCCATCCTCGCCGACACCCTGGAAGCGGTGATCGGCGCGGTCTATCTCGACCAGGGCCTGGACTCGGCGGCGGAGCTGGTGCACCGCCTGTTCGACCCCCTGATCGAGAAGTCCTCGAACCTCGGAGCCGGCCTGGACTGGAAGACCAGTCTCCAGGAGCTCACCGCGACCGAGGGGCTCGGTGTACCCGAGTACCTGGTCACGGAGACCGGCCCCGACCACGAGAAGACCTTCACTGCTGCCGCCCGCGTCGGAGGCGTCTCGTACGGCACCGGCACCGGCCGCAGCAAGAAGGAGGCGGAGCAGCAGGCCGCTGAGTCCGCGTGGCGGTCCATCAAGGCCGCCGCGGACGAGCGCGCCAGGAAGGCGGCCGAGAACGCCGCCGGGGACGACGCCGACGCGCCGTCCGCCTCCGCCTGACCGAACAGCGCGATCCGAGCGCCCGACCCTTCGCCGGGGCGGGCGCTCGGCCCATTCAGCAGGCTCCGCGGGACGCACAGGGGTGCGACAGCCCTACGTCCCGTCGCAGGTGTACAGGGGATCCGATGCCCGAGTTGCCCGAGGTCGAGGTCGTACGGCGTGGCCTGGAGCGGTGGGTCGCCCATCGCACGGTCGCCGACGCCGAGGTGCTGCACCCGCGTGCCGTACGGCGGCACATCGCCGGCGCGGACGACTTCGCGCACCGGCTCAAGGGGCACCGCGTCGGCGTCCCCAGCCGCCGCGGCAAGTACCTGTGGCTGCCCCTGGAGGACACCGGGCAGTCGGTCCTGGCGCACCTCGGCATGAGCGGTCAGCTGCTGGTCCAGCCGCACACCGCGCCGGACGAGAAGCACCTCCGGATCCGGGTGCGGTTCGCGGACGCGCTCGACACCGAGTTGCGGTTCGTGGACCAACGCACCTTCGGCGGACTGTCGTTGCACGACAACACCCCGGACGGACTGCCCGACGTCATCGCGCACATCGCGCGCGACCCACTCGACCCGCTCTTCGACGACGAGGCCTTCCACCAGGCTCTGCGCCGCAAGCGCAGCACCGTCAAACGGGCCCTGCTCGACCAGTCGTTGATCAGCGGCGTCGGCAACATCTATGCGGACGAGGCCCTTTGGCGCGCCCGTCTGCACTACGAGCGCCCCACGGGTACCTTCACCCGCCCCCGCACCCAGGAACTCCTGGGTCACGTACGGGACGTGATGAACGCGGCCCTCGCGGTGGGCGGCACCAGCTTCGACAGCCTGTACGTCAACGTCAACGGCGAGTCGGGCTACTTCGACCGCTCACTCGACGCGTACGGCCGTGAGGGGCTGCCCTGCAAGCGGTGCGGTACGCCGATGCGCCGGCGGCCCTGGATGAACAGGTCCAGCTACTTCTGCCCGAAGTGTCAGAGGGCGCCGCGCGTCCCGTCGTAGTTCCGGCGTGCTGCGAGCACGTCGTCCATCTGCCCCTCCACGAAGTGGATGAGGCTCAGCAGCCGCTCGGCGACCCCGCGCCCCAGCGGCGTCAGTTCGTAGTCGACCCGCGGCGGATTCGTCGGCTGGGCGTCGCGGCGCACCAGGCCGTCGCGCTCCAGGGCGTGCAGCGTCTGCGACAGCATCTTCTCGCTGACGCCGTCGACCCGGCGGCGCAGCTCGTTGAAGCGCAGCGAGCCGTCGTACAGGGCACCCAGGGTCAGTCCGCCCCAGCGGCCCGTGACGTGCTCCAGCGTGACGCGCGAGGGGCAGGCCTTGGCGAACACGTTGTACGGGAGGTCCTGCGCCTCCATGAGCTGCTCCGTGGTGTCCATGACTGAAGCGTACTCGAACACAGCGCTTACTGGGAGATTGCACTAACCAAGAGATAGTGCTTTCCTTTCGTCATTGCCAGTGAGCTGCCTATCCCAGGAGTACCCACGTGACCACCCCTGTCGTCTCCATCGCCTACCACTCCGGCTTCGGCCACACCGCCGTCATCGCCGAGGCCGTCCGTGCCGGTGCCGTCGAGGCCGGTGCCGAGGTGCACCTGATCAAGGTGGACGAGATCACCGAGGAGCAGTGGGCGATCCTCGACGCCTCGGACGCCATCGTGTTCGGCTCGCCGACCTACATGGGCACCGCGTCCGGTGCCTTCCACGTCTTCGCCGAGGCCACCTCCAAGCGCTGGGCCGAGCGGGCCTGGACGGACAAGCTGGCCGCCGGCTTCACCAACTCCGCCTCCAAGAGCGGCGACAAGCTGCACACCCTCCAGTTCTTCCAGATCCTGGCCGCCCAGCTCGGCATGCACTGGGTCAACCTCGGCCTGCTCCCCGGCTGGAACAGCAGCGCCGGCTCCGAGCACGACATCAACCGCCTCGGCTTCTTCGCCGGCGCCGCCGCGCAGACCAACGCCGACCAGGGGCCCGACGCCGTCCACAAGGCCGACGTGGCGACGGCCGAGCACCTGGGCCGCCGGGTGACCGAGACCGCGAAGACGTTCGCCCTGGGCCGCGCCGCGATCGCCGCGTAGCCGCGCGACCACCCACGCACAAAGGGGCTCCCACCCGGTCGTCACCGGGTGGGAGCCCCTTGTCGCAGACGGGCCGCCGTCGTGAGCGGTCTGCCTAGTAGCCGAAGTCCTGCGTCCACCAAGGTCCGCCCGCGCCGATGCGGACGCCGACACCGAGGGTCTTGAAGTCGCAGTTCAGGATGTTGGCCTTGTGGCCCGGGCTGTTCATCCAGGCTTCCATGACCGCGGCGGCGTCGGCCTGGCCGCGGGCTATGTTCTCGCCGCCGAGGTCGCTCACGCCGGCCTTCGCGGCCCGGTCCCACGGGGAGGCCCCGCCCGGGTCGGTGTGGTCGAAGAAGCCCTGATCGGCCATGGCCTCGCTGAAGTCCTGGGCGAGATCGGCGAGCGCGCTGTTGGCCGCGACCGGGCTGCATCCGACCTGCGCGCGCTCCTCGTTCACGAGCCGGAGCACCTCGGCCGCGGCGGCCGCCTCGGCGGACACGGTCACGGGGACGCTGGTCTGCTCGTCGGACTTCGGCGGCTTCTTGCTCTGCTTCTCGGGCGCCTTCGTGGCCTCGCGCGAAGGCGTGTCCTTCGGCTTCTCGCTGGGCGTGGCCGAGGGCTTCTTCGAAGGGGTCTTCGTCGGCGCGGCCGACGTGGTCGACGGAGCCGGCGAGGACGGCCGCTGTACGTCACGGCTCGTCGAGCCGCCGCTGTCGTCCCGGTCCGCGCTGCCCGAGGTGCCGCCCTGCTCGGCGGGGGAGTTCGTCGGGGAGCCGGCCGACTGTGCCCGGTCCGTGCCGCTGCCACCGCCGAGCTGGTAGTTGTCGATGCCGGGCACCACGCCCGCGGCCACCGCGACCGTGCCGATGGCGACCGCGGCGGAGACGCCGAGCAGCCCGGTCTTCACCGGAGCCACGGCCTTCTTCTTGCGGCGGCGGTGCGAGCCCCCGGGACGCCGGGCGCCGGAGTCGGGCGAGAAGCCCTCGCTCCGGAAGGCGCCGGTCTCGTCGACCGGGAACGCGGTGGTGTCGTTGAACCGTGCGTAGTCCTCTTCCGTCGCGAAGAGGTACGCGTCGCTTCTGGCGGACGCCTCGGCGTACGCCTCCTGCTGCTCCTGGTGCAGATAGGGCGCGATGCCCCTCGTCGATCGGTCGCCGGCGTACGAGTCCAGCGGGTCGTGGCTCTCCGTGTAGGAGCCGTCCGTATGGGTGACCCCCGTGGCGCGGCCCGTGGCGGCGCGGCCGGCGGCGGAGCGTCGGTGGCGTCCCATGTCCTGGCCTTCCTCGTCCCTGCGGTCTCAACGTCCTCACACAACTCACACGATCGAGTGAGTTTCATATGAGATTCATTGGGTGGGGACGGTACCGCATGGCGCCAGAGGAAGGAGTGCCCCGGGAGACATTGGCCCGTTAGGTTGCAGTCATGAGCGAGGATGTGCGGTTGGTCGCCTGGGTGCGTGGACGCGTCCAAGGTGTGGGTTTTCGCTGGTTCACGCGGGCCAAGGCCCTGGAGATCGGCGGCCTGAGTGGTTTTGCTCTCAATTTGGACGACGGCCGGGTCCAAGTGGTCGCGGAGGGTCCCCGCGGTGGCTGCGAGGGGCTCCTCGACTGGCTCCAGGGCAGCGACACGCCCGGGCGGGTGGACGGTGTCACCGAGATCTGGGACACACCCCGCGGGGGTTACGACGGCTTCGCCATCCGCTGACTCGTTTCTGTGAACAGACCCAGGCGCAAGCGGAGGGACCTGCCACCGGCAACTGCCCCGAGCAGAAATGGGCAGGTGGTTGCCAAGAACGGCTCGTGGTGGCAGGCTCCGCACTCAAGGATGATCGTCACGCCCCGAGGGCCCCGCAGGAGTCGCCACGTCGCCGTTTGTGGGCGTGTGCCGCCGGGTTCACCCGCCAATACGGGGCGTGATCGTGTTGACCGTCAAACTTTTTGGTGAGACGCTGAAAGCCCCGCGCACCCTAGCTGTTTGGCGTGGCTGAACGGCAGCACAACTCCAGGCCTGCCAAGCAACCGCGGGTGCGAATCCCTCACGACCCACACCGCATCGGTCGGTCACTCAGTGTGGAGGACCATCCATCATGGCAAAGGCGCTTCTCGGTTACGTCGGCGGCTCCGACCCTCGACTCCTCGCCGAGATGCGACGGCTCCAGCAGCGTGTCCAGGACCTCGAGTCCGAGCTCGGTCGGATCCAGGCCGAGAACGACGCGCTGACGGCTGCCGCTTCTCACGACAGGATCATGGAGAGCATCGACGCACACCAGGCGGAGCCTGCGCTCACCTGATCACTGCATCGCTCCACAACAGCAACAGCAGTGGTTGGGCGGCCCGTATCAACCGCTAAGTTGTCAGATGACTGGATCTGTCCAGCCGTCAGAAGTTGCAAGGGACGCTTCGGCGTCCCTTCTTTCTTTCCCCCGCATCCTTTCACCCTCTTTAACGTCTGGTGTGCCCTGCACGTTCACCGGTGAAACCGTGCGTTCATGGAGCGAGACTTCCCCGGAAGGTAGAGTCCACCGGCGTGCACCTCAAGGCCCTGACCCTGAGAGGGTTCAAGTCGTTCGCCTCGGCGACCACGCTCCGGTTCGAGCCGGGCATCACGTGCGTCGTCGGACCGAACGGCTCGGGCAAGTCGAATGTCGTGGACGCGCTCAGCTGGGTCATGGGCGAGCAGGGTGCCAAGTCGCTGCGCGGCGGCAAGATGGAGGACGTCATCTTCGCCGGCACCACCGGCCGCCCGCCGCTGGGCCGCGCCGAGGTGTCGCTGACCATCGACAACTCCGACGGGGCGCTGCCCATCGAGTACTCCGAGGTCACCATCACGCGGATCATGTTCCGCAACGGCGGCAGCGAGTACCAGATCAACGGTGACACCTGTCGCCTCCTGGACATCCAGGAACTGCTCTCCGACTCCGGCATCGGCCGCGAGATGCACGTCATCGTCGGCCAGGGCCAGCTCGACTCCGTCCTGCACGCGGACCCCATGGGCCGCCGCGCCTTCATCGAGGAGGCGGCCGGCGTCCTCAAGCACCGCAAGCGCAAGGAGAAGGCGCTGCGCAAGCTGGACGCGATGCAGGCCAACCTCGCGCGCGTGCAGGACCTCACGGACGAACTGCGCCGCCAGCTCAAGCCGCTGGGCCGTCAGGCGGCCGTCGCACGCAGGGCCGCCGTCATCCAGGCGGACCTGCGCGACGCCCGTCTGCGCCTCCTCGCCGACGATCTCGTACGGCTGCGGGAGGCGCTCCGGACCGAGGTCGCCGACGAGGCCGCGCTCAAGGAGCGCAAGGAGGCCGCCGAGCAGGAGCTGAAGAAGGCCCTCCAGCGCGAGGCCCTCCTGGAGGACGAGGTCCGCCGGCTCACCCCGCGCCTCCAGCAGGCCCAGCAGACCTGGTACGAGCTGTCCCAGCTCGCCGAGCGGGTGCGCGGCACGATCTCGCTGGCCGACGCACGCGTGAAGAGCGCGACGTCCACGCCGCCGGAGGAGCGTCGGGGCCGCGACCCCGAGGACATGGAGCGCGAGGCCGCCCGCATCCGTGAGCAGGAGGCGGAGCTGGAGGCGGCCCTCGAAGCGGCCGAGCGGGCGCTGGAGGACACGGTCGCCCACCGCGCCGAGCTGGAGCGTGAACTCGGCCTCGAGGAACGCCGGCTCAAGGACGTCGCCCGCGCCATCGCCGACCGCCGTGAGGGCCTCGCCCGGCTGAACGGCCAGGTCAACGCGGCCCGTTCGCGTGCCGCGTCCGCCCAGTCCGAGATCGACCGCCTTGCCGCCGCCCGGGACGAGGCGCAGGAGCGGGCCGTCGCCGCCCAGGAGGAGTACGAGGCGCTCAAGGCCGAGGTCGACGGCCTGGACGCCGGCGACGCGGAACTCGCCGAGCAGCACGACACGGCGAAGGCACAGCTCGCGGAGGCGGAGGCCGCCCTGACGGCGGCCCGCGAGGCGGCCACCGCGACGGAACGCAGGCGTGCCGCGACCCAGGCCCGCCACGAGGCGCTGGCGCTGGGCCTGCGCCGCAAGGACGGCACGGGAGCGCTGCTCGGCGCGGAGGATCGCCTCACAGGGCTGCTGGGCCCTGCTGCGGAACTCCTGACTGTGACACCGGGCTACGAGATCCCGTTGGCGGCGGCGTTCGGAGCGGCGGCGGACGCGATCGCGGTGGCTTCTCCGTCGGCGGCGGCCGAGGCCATCCGCCTGCTCCGCAAGCAGGACGGCGGGCGGGCGTCCCTGCTGTTGGCGGGAGCGCCGGAGGACAGCGGCGCGACAACGCCCCTCAGGGGTGCGGGGAACGGCGCGACCAGCCACGGCGAACCCGCGGACGCCCGGCAACAGTGCGCTGCCGATTTCGTCCGCGCCCCCTCCGACCTCGTGCCCGCCATCCGACGTCTCCTCCACGGCATCGTCGTCGTCGGCACCCTCGAAGAAGCCGAAGACCTCGTCTACACCCACCCCCATCTCACCGCCGTGACCGCCGAGGGCGACCTCCTCGGCGGTCACTTCGCGCACGGCGGTTCCGCCGGTGCCCCCAGCCTCCTCGAAGTGCAGGCGTCCGTGGACGAGGCCGCAACCGAGCTGGAAGAGCTGGCGGTCCGCTGCGAGGAGCTCACCGAAGCGCAGCACGCGGCCACCGAGCGGCGCAAGGACTGCGCGGCACTCGTCGAGGAAGTGGGGGAGCGGCGCAGGGCGGCCGACCGGGAGAAGTCGTCCGTGGCACAGCAGCTCGGCCGGCTCGCCGGGCAGGCGCGTGGTGCCGCGGGGGAGGCAGAGCGGTCCGTCGCCGCCGCCGCGCGGGCCCAGGAGGCCCTCGACAAGGCGCTCATGGACGCCGAGGAACTGGCCGAGCGGCTCGCCGTGGCCGAGGAGATGCCGGTCGAGGAGGAGCCCGACACCTCGGTGCGGGACCGGCTCGCCGCCGACGGCGCCAACGCCAGGCAGACCGAGATGGAGGCCCGCCTCCAGGTCCGTACGCACGAGGAGCGGGTCAAGGGACTGGCCGGACGGGCCGACTCCCTGGACCGGGCCGCCCGCGCCGAACGCGAGGCACGCGCGCGTGCCGAGCAGCGGCGGGCGCGGCTGCGCCACGAGGCGGCCGTCGCGGAGGCCGTCGCCTCCGGTGCGCGGCAGCTGCTGGCGCACGTCGAGGTCTCCCTCGCCCGCGCCGAGGAGGAGCGTGGCGCGGCCGAGGCCGCCAAGGCCCTGCGGGAGCAGGAGCTGACGGCCGCCCGTGGCGCCGGCCGTGACCTCAAGGCCGAACTCGACAAGCTGACCGACTCCGTGCACCGCGGCGAGGTCCTCGGCGCCGAGAAGCGGATGCGGATCGAGCAGCTGGAGACCAAGGCGCTGGAGGAGCTGGGCGTGGAACCCGCCGGGCTCGTCTCCGAGTACGGCCCCCACCAGCTCGTGCCGCCGTCCCTGGCCGCCGAGGGCGAGCAGTTGCCCGACGACCCCGAGCACCCCCGCAACCAGCCCAAGGCGTTCGTGCGGGCCGAGCAGGAGAAGCGGCTCAAGGCCGCCGAGCGTGCCTACCAGCAGCTCGGCAAGGTCAACCCGCTCGCCCTGGAGGAGTTCGCGGCGCTGGAGGAGCGGCACAAGTTCCTCAGCGAGCAGCTCGAGGACCTGAAGAAGACCCGTGCCGACCTGCTCCAGGTCGTCAAGGAGGTCGACGAACGCGTCGAGCAGGTCTTCACCGAGGCGTACTGGGACACGGCCCGGGAGTTCGAGGGCGTCTTCAGCCGGCTGTTCCCGGGCGGTGAGGGACGGTTGATCCTGACCGACCCCGACAACATGCTCACCACGGGTGTCGACGTCGAGGCGCGCCCGCCGGGCAAGAAGGTCAAGCGGCTGTCGCTGCTCTCGGGTGGTGAGCGTTCACTCACCGCCGTCGCGATGCTGGTGTCCATCTTCAAGGCCCGGCCGAGCCCGTTCTACGTCATGGACGAGGTCGAGGCCGCCCTCGACGACACCAACCTCCAGCGGCTGATCCGCATCATGCAGGAGCTCCAGGAAGCCTCGCAGCTGATCGTGATCACGCACCAGAAGCGCACGATGGAGGTCGCCGACGCGCTGTACGGCGTCTCCATGCAGGGCGACGGCGTGTCGAAGGTCATCAGCCAGAAGCTGCGCTGACGCCGGGCCGCACCCAGCTTCCTCGGTCTGCCTTCACCTCTTCACCTTCACTTCAAGAAGTGAACACATGTCACCCAAGTGCGTCTCCGAAGTCACAGCAGACCCCCTCTTGACTTAGATACTTGAAGGCATAGGGTCTCCAACGTTGCTTTTAACTTCAGGTATCACGGCCTGAAGCGGCTGACCCCCACCCGGCAGCGTTGCCGGTGCCCGAGGAGTACACGTGACCAGCACAGCGCAGGCGTCCACACCAGGAGCCAAGGCGGCCCACCCCGAGCATCTCGGGCACGTCGTCTTCATCACCGCGGCGGCCGCCATGGGCGGCTTCCTGTTCGGTTATGACAGCTCCGTCATCAACGGAGCCAACGGCGGTATCCAGGACCGGTTCGACCTCAGCTCGGGCGTCACCGGTACGGTCGCCGCCAGCGCCCTGCTCGGCAGCGCCCTCGGCGCCGCGATCGCCGGCCGCATAGCCGACCGCATCGGCCGGATCCGCGTCATGCAGATCGCGGCGGTGCTGTTCGCCGTGAGCGCCGTGGGTTCCGGCCTGCCGTTCGCCGCGTGGGACCTCGCCGCCTGGCGCGTGCTCGGCGGTATCGCCATCGGTATGGCCTCGGTCATCGGCCCGGCCTACATCGCCGAGGTCGCTCCGCCCGCCTACCGCGGCCGGCTCGCCTCCTTCCAGCAAGCCGCCATCGTCATCGGCATCGCCGTCTCGCAGCTGGTCAACTGGGCCCTGCTGAACATGGCGGACGGCGAGGAGCGCGGGACCATCGCGGGCATTGAGGCCTGGCAGTGGATGCTCGGCGTGATGCTCGTGCCCGCGCTGATCTACGGGCTGCTGTCCTTCGCCATCCCCGAGTCCCCGCGCTACCTGATCAGCGTCGGCCGCGTCGCCGACGCGAAGAAGGTGCTCGCCGACGTCGAGGGCGGCGTCGACCTGGACGGCCGCGTCGCCGAGATCGAGCAGGCCATGAAGAGCGACCACAAGTCGACGTTCAAGGACCTGCTGGGCGGGAAGTTCGGCCTGCTGCCGATCGTGTGGATCGGTATCGGCCTCTCCGTCTTCCAGCAGTTGGTCGGCATCAACGTCATCTTCTACTACTCGAACCTGCTGTGGCAGTCCGTGGGCGTCGACCCGTCGAGCTCCTTCTTCTACTCGTTCGAGACCTCGATCATCAACATCATCGGCACCGTGATCGCGATGATCTTCGTCGACCGGCTCGGCCGCAAGCCGCTCGCCCTCATCGGCTCCGTCGGCATGGGCCTCTCGCTCGCGGCGGCCGCCTGGGCCTTCTCCTTCCAGAACGGCAGCGACCCGCTGCCGACCGCGCAGGGCTACGTGGCGCTGATCGCCGCCAACGCCTTCGTGCTCTTCTTCGCCCTGTCCTGGGGCGTGGTCGTCTGGGTCATGCTCGGCGAGGTCTTCCCGAACAAGATCCGCGCCGCGGCCCTGGGCGTGGCCGCCTCGGCCCAGTGGATCGCCAACTGGCTGATCACGATCACCTTCCCGGACCTGGCGGACTGGAACCTGTCGCTCACCTACGTCATGTACGCGGTGTTCGCCTTCCTCTCCATCCCCTTCATCCTCAAGTTCGTGCCCGAGACCAAGGGCAAGAAGCTGGAGGACATGGGCTGAGCAGCCCACCCGGACCCGGGGGGAAGGGCCAAGTCCCCGCTGCCCCTCTCCCCGTAACCCGCCGCCGCCCCGGCCCGGCCACTGCCCGAGCCGGGGCGGCGGTGTCGTATGCGGTGGGTCAGTCGTCCAGCGCGGGCAGCACCCGCTCGCAGAACAGCCGCAGACTCCGCCACCCCTCCGCCACGGGCATCCCGCCCGACAAGGGGTGCAGTACGTAGTTGTCGAAGCCCAGCGCCGCGCACTCCTCGGGCGTCACGATCCGGTACACGCCCTCGGCGCGCAGCTCCGCCACCGTCGTGGCCCCCGACTTCACCGCCGAGCGGATCTCCCCGGACTGCCAGGAGGCGTAGGTGCGGGCCTCGTGCAGGAAGTGCCGGCCGTGCTCGGCCCAGGTCCGGTCCGGGTCCTCGGCGACGTGCAGCAGCGGCGTCTCGGCGGCCGGCATCATCGTCCAGCCCTCGGTGCCGTACTCCACCAGCCGCTCCTTGTAGTACGCCTCCAGCTCCGGCAGATGCGCGCTGGGGAAGAACGGCAGGCCGAGGCGGGCGGCCCGGCGGGCGGCGGCCTTCGAGGAGCCGCCGACCAGCAGCAGGGGGTGCGGGTCGGTGAACGGGCGCGGGGTGATCCGTACCGTACGGCCGTGGTACTCGAAGGGCTCGCCGGTCCACGCCTTGAGCAGGGTCTCCAGCAGCTCGTCCTGGAGCCGGCCGCGCCGCTTCCACTCCACGTCGAACAGGGCGTACTCCTCGGGCCGGTACCCGATCCCGGCGACCGTGACCAGCCGCCCGCCGCTGAGCAGGTCCAGGACCGCGATCTCCTCGGCGAGGCGCAGCGGGTCGTGCAGCGGGCCGATGATCGCCGAGACGGTGACCGCGAGGTGCTTCGTCGCGCCGAAGACGGCGGAGGCGAAGGCGAACGGCGACGGCAGCCAGTTGTTCTCGGCGCCGTGGTGCTCCTCCGTCTGCACCGTGGTGATGCCGTGCTCGTCGGCGTACGCGGCCATCTCCAGGGCCGCCCGGTAGCGGGCGGCGAGGGAGGCGGGGGTGGCGTCGGGCTCGACGAGGTTGAAGCGTACGACCGAGACGGGCATGGGGGTCCCCCTTCACCGGGCGGGTATGAAGGCGGACGTTAGCTGACGGTGTGTCAGACATCCAGAGCGGTGTCGCCGGACTCCATGGCCGATACTGGACGGGTTATGGACATCGTCATCCTTGCTGTAGTCATCGCCGTGGTCGTGCTCGGCGCGCTCGGCGGGCTCGTCGTCGGCAGCCGTCGCAAGAAGCAGCTGCCCCCGCCGCCGCCCGCCGCGCCCGACATCACCGCCCCTCCGGCCGAGCCGCACGTCGGCGACGAGGCCGAGACACCGCGCGACGAAGAGCGCCGGACCATAGAGGAGGTGGACCTTCCCGACGGCTCGACCGGAGTCGCCGTCGAGGAACCGCCCGTCGTCGAAGAGCTCCCGCCGACCGAGATCGAGGTGCCGGAGCCCACCGCCGGCCGCCTGATCCGGCTGCGCGCCCGGCTCTCCCGCTCGCAGACCGCCCTCGGCAAGGGGCTGCTCACGCTCCTGTCGCGCGAGCACCTCGACGAGGACACCTGGGAGGAGATCGAGGACACCCTGCTCACCGCCGACGTCGGCGTGGCCCCCACCCAGGAGCTGGTCGAGGGCCTGCGTGAGCGCGTGAAGATCCTCGGCACCCGCACCCCCGAGGAGCTGCGCGGCCTGCTGCGCGAGGAGCTCCTGAAGCTGGTCGGCACCGACATGGACCGCGTGGTCAAGACCGAGCCCGAGGCCAGCAAGCCCGGCATCGTGATGGTCGTCGGCGTCAACGGCACCGGCAAGACCACCACCACCGGCAAGCTCGCCCGCGTCCTCGTGGCCGACGGCCGCAGCGTGGTCCTGGGCGCCGCCGACACCTTCCGTGCCGCCGCCGCCGACCAGCTCCAGACCTGGGGCGAGCGGGTCGGCGCCTACACCGTGCGCGGCCCGGAGGGCGGCGACCCCGCCTCCGTCGCCTTCGACGCGGTGAAGGAGGGCAAGGAGATGGGCTCCGACGTCGTCCTCATCGACACCGCCGGGCGCCTGCACACCAAGACCGGCCTCATGGACGAGCTCGGCAAGGTCAAGCGGGTCGTCGAGAAGCACGCACCGCTGGACGAGGTGCTGCTCGTGCTGGACGCCACCACGGGGCAGAACGGCCTGGTGCAGGCCCGTGTCTTCGCCGAGGTCGTCGACATCACCGGCATCGTGCTGACCAAGCTGGACGGCACCGCCAAGGGCGGCATCGTCGTCGCGGTGCAGCGCGAGCTGGGTGTGCCCGTGAAGCTCATCGGGCTGGGGGAGGGCGCCGACGATCTGGCGCCGTTCGAGCCGGAGGCGTTCGTTGACGCCCTTATCGGAGAGTGACACCGGCTACCGGATTCGGTACCTGGTGCAAGAAGCGCCCGCCCCCGAGGTGCAGTCGGGGGACGGGCGCTTTGCCGTGCAGGGCCTGGGGCCTGGTGCGAAAGTGGCGCCTGCCGCGCGACGCCCGGCACCCCCTGTCGCCGCACCGCCCGAAAAGCCCGAGTACGTCCAGTACGAGAGCTTCCGGGCGGCACGCCGAGGGGACGCACCGAACGCCGCGCGGCCGCCCTTCGGGCGACGGCGCCACTTTCGCAACAGGCCCTCTAGGCCCGTGACCTGTGTGCCACGTACGCCAGCGTGCCCAGCAGCAGCCGGGCCGCCGGCGGCTTCGTCGCCGTGTCCAGGGCCGGCGGACGCAGCCAGCGCACCGGGCCCAGGCCGCCCCGGTCGGACGGCGGGGCCGTGATGTGCTTCCCGGGGCCGAGGCCGCGCAGATCGAGGTGGGTCGGGTCGTCCCAGCCCATGCGGTAGAGGATCTCGGGTAGCTCGGCGGCGGCACCGGGGGCGACGAAGAAGTGCGCGCGGCCGTCGGGGGTGGCGGTGACCGGGCCCAGGGGCAGGCCCATCCGCTCGAGCCGGGTCAGCGCGCGGCGTCCGGCGGACTCGGCGACCTCGATGACGTCGAACGCCCGGCCGACCGGGAGCATCACCGCGGCGCCCGGGAACTCCGACCACGCCTTGGTGACGTCGTCGAGCGTGGCGCCGGCCGGGACCCGGGGCGCGAAGTCCAGGGGGTGCGCGCCGGGCGCGTCGCAGTCGGAACGGCCGCACGAGCAGGCGCCCGCGGCGGCGCGTGCGCCGGGTACGGCGTCCCAGCCCCACAGTCCGGTGAACTCGGCGACGGCGGTGCACTCCGAGGCGCGGCCGCGTCGCCGCGAGCCGGATCGCATCTCCCGGATGCCGCCGATCGTGAAGCCCATGCCCCCTCCAACGGTCAAGCGCGCCGGTGGTTACGACGCGAATGCAGAATGTGACTCTGCGTGTTCCTCGGTGAACGGGTACCCGTTTTGCGCCGCGGGGTCCATGCGGCGCTTCGAAGTGCCCCGGGTGGTGGGCCCGGCGACACGCGCCCCTGAGTGCTTCGCTCCGCCCACTTCCGGCCGTCCTATGTCAAGTGAATCGCGTGGAGGCGTCCGTGAGTTCATTCGAAGGGGTGGCGAATGGTGGCGATTCAGGGATCGCCATGGCTGAAGCCGTGATCGTAGGATTACCGTGAGTGCACGGAGCTTCGGGGCACATGCGCTCGTGGGTATGCCGCAGGCAAGTCGGCTTTCCGTTCGAAGGGTGAGAACTGCCGGACGGGCGACCGTATTTACCGGCATTCTGATAGGGCTTGGCGCACTCGGTGACAAGTGGTCCAAGGGATGGGGGCGTTCCAGTGAGCGGCAACAGTGAAGGCGGTACGAGTGCCGGTGGCGCATCGCACGCCGACAGGCGCCCGAACGAGCTCCTCACGTCCTGGTTCGTCCGCAGCGGCTGGTCGAAGGGCGAACTCGCCCGCCAAGTGAACCGCCGGGCCCGCCAGTTGGGTGCCAACCACATCTCCACCGACACCTCCCGCGTACGCCGCTGGCTGGACGGCGAGAACCCCCGCGAGCCGATCCCCAGGATCCTGTCCGAGCTGTTCTCCGAGCGCTTCGGCTGCGTCGTCTCCGTCGAGGACCTCGGCCTGCGCGCCCCCCGTCAGTCACCCTCCGCGTCCGGTGTCGACCTGCCCTGGACGGGCCCGCAGACGGTGGCCCTGCTCAGCGAGTTCTCGCGCAGCGACCTGATGCTGGCGCGGCGCGGCTTCCTCGGGAGCTCGCTGGCCCTGTCCGCGGGCCCGGCGCTCATCGAGCCGATGCAGCGCTGGCTGGTCCCCGCCCCGCCCGCCCCGTACCACGAGCCCCGCACCGTCCCGTCCTCCCGCGCGCGGGGCCGGCTGTCCAAGCCCGAGCTGGACCTGCTGGAGTCCACCACCGTGATGTTCCGGCAGTGGGACGCCCAGTGCGGCGGCGGCCTGCGCCGCAAGGCGGTCGTGGGCCAGCTGCACGAGGTGACCGACCTCCTCCAGGAACCCCAGCCCGAGGCCACCACCCGCAAGCTGTTCAAGGTCGCCGGCGAGCTGGCCGAGCTGGCCGGCTGGATGTCGTACGACGTCGGGCTCCAGCCCACCGCGCAGAAGTACTTCGTCCTCGCGCTGCACGCCGCCAAGGAGGCCGGTGACCGGCCGCTCGGCTCGTACGTGCTGTCCAGTATGAGCCGCCAGATGATCCACCTCGGCAGGCCCGACGACGCCCTGGAGCTGATCCACCTCGCGCAGTACGGCAGCCGGGACTGCGCGAGCCCGCGCACCCAGTCGATGCTGTATGCGATGGAGGCCCGCGCGTACGCCAACATGGGCCAGCCCGGCAAGTGCAAGCGGGCCGTCCGGATGGCCGAGGACACCTTCGCCGAGTCCGACGAGTGGGACGAGCCGGACCCCGACTGGATCCGCTTCTTCTCCGAGGCCGAGCTGTACGGCGAGAACTCCCACTCCTTCCGTGACCTGGCTTATGTCGCGGGCCGCAGCCCGACCTACGCCTCGCTGGCCGAGCCGCTGATGCAGCAGGCCGTGGACCTGTTCGAGAAGGACGGCGAGCACCAGCGGTCGTATGCGCTGAACCTCATCGGTCTGGCCACGGTCCATCTGCTGCGCCGCGAGCCCGAGCAGAGCGCGGTCTGTGCCGAGCGGGCCATGGCGGTCGCCAAGAAGGTCCGCTCCGAACGCGTCAACACTCGTATTCGAAAGACGGTCGACACGGCCGTACGCGATTTCGGAGATCTCGCGGAGGTCGTGGACCTCACCGACAAGCTCGCCGTCGAGCTCCCGGAGACCGCCGAAGCGGTCTGACACCCGGGGCCGAACCCTGGGACCGCAGAACCCCGGCCGCGGCCGGCCCTCCCGAACTGCCCGACTCGGCTCCCCCATGCCAGGTCATCGGAAGGCCGACCGCGGCCGGTTTTCGTTCCTTCGAGGAAGGTTGCGCCACGATAACGATCGTGCAGCCGAACATCTCGCGGTTCATCGACACGTAACACGCCAGGTGCCTTCGTCACACCCGCGAAACAACGAGGGGCTTCCGCCGAAACCGTGCTGCGTCAATCTCTTGGCGCATAACCGGCCCACCCCTCAATCCGCTCAGGGTTCGCCCGCACGGGCCGTACCAACGACGAGGAGATACCGGCATTGAACGGCACAGACACCGGATTCGTATTGATCAGTGCAGCGCTCGTCATGGTGATGACGCCCGGGCTGGCGCTCTTCTACGGCGGCATGGTCCGAGCCAAGAGCGTGCTCAACATGCTGATGATGTCCTTCATCTCCCTCGGCATCGTCAGCGTGCTGTGGGTGCTGTACGGCCACTCCCTCGCCTTCAGCGGTGACACGGGCGGCTTCATCGGCAACCTGGACATGATCGGGCTCAAGGGCGTCAACGCCGACAGCACCATGGAGAGCTTCACCGGCAACGACATCTCGTTGTTCGCCTTCTCGCTCTTCCAGATGCTGTTCGCCGTCATCACCGCGGCCCTGATCAGCGGTGCCCTCGCCGACCGTGTCAAGTTCGGCGCGTGGATGATCTTCATCGGCGTGTGGGTCACCGCGGTCTACTTCCCGGTCGCCCACTGGGTCTGGGGCGGCGGCTGGCTCTCGCAGCTCGACCCGGCCGTGATCGACTTCGCGGGTGGTACGGCGGTCCACATCAACGCCGGTATCGCCGCCCTCGCCGCGATCCTGGTCGTGGGCAAGCGCGTCGGCTTCAAGAAGGACCCGATGCGCCCGCACAACATGCCGCTCGTCCTGCTCGGCACCGCGCTGCTGTGGTTCGGCTGGTTCGGCTTCAACGCCGGCTCCGAGCTGGGCGTCGACGGCACCACCGCGCAGATGGCCATCAACACGCAGGTCGCCACCGGTGCCGCCATGCTCGGCTGGCTGATCTACGAGCGCATCCGCCACGGCGCGTTCACCACGCTCGGTGCCTGCTCCGGCGCGGTCGCCGGTCTGGTCGCCATCACCCCGTCCGGCGGCAACGTCAACATCTTCGGTGCCCTGCTCATCGGTGTCGTCGCCGGTGCCGTCTGCTCCTGGGCCGTCAGCCTCAAGTACAAGCTGGGTTACGACGACTCGCTCGACGTCGTCGGTGTCCACCTCGTCGGCGGTGTCATCGGCACCCTGATGGTCGGCTTCCTCGCCACGGGCGGGGCCGGCGGTGGCGACCAGTTCCTGTCGCAGACCATCGGCGCCTTCTCGGTGATGGGTTACACCTTCGTGGTGACCTGGATCATCGCCTTCGCCATCCAGAAGACGATCGGCTTCCGGGCCTCCGAGGACGACGAGGTCAGCGGCATCGACCAGGCCGCGCACGCCGAGACTGCATACGACTTCAGCGCGGCTGCGTCCTCGCACATCTCGGTCTCGCCCGCCCAGAGCAGCACCGCTGCCGACACCAAGAAGGTGGACGCATGAAGCTCATCACCGCCGTCGTCAAGCCCCACCGGCTCGACGAGATCAAGGAAGCCCTCCAGGCCTTCGGAGTCCACGGCCTGACGGTCACCGAGGCGAGCGGCTACGGTCGTCAGCGGGGCCACACCGAGGTCTACCGCGGTGCCGAGTACACCGTCGACCTGGTCCCGAAGATCCGTATCGAGGTCCTGGCCGAGGACGACGACGCCGAGCAGTTGATCGACGTCATCGTCAAGGCCGCCCGCACCGGCAAGATCGGTGACGGCAAGGTCTGGTCCCTTCCGGTCGAGACGGCTGTACGGGTACGGACCGGCGAGCGCGGGCCCGACGCGCTCTGAGGCAGGGAAACAGAACAGGAGTCGCTGGGTGACGAGCACGGACGTTTCCAAGGATGCAGAGGGCTCGGGACCCAGCGGCTACGCGGCGGCCCGGCTGCGTCTCCTCACCGAGGAGGCGCGGTCCGGGCCGCCGCGCCGTACCGCCCTCGCGGAGCTGACCGACGAGTGGCTGACCGGCCTGTTCGCGGCCGGTGCCGAGGGGCTGCGCGGCGTCTCCCTGGTCGCCGTCGGCGGGTACGGCCGCGGCGAGCTGTCCCCGCGCAGCGACCTGGACCTGCTCCTGCTGCACGACGGCGCCGACAGCAAGGCGGTGGCCGCGCTGGCCGACCGCATCTGGTACCCCGTGTGGGACCTCGGCCTCGCCCTCGACCACTCCGTGCGCACACCCGCCGAGGCCCGCAGGACCGCCGGCGAGGACCTCAAGGTCCAGCTCGGCCTGCTGGACGCCCGGCACATCGCGGGCGACCTGGGCCTCACGGCGGGACTGCGCACCTCGGTTCTCGCCGACTGGCGCAACCAGGCCCCCAAGCGGCTGCCCGAGCTGCAGGAACTGTCCGCCGAACGCGCCGAGCGCCAGGGCGAGCTGCAGTACCTCCTGGAGCCCGACCTGAAGGAGGCGCGCGGCGGTCTGCGGGACGCCACGATCCTGCGCGCCGTCGCCGCGTCCTGGCTGGCCGACGCCCCGCGCGAGGGTCTCGACGACGCCCGGCGCCGGCTGCTCGACGTACGCGACGCCCTGCACCTGACCACCGGGCGGGCGACCGACCGGCTCTCGCTCCAGGAGCAGGACCAGGTCGCCGCCGAGCTCGGCCTGCTCGACGCCGACACGCTGCTGCGGCAGGTGTACGAGGCGGCGCGGGTGATCTCGTACGCCAGTGATGTCACTTGGCGTGAAGTGGGGCGCGTATTGCGGGCGCGCGCCGTACGGCCGCGTCTGCGCGCCATGCTGGGCGGCGGTACGAAACCCACCGCCGAGCGCTCGCCGCTCGCCGAGGGCGTCGTGGAGCAGGACGGCGAGGTGGTGCTCGCCCGTGCCGCACGCCCCGAGCGTGACCTCGTGCTCCCCTTGCGGGCCGCGGCCGCCGCCGCTCAGGCCGGACTGCCGCTCTCCCTGCACGCCGTACGGCGCATGGCGGCGAACGTGCGCCCGCTGCCCACGCCCTGGCCCGCCGAGGCCCGAGAGCAGCTGGTCACCCTGCTGGGCTCCGGGCGGCCGACGATCGAGGTGTGGGAGGCACTGGAGGCCGAAGGACTGATCACCCACTTCCTGCCCGACTGGGAGCGGGTGCGCTGCCGTCCGCAGCGCAACGCCGTGCACATCTGGACCGTCGACCGGCACCTCATCGAGACGGCCGTGCGCGCCTCCGAGTTCACCCGCCGCGTCCACCGCCCCGACCTCCTGCTGGTCGCCGCGCTGCTGCACGACATCGGCAAGGGCTGGCCCGGCGACCACTCCGTGGCCGGCGAGATCATCGTCAAGGACGTGGCCGCGCGCATCGGCTTCGACCGCGACGACGTGACGGTGCTCTCCACCCTCGTACGCCATCACCTGCTGCTCGTCGAGACGGCCACCCGGCGCGACCTGGAGGACCCGGCCACCGTCCGCTCGGTCGCCGAGGCCGTCGGCTCGCAGGGCACCCTGGAGCTGCTGCACGCCCTGACCGAGGCGGACGCCCTGGCCACCGGCCCGGCCGCCTGGTCCTCCTGGCGCGGGTCCCTCGTCGCCGACCTGGTCAAACGCGTCGGCGCGGTCCTCGCCGGGGACGACCCCGCCGAGCCCGAGGCCGCCGCGCCCACCGCCGAGCAGGAACGGCTCGCCATCGAGGCGATCGCCACCGGCAGCCCCGTACTGGCGCTGCGGGCCCAGACCGAGCCGCCGGCCGAGGAGCAGTCACCGGGCGATCCGGAGCCGCTCGGCGTGGAACTCCTCATCGCCGTCCCCGACCAGCCGGGCGTGCTGCCCGCGGTGGCCGGTGTCCTGGCGATGCACCGCCTGACCGTGCGCACCGCCGAGCTGAGCGCCCTGGACCTGCCCGACGGCGTCGAGGGCGCCGTCCTGCTGCTGAACTGGCGGGTCGCCGCCGAGTACGGCTCGCTGCCGCAGGCCGCCCGGCTCCGCGCCGACCTCGTACGGGCGCTGGACGGCTCCCTGGACATCGCGGGCCGGCTCGCCGAGCGGGACGCGGCCTATCCGCGCCGCCGGGGCGTGGTGGCGCCGCCGCCGAGGGTGACGGTGCATCCGGCCGCCTCCCGGCTGGCCACGGTCATCGAGGTGCGCGCCCAGGACGCGCCGGGGCTGCTGTTCCGGATCGGGCGGGCGCTGGAGGACGCGAGCGTGCGGGTGCGCAGTGCGCATGTCAGCACTCTCGGCGCCAACGCCGTCGACGCGTTCTATGTCACAGGGCCCGAGGGCGCCCCGCTGCCCGGCGACGAGGCGGCCGCCGTCGCACGCAAGCTGGAGGAGATGTTGCGGGGCTGAGACCCTGTTCCAAGGCTCCTGACCCAGGGATCCCGGCAACCTGCGCCGCCGGGATACCCTGGAGGGCGATTCCCAGCTGCCACCGACCCCGAGGACCGCGAGCGCCGTGTTCGATACTCTCTCCGATCGCCTCTCAGCGACTTTCAAGAACCTGCGCGGCAAGGGACGGCTCTCCGAGGCGGACATCGACGCCACCGCGCGCGAGATCCGCATCGCGCTCCTCGAAGCGGACGTGGCGCTGCCGGTCGTCCGGACGTTCATCAAGAACGTCAAGGAGCGTGCCCTGGGCGCGGAGGTCTCCAAGGCGCTGAACCCGGCCCAGCAGGTCCTGAAGATCGTCAACGACGAGCTCGTGACGATCCTCGGTGGCGAGACCCGCCGCCTGCGGTTCGCCAAGCAGCCCCCGACCGTGATCATGCTGGCCGGTCTCCAGGGTGCCGGTAAGACCACCCTCGCGGGCAAGCTCGGCCGCTGGCTGAAGGAGCAGGGCCACTCGCCGCTGCTGGTCGCCTGTGACCTCCAGCGCCCGAACGCCGTGAACCAGCTGAGCGTCGTCGCCGAGCGCGCCGGCATCGCGGTCTACGCGCCCGAGCCGGGCAACGGCGTCGGCGACCCGGTCAAGGTCGCCAAGGACTCCATCGAGCACGCGAAGTCCAAGGTCCACGACATCGTGATCGTGGACACCGCCGGCCGCCTGGGCATCGACCAGGAGATGATGCAGCAGGCCGCGGACATCCGTGACGCGGTCTCGCCGGACGAGATCCTCTTCGTCGTCGACGCGATGATCGGCCAGGACGCGGTCAACACCGCCGAGGCCTTCCGCGACGGCGTCGGCTTCGACGGAGTGGTGCTCTCCAAGCTCGACGGTGACGCCCGCGGTGGTGCCGCCCTGTCGATCCGGCAGATCACCGGCAAGCCGATCATGTTCGCGTCGAACGGCGAGAAGCTCGACGAGTTCGACGCCTTCCACCCGGACCGGATGGCCTCCCGCATCCTCGACATGGGTGACCTGCTCACCCTGATCGAGCAGGCGGAGAAGACCTTCGACCAGGCCGAAGCCCAGAAGATGGCGGAGAAGCTGGCCTCCAAGAAGGGCCAGGACTTCACGCTCGACGACTTCCTGGCCCAGATGGAGCAGGTCAGGAAGATGGGCTCCATCTCCAAGCTGCTCGGCATGCTCCCGGGCATGGGCCAGATCAAGGACCAGATCAACAACCTGGACGAGCGGGACGTCGACCGCACGGCCGCCATCATCAAGTCGATGACCCCGGCCGAGCGCCAGGAACCGACGATCATCAACGGCTCGCGGCGCGCCCGTATCGCCAAGGGATCCGGCGTCGAGGTCAGCGCGGTCAAGAACCTCGTCGAGCGGTTCTTCGAGGCCCGCAAGATGATGTCCCGCATGGCCCAGGGCGGCGGCATGCCCGGGATGCCGGGGATGCCGGGCATGGGCGGCGGTCCCGGCCGCACCAAGAAGCAGCCGAAGAAGGCCAAGGGCAAGCAGCGCTCCGGCAACCCGATGAAGCGCAAGCAGCAGGAGCAGGAGGAGGCCGCCCGCCGGGCCGCCGCCGCTCAGGCCGGTGGCGCCCTCGGACTGCCGGGCCAGCAGGCCGGACAGGACTTCGAGCTGCCCGACGAGTTCAAGAAGTTCATGGGCTGACGGCTCTCGTACGACCGTCTCGTCCCGTACGTCGCAAGGGCGTCCCTCTCCGCGAGGGGCGCCCTTTGCGCGTGCCATGGCCCGCTGTCTGCCGTAACGTCCAGATATGAGCGATGCGGCGCCACCACGCAAGGCCCCTGACCAGCCGTGGCGCACCGAGGGCACCCCGGACGAGCCACCCAGGAAGTCCGGCGGCCGGCGCCCACGCGGCCGCTGGTGGAGCCTGCTGGTCACCGGCGTGATCGTGTTCCTGCTGGCGTACATCGGACTGACGTACCTCGACGAGGGCGACGAGCCGACGATCTCCTACACGGAGTTCAGCCGGCAGGTCGACGACGGCAACGTCTCCAAGATCTACTCCAAGGGCGACGCCATCCAGGGCGAGCTGAAGACCGCCGAGGACAACCCCGAGGGCGACGGCAAGTACACCAAGTTCAAGACCCAGCGCCCGGCCTTCGCCGACGACGAGCTCTGGCAGGAGCTGAGCAGGAACGACGTCACGGTGACCGCACAGCCGGTCGTGAAGCAGCGCGGCCTCCTGGTCAACCTGCTGATCTCGCTGGCCCCCCTCGTCGTCATCGTCGCGCTGTGGCTCTTCATCGCCCGCCGGTTCGCCGGGGGCCGCGGCGGCGCGGGCGGCATGTTCGGGCGCAAGCCGCCGCCCAAGCCGGTCGAGCTGCTGCCGGGCAAGCACCGCACGACGTTCGCCGACGTGGCCGGCATCGACGAGGTCAAGGGCGAGCTGGACGACGTCGTGGACTTCCTGGAGCACCCCGACGCCTATCGCAGGATGGGCGCGAAGATGCCCCGCGGCGTGCTGCTCGCGGGCTCGCCGGGCACCGGCAAGACCCTGCTGGCGCGGGCGGTGGCCGGCGAGGCGGGCGTGCCGTTCTTCTCCGCCTCCGCGTCCGAGTTCATCGAGATGATCGTCGGTGTCGGCGCCTCGCGCGTGCGCGAGCTGTTCGCCGAGGCCCGCAAGGTGGCCCCGTCGATCATCTTCATCGACGAGATCGACACCATCGGCCGGGTGCGCAGCGGCGGCGCCTCGGTGAGCGGTCACGACGAGCGCGAGCAGACGCTGAACCAGATCCTCACCGAGATGGACGGCTTCTCCGGCTCGGAGGGTGTGATCGTCATCGCCGCGACCAACCGCGCCGACATCCTGGACCCGGCGCTGACCCGGCCCGGCCGCTTCGACCGGGTGGTCAACGTCTCCCCGCCGGACCGCCGCGGCCGCGAGGCGATCCTGGCGATCCACACCCGTGACATCCCGCTCGCCGAGGACGTGGACCTGATCCAGCTGGCCCGCAAGACCCCGGGCATGACAGGCGCGGACCTGGCCAACCTCGCCAACGAAGGGGCGTTGCTCGCGGTCAAGCGGGGCCAGGAACAGGTGACCGCCGCGGACCTCTCCGAGGCACTGGAGAAGGTGCAGCTGGGCGCCGAACGCACCCTCGTGATGCCTGAGGAGGACCGCCGCCGCACCGCGTTCCACGAGAGCGGGCACGCCCTGCTCGGCATGCTCCAGCCGGGCGCCGACCCCGTCCGCAAGATCACCATCGTGCCGCGCGGCCGGGCCCTCGGCGTGACGATGTCGACCCCGGAGGTGGAGCGGTACGCGCACTCCGAGGAGTACCTGCGCGGCCGGATCATCGGCGCCCTGGGCGGCATGGCGGCCGAGGACGTCGTCTACGGGGTCGTCACCACCGGCGCGGAGAACGACCTCGAACAGGTCACCAACATCGCGCGCGGGATGGTGGCCCGCTGGGGCATGAGCGAACGCGTCGGCCGCCTCTCCGCCCTGCCGAGCGACGCCCAGCAGGCGTACGGGCTCTCCGCCGCGCCGCGGACGCTCGACGTGATCGACGCCGAGATGCGCCGGATCGTCGACGACTGCTACGAGGAGGCCCTGCACAAACTCCGCGACCACCGCGGCCGGCTGGAGGCGCTCGCGGAGGCCCTGCTGGAGCACGAGACGCTCGAGGAGGCGGACGCCTACCGGATCGCGGGGATCACCCGGCTGAAGAAGGACGAGGCCGAGTAGGGCGACGGCCTGCGAAGTGCCGGGCCCGGATCACGGCACGCGCGCGATGAGGTACCGGAACACGTTCGGCATCCACACCGTGCCGTCCTGCCGCTGGTGCGGATGCAGCGCCTCCGCCAGCTCCTTGTCGACCTGGACCTGGTCGGTCGCACGGATCGCCGCGTCGAACAACCCCGTCGACAGCAGCCCCCGTACGGCACTGTCGACGTCCGCGTACCCGAAGGGGCAGGCGACCCGCCCCGAACCGTCGGGCCGCAGCCCCGCGCGCTGGGCGACCTCTTCGAGGTCGTCGCGCAGAGCCGGGCGCCAACTCCCCGTGCTGCGCAGGGGATCGGCCAGCTTCGTCGCGACCCGCAGCACCGACGACGTGGCGCAGCGCTCCGGCGGACCCCAGCCGGCGAGCACCACCGGCGTCCCCCGCTCGGCGAGCGGGGTGACGTCTGCGAGCGCCTCGCCGAGGCCCTCCGAGTCACCCGCGAGGCACCCGATCGGCTCGAACGCCGTCACCAGGGTGTACGCGGGCGTCTCCGCGCCGGCCGCGTCCCGGGGTGAACCGTCGACGAGCCGGACCTCGGCACGCGCGCGCGTGCCCCACGTCTCCGCCTGGGGCAGCAGCCGCTGCCGGGCCAGAGTCAGCCGTTCCGGGCAGTCGGACTCGACACCGGCGACGGCCGCGCCTCTGGACGCCGCCATCAACAGGGCGAGCCCGCTGCCGCAGCCGAGGCCCAGCAGCCGGGTGCCCGGGCCCACTTCCAGTCGCTCGTAGACGGCCTCGTAGAGCGGCACCAGCATCCGCTCCTGGATCTCGGACCAGTCACGCGCGCGTGCACTCGGATCCACACGGGGTGTCGCGCCCGTATGGGAGAGGTGCTGCCGCACGAGCGTAGGTGTCATGTAAAGCGCCCCATTCCGCCGAGAGTTGTCACTGTGCCCGATGCCGTAGCGCCCTGTGACGATGCGCTCACGCTCCCCCCTCGTATGCCAGGAAACTCCGCGCCATGCGTCGCGTCCAGGGGTCTCGTGGCCCTGCTTGCGGGATCCGGGCGTCCGTGGCCGAAATTCACATTCCGGCAACATGGGCCCGTACCATCTGGCCATGGCAAAGGCACCCGTACTCACGCCACGGGCACATGACTTCCGGCGCTGGTACCAGGACGTCGTCAACAAGGCCGAGCTGGCGGACATCGGTCCGGTGCGCGGCACGATGGTGATCCGGCCGTACGGCTACGCGCTGTGGGAGCGGATGCAGGCGGAGATGGACGCCCGCATCAAACGGGCCGGTGCCGCCAACGCCTACTTCCCGCTGTTCATCCCGCAGTCAGTCGTACCTGACGCGCGAGGCCGAGCACGTCGAGGGCTTCGCGCCCGAGCTCGCCGTCGTCACGCACGGCGGATGCGCCCGCGGGTGTTCCTGCGCACGACGGAGTTCCTCCGGCAGGAGGGCCACACCGCCCACGCCACCTACGAGGACGCCCGGGACTACGCCGCGCAGATTCCTGGGGCTCCTCCACCCGCATGGTCGGCGGCCTGATCATGGCCCACGGCGACGACGCCGGCCTGCGCGTGCCGCCCCGGCTCGCGCCCGTCCAGGCGGTCGTCCTCGCGATCAAGGGGGGGCGAGCCGGTTCTGGCCAAGGTCCGCGAGATCGGCGAATCCCGTACGTCTCAGGTGTCGACGATCGAGGAGGCCGCGACCGCCGGTGGCTGGGCACGCCTGCCCGTGGGCCACGCTCGGCGAAGAAGGCGAGGCCGCGCCGGCCGCGCACGGCGTGACCGTACGCTGTCCGGTCGCCGAGGACGGGTCGGTGCCGGAGGCCGACGACGCACCCGGTAACGTCGCGGTCGTCGCGCGCGCTTACTGAGATGACGCCCGTGGGGAACCAGAGCGACCGAAACGCCTCTTGCGCATGCGCGAACCACACAGGGTCCGGCGGGTGGACACGGCCTACGTGCCGGGGCGTACGTCAGGCTACGCACCAGCTTGGTACGAGCTGTGAGGCTTCTCCGCAGATCAGCGCACCCGCCCTCGTCGTGGCGCATCATTCGCAACTGACGGGTACGTGCAAATTATTTGGGATGCCCCGGAATCGGAACACAGCGGCACTCCGGCTCGTTGTCATTACGTGAGCACGACACAGACACCACCTGTTCTCGCCGCGGAGCTGGCGCAGGCGTGGGCCGACATTCAGCGGTACCACCCCGAGCTGCCGGATCTCGCCGCGCCAGAGTCCCTGATCGGGGAGTCGTCGTCCGCGTGCGGTCACGAGCTCTCCTTCGAGCGACTGCTTCACGAGGCAGTCCATGGGATCGCCGCCTCGCGCGGCGTCCGCGACACCTCCCGGGCCGGCCGTTACCACAACCGCAGATTCCTCTCGATCGCCGAGGAGCTGGGCCTGGACCACCCCGAGGAGCCGCATCCGAGCAGCGGCTTCTCCCTGGTCACGCTCAACCCCGAGGCCAAGCGGCGCTACCGCCCGACCATCGAACGCCTCCAGCGCGCACTGAAGGCACACACCGCGGCGACCTCCGCCGACACCAGCCGGACCTTCCGGGGCCCGGCCGCCCGCCACGGCTCCTCCGGTGGCGGCGTACGCGTCAAGGCGGTCTGCGACTGCGGCCGTAACGTCCGCGTCGTCCCCTCGGTCCTGGCCCAGGCCCCGATCGTGTGCGGCGGCTGCGGAAAGCCGTTCCGCATCCCGGAGGTCGTGGGAGCGGCGTAACGACGCCCCGTCGGACACCGGCATCTCGTGGCTGCCGGTTCGGCACGTGGCGTCGACGGCGAGGGGTGCCGTTGCGTGCTCGTACGCGGCACCCCGGTCGCGCCGGGTCGTGAAACCCCGGAGGGCACCCTGCGCGCCGGGTGCCCCTCAGCCATGCCCGGGCGCCGGCGCCGTACCCCTCGGCCGAGGAGTGCCCGTGGGATGTGGCACAATGGCTAGCTGTACTCGACAGCCGCACAGGACCCCTCTCTCCTCCGGCTGACGCGTCCATCGGGCACTCGGGTACCGCATCCCCACGCGGCTTCTCTCGCCGTGCCCAACCACGTCAAAACCAGGAGAACCCACTCCCGTGGCAGTCAAGATCAAGCTGAAGCGTCTGGGCAAGATCCGTTCGCCTCACTACCGCATCGTCGTCGCCGACTCCCGCACTCGCCGTGACGGCCGTGCGATCGAGGAGATCGGCAAGTACCACCCGACCTACAACCCGTCGGTCATCGAGGTGGACGCCGACCGTGTGGCGTACTGGCTGGGTGTCGGCGCGCAGCCGACCGAGCCCGTCCTCGCCATTCTGAAGAAGACCGGCGACTGGCAGAAGTTCAAGGGCGAGCCCGCCCCGGCTCCGCTGCTCGTCGCCGAGCCGAAGAAGGCGCGCCCGTCGTTCGAGGCCCTCGGTGGCGACGACGAGGGCAAGGGTGAGGCGATCACCCAGAAGAAGAAGGCGGAGAAGAAGGACGAGGCTGCCTCTGAGTCTTCTTCGTCTGAGTCGGCCGAGGCCTGAGCATGCTCGAGGAGGCTCTCGAGCACCTCGTGAAGGGCATCGTCGACAACCCTGACGATGTGCAGGTCGCTTCCCGCAACCTGCGCCGCGGGCGCGTGCTGGAGGTTCGGGTCCACCCCGACGACCTCGGCAAGGTGATCGGCCGCAACGGCCGCACCGCGCGTGCTCTGCGCACCGTCGTGGGCGCCATCGGCGGCCGCGGTGTCCGCGTCGACCTCGTCGACGTGGACCACGTCCGCTGACGCCGAAGACAGCACCGGCTCGGGCCGGGGAGGGCCACTGGGCCGTCCCCGGCCCGCAGTCGTATGACAGGAGATTGGACACGTGCAGCTGGTAGTCGGACGGATCGGCCGCGCCCACGGCATCAAGGGCGAGGTCACCGTCGAGGTACGCACCGACGAGCCGGAACTGCGGCTCGCGCCCGGAGCCGTGCTCGCCACCGATCCCGCCTCCACGGGACCCCTCACCATCGAGGCCGGCCGTGTCCACAGCGGCCGCCTCCTGCTGCGCTTCGAGGGCGTGCGCGACCGCACCGGCGCCGAAGCACTGCGCAACACCCTCCTGATCGCCGAGGTCGACCCGGCCGAGCTGCCCGAGGAGGAGGACGAGTACTACGACCACCAGCTCATGGACCTGGACGTGGTGACCGCCGACGGCGTCGAGGTCGGCCGGATCACCGAGATCTCGCACCTGCCCGCCCAGGACCTCTTCATCGTCGAGCGGCCCGACGGGAGCGAGGTGATGATCCCCTTCGTCTCGGAGATCGTCGCGGAGATCGACCTGGAGGAGCAGCGGGCGGTCATCACCCCGCCGCCGGGTCTGATCGACGACCGCGCGGAGACCGTCTTCACCAGGGACGACAGCGAATGAGGCTCGACGTCGTCACGATCTTTCCCGAGTACCTGGAGCCGCTGAACGTCTCCCTGGTCGGCAAGGCACGCGCGCGTGGACAGCTGAACGTCCAGGTGCACGACCTGCGCGAGTGGACGTACGACCGCCACAACACGGTCGACGACACGCCCTACGGCGGCGGCCCCGGCATGGTCATGAAGACCGACCCCTGGGGCGACGCGCTGGACTCCGTCCTCGCCGAGGGCTACGAGAGCGGCTCCGGCGCCCCCACGCTGATCGTCCCCACCCCCAGCGGCCGCCCCTTCACCCAGGAACTCGCCGTCGAGCTGTCCGAGCGGCCCTGGCTGATCTTCACGCCGGCCCGCTACGAGGGCATCGACCGCCGTGTCGTCGACGAGTACGCCACCCGCATGCCCGTCCACGAGGTGTCCATCGGCGACTACGTCCTCGCCGGCGGCGAGGCGGCCGTCCTGGTCGTCACGGAGGCCGTGGCCCGTCTGCTGCCCGGCGTGCTGGGCAACGCCGAGTCCCACCGGGACGACTCCTTCGCGCCCGGCGCGATGGCGAGCCTCCTGGAGGGGCCCGTCTACACCAAGCCCCCGAAGTGGCGCGGCCGGGACATCCCCGACGTGCTGCTCAGCGGCCACCACGGCAAGATCGCCCGCTGGCGCCGCGACGAGGCGCTCAGGCGTACGACCGCCAACCGGCCCGACCTCATCGAGCGCTGCGATCCCAGGGCCTTCGACAAGAAGGACCGCGAGATGCTCTCCATCCTGGGCTGGACGCCCGACCCGGAAGGGGAGCGGTTCGGCCGATTTTGGCGCAGGACCGAGGCCGTGGAAGAATAGGCCGCTGTTGTGCGCCGTCCGGCGTGCGCCCCTGCCACAGGGGGACACGACGCCCGCCCCGACGAGCACGACACTCTCACCGAACATCTAGTTCCCGTTGATGACCTGTGGCATCAGCGAAGAAAGCAGACGAAATGTCTCACCTGCTCGACTCCGTCGACGCCGCGTCGCTGCGCAGCGACGTCCCGGCCTTCCGCCCCGGCGACACCGTCAACGTCCACGTCCGCGTCATCGAGGGCAACCGCTCCCGCGTGCAGCAGTTCAAGGGCGTGGTGATCCGTCGCCAGGGTGCCGGCGTGCGCGAGACCTTCACGGTCCGCAAGGTCTCCTTCTCCGTCGGCGTCGAGCGCACCTTCCCGGTGCACACCCCGATCGTCGAGAAGATCGAGCTCGTCACCAAGGGTGACGTCCGCCGCGCCAAGCTGTACTACCTGCGCGAGCTGCGCGGCAAGGCGGCGAAGATCAAGGAGAAGCGCGAGAACTGAGCGCTTCAGGGGGCTCACCCCCACGGGGTCCGCGGCGGGGCCGGATAACATCTGGCCCCGATGGACACCGAAGCACAGCCGACGGAGCGCGACCGCTCCTCCCGCCCTTCCGGCACCGGGGACGCCCCGGACCCGGAGGGCCAGGAGGGACGGTCGCGTTTCGCGTTGGTGGCGCGGATCTCCGAGTGGCTGCCGGGCGGGCGGATCAGCCTGACCCTGCTGGTCCTGCTCGTGTTTCTGCTGCTGCTCAACACGTTCGTGGTACGACCGTTCGAGATCCCCAGCGGATCCATGGAGTCCGGATTGAGGATCGGGGACCGCGTTCTCGTAAATAAGTTGGCGTACCGTTTCGGTGCCGATCCGCGGCGCGGTGATGTTGTGGTGTTCGACGGAACCGGGTATTTCGGGGATGCCGACTACGTCAAGCGCGTTGTGGGTGTGGGGGGAGACCACGTGGTCTGCTGTGACAAGGAGGGGAGGATCCAGGTGAACGGCCGGTCGGTCGACGAGTCGACGTTCCTGTACCCCGGCGACAGCGCGTCCGCGGTGCGCTTCGACGTCGTCGTGCCCGACGGCAGCCTGTTCGTCCTCGGCGACCACCGCAGTGCCTCCAGCGACTCCCGCGACCGCCTCGGCTCGCCCGGCGGCGGCATGATCCCGGTCGACGACGTCATCGGCCGCGCCGACTGGATCGTCTGGCCCACTGCGCACTGGACCCGCCTGCACCGCCCTGACGCCTACGCGCGCGTGCCTGCCGCGGAGGGCGCGCATGGGTAACCGTGGCAAGCCCCGCGGCGTGCCCAGCAGCCCCGCCGACAACCTCCTGCCCACCGGCGTGCGGCGCGCCTCCAGCCCCGCCGGCGGCCGGACCCGCGCGGAGCGGCGCCAGCTCCAGCGCAAGGTCAAACGACGGCGCAGGCGTTCGGCGATCAAGGAGATACCCCTCCTCGTCGGTGTCGCGGTCCTCATAGCGCTGGTCCTCAAGACCTTCCTCGTCCAGGCATTCGTGATCCCCTCCGGTTCCATGGAGGCCACGATCCAGATCGGCGACCGTGTCCTCGTCGACAAGCTCACCCCCTGGTTCGGCTCCAAGCCGCAGCGCGGTGACGTCGTGGTCTTCAAGGACCCCGGCGGCTGGCTCCAGGACGAGCAGACGACGGTGAAGAAGGAGGACCCCGTCGTCGTCAAGCAGGTCAAGGAGGCACTGACCTTCATCGGCCTGCTGCCGTCCGACGACGAGAAGGATCTGATCAAGCGGGTCGTCGGCGTCGGCGGAGACCGCGTCAAGTGCTGCGACACGCAAGGACGGGTCACCGTCAACGGGGTTCCCCTGAACGAGGACTATCTGTATCCCGGCAACTCCCCCTCCGAGGCGAAGTTCGACATCACCGTGCCGCAGGGACGCCTGTGGGTGATGGGCGATCACCGGGCCAACTCCGCGGACTCCCGCGCACACCAGGACCAGGACTACGGCGGCACGGTCTCCGAGGAGGAGGTCGTCGGACGGGCGATGTGGATCGCCTGGCCGCTCGGTCACTGGACGACTCTGGAGGAGCCGAATACCTACGCTTCGGTCTCCGACTCGGCGGCAGGGTCGACCGCGTCTCCCCAGCTGTCGCATAGGGTTGCTTCCGACGATTCGAACGGAACGATCCAGCTCCCGACCCCTGCGGAACTCCCGCTCGTTATGGGAGTGGTGGGCCTGCGTCGTCTTTGGGGCAGGCAGCGGCACAGAGTAAGGAGTTGGCGTGGGGGATGTGGCGGTTGGCGCACGGTCCGGGCACGACGGCGAGGAGCACCGCGGACGCCCCGTGGACGCTGCCGACCCGGCCGCGGACGGCGCCGTGACCTCCGGGAATGAGCCCGGATCGGACGGTGACGGCGGACGGTCGGGCGGGCAGCCCCCGACCGACGGCCAGGGGTCGGGCGGGGCCGCCCCCGCCAAGAAGCAGCGCTCCTTCTGGAAGGAACTGCCGATCCTCATCGGCATCGCGCTCGTCCTCGCGCTGCTGATCAAGACATTCCTGGTGCAGGCGTTCTCGATCCCCTCGGACTCGATGCAGAACACCCTCCAGCAGGGTGACCGTGTCCTGGTCGACAAGCTCACCCCCTGGTTCGGCTCCGAGCCCGAACGCGGCGAGGTCGTCGTCTTCCACGACCCCGACAACTGGCTGGCGGGCGAGCCCACCCCGGATCCCAACGCCCTGCAGACCTTCCTCAGCTGGATCGGCCTGATGCCGTCCGCCGAGGAGAAGGACCTCATCAAGCGCGTCGTCGGCGTCGGCGGCGACACGATCCAGTGCGAGGGCACCGGCCCGCTCACGGTCAACGGCAAGGCGCTGAACGAGCCGTACGTGTACCCCGGAAACACGCCGTGCAGCCAGGACGACCAGGGCGGCCAGTTCAAGGTGAAGGTCCCCAAGGGATTCATCTGGGTCATGGGTGACCACCGGCAGAACTCCCGGGACTCGCGCTACAACCAGTCCGACGTGAACCACGGCATGGTCCCCGTCGACAAGGTCGTCGGCCGCGCCGTCGTCATCGCCTGGCCGATCAACCGCTGGAGCACCCTGCCGGTGCCGGACACCTTCTCGCAGAACCTGGGCGCGGGCTCCGCCGCGCTGACGGTGGCGCCGCAGGGCGTTGCCCTGGTGGGCGCGGTGCCGTTCGTGCTGTGGCGCAGGCGTCGGGCCGCGGCGGCGGAGACGCGCTGACCGCCTGGTCGCCGGTGGCGGGCCCTTTGGGACTGCCGTCGTGAGCCCTTGCGGCCCCGGGGCGCCTGATGGCGCTTTCCGGGGCCGTCTTCGTGAGGCGCCCGTACCGCTCGCGGCCGCACCGCCCGGGACCGGGCTCCGGCCGGCGTCGAAGACTGGCGAAAGCTTTGCCGAGCCGGTGCTTCCGGGGGCTCGGGAGGGGCTGCCCCCTGTCGGTACCGCCGGGTAGGGTGCCGATTCATGGGTGGCGAGAGCACTTCACGTACGGCGCCGCGTGACGGCGGCGCGAGCAGGGGCCCGGCGGGCAGCCGGACCGGACAGCGGTTGTCCGGGCTGGCCGTGGCGCTGGGCCTGGTGCTGTTCCTGGGCGGGTTCGCCTGGGGAGCGGTGGTCTACCGGCCGTACACCGTGCCCACCAGTTCGATGGCGCCCACGATCGGCGCCGGTGCGCGGGTCCTGGCCGAGCGCATCGACGGCGATCAGATCCGCCGGGGCGACGTCGTCGTCTTCACCGACAAGACCTGGGTGACCAACGCGCCCGTCGTCAAGCGCGTGGTCGCGACCGGCGGCGACACGGTGTCCAGCACGGGCGGCAAGCTCACCGTCAACGGCAAGAAGATCGACGAGCCGTATCTGGCCGACGACGGCCTCGGCGAGCTCCAGAACTTCCCGAGCGTGACCGTGCCCGAGGGCAGGCTCTTCCTCCTCGGCGACGAGCGCAGCGGCTCCCTGGACTCCACGGCCCACCTCACGGACGCCGCCGGCGGCACCGTGGCGCGCAGCGCCGTCTCGGCCCGGGTGGACGCCGTCGTATGGCCCATGAGCGGCATGCTGGAGCGCCCCACGGGCTTCGAGCAGCTCGGCGCGCTGTCGCCCCAGGGGCCGCTGCGCACGGTCGTCGCGCTGATCCTCGTGGGCGGCGTGCTGGTCCTGGCCGGCGGTGCCTACGGCCCCGTCGAGAAGCGCTTCGCCGGGCGCTCCCGCGCGCGGACGGAGCCCGCGAGTGCCCGCTGAGGCGGTGCGAGGGCACGACGACGGGCTGCGCAAGGTCGCCCGGGTCGTACTGCTCGACCCCGAGGACCGCATCCTGCTGCTGTACGGCCACGAGCCGGAGGACCCGGCCGACGACTGGTGGTTCACGCCCGGCGGGGGACTGGAGGGCGACGAGACGCGAGAAGAGGCCGCACTGCGGGAACTCGCGGAGGAGACGGGCATCACGGAGGTCGAGCTCGGCCCCGTGCTGTGGCGGCGGATGTGCTCGTTCCCGTTCGCGGGACGCCGCTGGGACCAGGACGAGTGGTACTACCTGGCACGTACGACACAGACGGCGACGCGGGCCGTGGCACTCACCGAGCTGGAGCGGCGCAGCGTAGCCGGTGCGCGCTGGTGGACGTGTCAGGAACTTGCCCGAGCGCATGAGACGGTGTATCCGACCAGACTCGCCGAGCTGCTGCGGACTCTGCTCGACGAAGGTCCCCCCGCCGGGCCCGTGACCCTTGACACCGAAATTGTCTAGGTGCTGACGGGACTGGCGCACAATGGTGGGATCGCACGGCTGAAGGGGAACATGCCATGAGCGCCGAGGACCTCGAGAAGTACGAGACCGAGATGGAGCTCAAGCTCTATCGGGAGTACCGCGATGTCGTCGGTCTGTTCAAGTATGTGATCGAGACCGAGCGGCGCTTCTACCTGACCAACGACTACGAGATGCAGGTGCACTCGGTTCAGGGTGAGGTGTTCTTCGAGGTGTCCATGGCAGATGCCTGGGTGTGGGACATGTACCGGCCGGCGCGGTTCGTGAAGCAGGTTCGGGTACTCACGTTCAAGGACGTGAACATCGAGGAGCTGAACAAGAGCGATCTGGAGCTTCCGAGCGGGTGACGTTCACTCGCGGGAGTGAGGAAGTTATCCACAGTCGCGGACTTGTCCACCAAGATCCAATAGCTCGCTGAGCTGCTCGCATCGTTGGCGCCGGAGGTGGTGCCGACATGAACGCACGCAGTGCACTCGGCAGGTACGGCGAGGAACTGGCCGTGAGGCGGCTGGCCGGGGCCGGGATGACGGTTCTGGAGCGCAATTGGCGCTGCGGCAGGACCGGGGAGATCGACATCGTGGCTCGGGACGGGGACGTCCTGGTCGTGTGTGAGGTCAAGACGCGCAGGAGCGGTGGCTACGAGCATCCGATGGCCGCTGTCAGTCCTGAGAAGGCGCAGCGGCTGCGCGGCCTCGCAGAGCACTGGATCCACGCTCACGGAGGGGCGCCGCCGGGAGGTGTGCGAATCGATCTGGTCGGAGTACTCCTGCCCGACCGGGGCGCGCCCGTGGTCGAGCACGCGCGGGGGGTGGCCTGACATGGGCTTCGCGCGTACGTGCTCGGTGGCGCTGGTGGGCGTCGAAGGGGTCGTGGTCGAGGTCCAGGCGGACCTGGAGCCCGGGGTGGCGGCGTTCACCTTGGTGGGCCTGCCGGACAAGAGCTTGTCGGAGAGCCGGGACCGGGTGCGGGCGGCCGTCGTGAACTCGGGCGGTGAGTGGCCGCAGAAGAAGCTCACCGTCGGGCTCAGCCCGGCGTCGGTGCCGAAGGCGGGCAGCGGCTTCGACCTGGCGGTGGCCTGCGCCGTCCTCGGCGCAGCCGAGCGGATCGACCCACGGGTTCTCGCCGACATCGTGATGATCGGAGAGCTCGGCCTGGACGGCCGTGTGCGACCGGTCCGGGGCATCCTTCCGGCGGTGATCGCAGCGGCGGACGCCGGCTATGAGCAGGTTGTCGTCCCGGAATGCGCCGCGGCCGAGGCCTCGCTGGTGCCGGGCGTGTCCGTGTTGGGAGTGCGCAGTCTGCGCCAGCTGATCGCCGTCCTCGCCGACGAGCCCGTGCCCGATGAGGAACCCGACGGCCAGGGCCGCCCGGATCCGCTGCTCGCGGGCCTGCGGGTGCCGGGAACAGGCGCGGCCACGGGCATGCCCGGCCTGGGCGCGATCCAGTCCGACCACGGGCACGACCTGGCCGATGTGGTCGGCCAGATCTCGGCGCGCACGGCCGTGGAGGTGGCTGCCGCGGGCGGACATCACCTGTTCCTGGAGGGACCGCCCGGCGCCGGCAAGACGATGCTCGCGGAGCGGCTGCCGGCCATCCTGCCCAGGCTCGGCAGGGGAGAGTCGCTGGAGGTCACCGCGGTGCACTCGGTGGCGGGTCTGCTGCCTCCCGGCAAGCCCCTGATCGACGTGGCCCCCTACTGCGCCCCGCACCACTCGGCGACGATGCAGGCACTCGTCGGGGGCGGCCAAGGCGTCGCGCGACCCGGCGCGGTGTCGCTCTCCCACCGGGGCGTCCTGTTCCTGGATAGCACGTGCAAAACAGGTGGATGGATCGCCTCACTCTTTCATCATCTGTTTGGGCGTCCCGATGGCCCTGACCTGCGGAAACTACCTTCCCGGTGCCACGCACCCTGAAGAGGTGCATAGTGGAATAAGTCGGGCACCGTCAGGGTGGTGGCTTATGGCTCAGCAAACCGAAGAGCCTGTGCGTAGTCCGACGCCCGAGCAGCTAGCAGCCGAGACGCGCACGACCCTCGCCAAGATCGCAGTCGCTGGCGTGGGTGTCTTCCTCGTCGGTCTCGCTGTGTTCGTTCTCGCAGCTGTGCCACTTGCCAATGCGGTAGCTGGACAGCAGACTGACTTCTCGTTTACGGCCAGCTTCTCGGTGAACATCGCGCTTGCCGCCACCGCGAGCGTCACGGGTGCAGGGTGTGTAGTTCAAAGCATGAGGCTCAAGCGGCATAAGGAGCAAGTAAGGGAACTTGAGCGGCGGCTCGTGGCTAAAGAAGAGAAGCCTAAGAAAAAGCAACGCAGTCGAGTTGCCGGATCGTAGATAGGTATTGATTAAGATGGGAATCACATCCGCGGAAGCCTTCGTGGTCATGCTCGTGGCCTTGACTGCAACGTACGGCGTGCTTGTGCTTGGTATTCCGTGGGTGGTGCGTTTGATCTTTCAATTGCGGGTTGAACGCGTCCATAATGCGTGTATGAATGCCATGCTTGATGGAAAGCTCCCATATCAGGTGCCCGTCGAACGGTTTCTTAAGTTCACGTCTTGGATGGCCAATAATCCAAAATTCTTTTCCCCTTCTCGGAGGCTCGCCCTCACGCTGGCGCGCAACAAACTATCGGACGATGTAGGTGAGTGCGTTTGTAGCCACCGCTACGCTTCCCTGTCGGACGATCAGCGCGATGTGATGCAAACCTTCAGTGCGGAGTTGCAGCGCGCCTGGGATCGTTATGTGCGGTGGGGCGGATGGGTTAGCTGGCTCCTCTATCCGGTATATGTTCTCACCGATCGCATGGAGGCTCGACGCGCTCTGAGGGAAGGGGCGGATGATGACTCTGAGCGCGCAGAGGTGCTCAGGTGGATCGTCGCCCGCAGTGAGCCTGAATTCTCAATGAAGATTGATGAATCAGCGTGCAGAGATATTGCCAATCTCTCAGGGGTGTAAAGGTTCGCTATTCCGTCCTTGTTCTGTGGTGTGAGGCCCCTAGACAGCACGTGTACAACAGGTGCGCTCAACCAGGGCCCCGGACATGGAACGGCCCCGGTACCTCGCGGTAGGTACCGGGGCCGTTCGGCCTCGCCGTGCCGCACGGGGGAGACGACGGCGGGCCCTTCCCGCTACGGGCGCCGTCGGCGCTGCTGCCCGGAGCGGGGGCGAGGACGCACGCGGGGGCGCGCGTGCGTCACGGGTGGCTCGACACGGCGACGTCGACGGCGGGCGGCGACCAGGACGATGCGTCGTCGTCCCCCGGGCACGGGTCGGCGTGCGCCCGGGTGATCATGTCCGGCCCACTGTTCGTCGGCACGGCGACGCGCTCGGTTTTCTGCCCGGGGCGCAGGGGCCCGAGGCAGAACGGGCAACGGCCCGTAGGCGCGGCCATGACTCGACCCTCCGGGATCATCGGTTGCGAACGGACGTCGCGCCCATATAGGCGCGGCCGGTGGCGACGACGCGGGCGAGGTACGCCTCGACGGCGTCGGGGCCCGCCCCGGGTGGTACGGGGTCGAGGCCGATCGTCAGGCACACGGGCCCGTCGGCCGCGACGTGCTGGCACCACTCGGCGCCGGGTGCGGGGAGCCGTAGGAAGAACTGGGGGTGTCCGTAGTCGAGGGCGACATACGGCCCGCGCACGACCAGGCGGTCGCCGACGTTCGGCACGCGGTCGGCGGCCGGGTGTAGGCGCATGGCGTCGACCATGCCCAGTAGGCCGGTCTCGACGCTCTCGGCGGTCTCTCCGGGGCGCCGCGAGGGCGCGTGGCCGATCAGGACGTGAGCGACCGGCACGTCGAGGCCGCCGCGTTGCAGCCACGTCGACACGGTGCAGCCAGCGGCAAAGCCAGGGCCGGGCACGGCCCGGAACACCACGGGGTCGGTCATCGGTCGACCTCCACCCATACGGACTTGCCGAACGGCCGGTCGGCGACGTCCCATCGGGCGGCGAGTGCGTCGACGATGTGCAGTCCGCGACCGCGGGCCCGCTCCCCCGACTCGTTCCGCATGCGGGGGCGTCGGCGGACCGGGTCGCGCACCTCGACGCGCACGCAATCGGTCGTCGTGAGGACGGCGACGGCGACGGCGTCGCCCGGTTCCGTGCCGTACCGGACCGCGTTGGTCACCAGTTCGGAGACGACGAGTAGGACGTCGTCGAGGCGGTCGTCGGCGACGGGCGGGTCGTCCTGGCCCAACACCTCGCGCACGTAGGCGCGTGCCTTGCTGGGAGCCTCCGGGCCGGTGGGGAAGATGGCTTGTGCCGGGGGGCCGGCCGGGGGGTCACAGCACTGCCGAACGTCGCCCGGCTGCATGTGCACCATGCGGAATGTCCCTTCGTGCGTCTGCCCGGTCCGTGGTGCGGGCGGGAAGTTGACGCCGCTCACGACTCGCCGTCCCGAAAGCACTGACGCCCACACGCGTAACTCGCCCGTGGTGTCGCTGCTGCCCCACGCTGCGGCCTGCTCGACGACGGCGAGCAGGGCCTCGTATGCGTCGGCGTCTGCCGGTGCCGGTACCGAAACGCGCACGTGGGCGCCGTGGTCGCTCACGGTGGCCGAGGCGCGGCTCGCCTGCTCCATGGCGGAGCGCAGATCGGCGAGGGGTGAACGGGCAGGCATGACGGGGTCCTCCGGACTCTGTGAGGAGAGTCAAACTCATCTCGAAGAGTACGCGGGTAGTCCGTAGTCTGTCAGGTGCGTCACTGTTGAAACTCCCTCTTTGGAGGTCCCACGTGGTGGACTCGGCGCCGTACCTCGTGATTGCCGAGGAACTACGCGGGCGGATCGTTGGCGGGGAGTTCGCGCCCGGTGATCGGCTGCCCTCGGTTGCTGAGCTGGGTCGGGCCCACGGGGTGTCGCCGTCGGTCGGCGCGCGGGCGTATGCCGTCCTGGTCGAGGACGGTCTCGTGATCTCGCGGCACGGTGCCGGGCACTACGTGCGCGGTCCGGAGTCGCCGGAACTGTTGGTGCGCCGGTCGAGGCCGCGGGCGGAAGATTCGCCGTTCGCGCAGGGTGCGGCCGAACAGGGCGCGGTCGGCACGTGGCGGCACGACACGGCGACGGCTGTCGCCGACGCTGCGGTCGCGGCGCGGTTGGAGATCCGCGAGGGCGACCCGGTGATGCGGACGGATTACGTGTACCTGGCCGACGGTGTGCCGGTGCAGCTCGCCACGTCGTGGGAGCCGACGGCGATCACGGGGTCGTCGCTCATCGTGCTACCCGAGGCGGGTCCGTACGCGGGCGTGGGCGTGGCTGCGCGTATGCGGGTGATCGGGATTGACGTCGGCGAGGCGGTCGAGCGGGTGCGGGCGCGCGGTGCGACGCGGGCCGAGGCGTCGGCGCTGGGGATCAATCACGGGGCGCCGGTCCTGTTCATCGAGCGCGCCTACTACGACCAGAGCAACTGGCGGCCGGTCGAGACTGCCGATATCACCATGCGGGGCGATCGGTGGGTCGCGGAGTACGGACGGCGGCCGGCGCGGTCGTAGGTACGACAAAGGCGCCCCCCGCGACGGCCGCGTGTGGCCGTACAGGGGGCGTTTGTCATGGGGTGGTGGCGAACTGCCACAGGGACAGGGCGAGGCCGACCAGGGCGACCAGGGCGGCGACGGACGGGAGCGGCCACCGTGCGCGTTCGAGGTCGGCGAGGCGCTGGTCGTTGCGCTTCTGACGTTCGGTCTCCCCTCGTTCGAGGACGTCGACGGCCTCGGCGAGCTGGTCGACGCGGGCGGCCTCCTGCTCGATGCGCCGGTCGGCCTGGTCGTGCCGCTGGGTGAGAAGGTTCAACGTGCCGTTGACGGTGGCGAACCCTTCAGCCATGGTGCCGCGCAACTCCGCGAGGGCGACGGCGATCGCCGCCGTGTCGGTCGGTTCGGTCACTGGGCGGGGCCCCCGTCGTCGTCGACCAGGCCGAGGCCGAACCGGTCGAGCAGGGTCTCGAACGTGGGGTGCGCCATGATGCGGGCGGCGACGCCTGCGACGCCGGCGGCTGTGGCGGCGGCGGCCACGGCCCACGGCGCGGCGGCGGCGAGGGCGTCGGAGTCGGCGACGACCGCGGCGAGGGCGGGCACGACGGCGACGACCGCGGCGAACGTTTGGAGCGCGGTACGGATGGCGCGGCGGTTCTTCGGGCTCAAGGGGGGTGGTGTCCTCTCTGCGGGTGGGCCAGCCGGGCGCGGTGGGCACGGGCAGGTCCGGGGGCGGGGGTGATCAGGCGAACAGGCGAGCCCACGTCTGCGGGCCGGGGTATCCGTCGGCGTCGTGGCCGGTCCAGCCCTGGGCCCGTTGGAACGCGCGCACGGCGTTGCGGTCGGCGTCCGACCAGGACGGGCCGGGGCCGACCTTGTAGAAGCGGCCGTATCCCTTGGCGACCAGCCGCTCGCCGAGCAGGGTCACGTACCGGTTCGACTTGCCGGGGCCGAACTTGTCGCGGCCGGGAAAGGCTGGCGCGGTCGCCTTGCCCTTGCTGGGGAGCGTGCCGAGCAGGCGCCGCAGGGAGGTTTCCCCCGGCACGCCGTCGGCGTCGTCGCCGCGGTAGCCGAGGCTGCGCTGATAGGCGGCGTAGTTCTCGGTGTCGGCGTCGGTCCACTTGGGGCCCGGACCGACCTTGTAGGCGTTGCCGAATCCGGCGGCGACCAGGGCGCGGCCGACGCGGGTCACGTGGTCGCCGCGCGCCCCGTAACCGTAGGTCAGTCCGTTGATGGTGACCTGGTAGCGGGCGACGTTCGGCACGGTGCCGGACGTGCCGCCCTGCGGTGCGGTTCCGTCTGTGGGCGGCGTGTATCCCTTGACCGGCATCCCGGCCTTCACCCACGCGTACAGCGTGGCGCCGGGGCACAGAGTCGCGTATCCGTCCTTGTGACCCTTCTTGGCGAGGGTGCGACCGGTGCGGCGGCACGCCTCGTCGTACAGGGCGCGGCACGCGGCGAGGGCGGCCTCGGTCGGCTCCTGGTCCCCGCCGATGGCGATCTGTACGCCGATGCCGCTCACGTTGTGGCCGGGGCAGTGCGCGCCCTGGCGGCCCCATCCGCGGCCCTCGAAAATCTCGCCGGCCTGCGAGACGACGAAGTGATAGCCGATGCCGGCCCAGCCGCGGCCGAAGTGCTCTGCCTCGATGGCGCGCGGGATGGCGTAGCCGGTCCGGCTGATGGGGTGCGCTCCGTCGTAGTGAACGAAGAACTCCGTACGGGAGCTGAGTGGTACGTGGGCCGGGCCGTCGCTGCGCGGGTCGTTGTCCCACGGCTTGGCGCCCCACGTGGCACGGCTGATGATCTTGACGGACATGGGCTGTCTCCAGACATGAAAAAACGCCCTCGGCGCGGTGCCGGGGCGTGCGAAAGGCGGTGTGCGTGGGGGCGTCAGACCATGGCCAGTGCCATGATCGCGGGGTCGAGGCCGACCTCGCCGGTCGACTGGTCGACGGTGGTCGGCAGTGAGGTGCGGCTGTCGAGGCACCACGCCCGCTGAAAGGCCGTCCCTAGGAAGAAGTTGGCGGGGGCGCTGGGCGCCTCGTTCTGTATGTGCATGTAGTAGAAATCCGTGCTGCTGCCGGCGCTGAGCAGAAACGCGGCCCAGTAGCGGCCGGGTTGGAGCGTTGCTGTGGCGGTCAACGGGACGGGGACGGCCCCGATGTGGTTGGAGCTGGCCCCCGGCGCGGTGCCGCTGATCTGGCCGGCGGCGGGCAGGCTGGATACCTGCCCGGATGTGGCCACGCGTGCCCCGCTCTCGTTGTAGATGCCGGCGTAGAACCGGACTGCGGGAACCGTTGTTGAGCCGGCCCACCCGCGGGCGAAGATCACAACCCTGTTGACCTGCGTCGGCTCGGTGATATTGATACCGGCGAAGTAGATCCGCTGTACGACGGCGGCTTTGATCGTCGTTGGGTTGCTGACGTGCGCGGGGTCGCACGACCAGGCGGCGAAACCGACGGCCTGCGGGGTCCACATGTTCCGGCCGGCGGCCGTGGGCATCTGCGCGATGGGCACGCGGGCCGAGGCGTCTAGGCTGGCGACACCGTTCGCGGCGCCCCGCGCTGTGGTAGCTACGGCCCCGACGTCGGCGGCGGCCAGGGCGACGTTTCCGTTCGCGTCCGGACTCTTGCCGTTGACGGTGGCAACGGCGCCTCCGCCGGCGGCGCCGAGGGTGAACGCGACTCCGTCGGACTGGCGCACTTTGAGGGCGCCGGCCTCGGCGTAGAGGACCGCCCCGGACGGGTTCGCCGTCGGTGGCGTCGCGGCGTTGGCGAACGCGAGGATTCCGCCGGCTCCTCCGCCGAAGGTGGCGTTCCCGCCTCCGACACGGACGTCTTGAAACGTTGCCGTTGCGGTGGTGATCAGTTGGGCGTTCTTGTTGATGGCCGTATACGCGGACTGGTCGGCGTTGGATGCCTTGAAGGCATCGGCGCTGGTGCCTGCGTAGACGATGTGCAACATGCCGTCCATGCGGGAGTACCCGCCGTTATTGGCGACGGCTCCCACGTCCGCGGCGCCGAGGACGACCGCGGCCTCGGCCTTGCCGTTGACGGACTGGACGACGCCGGGGGCGCCGGCCGGTCCCTGCTCGCCCTGTGGTCCCTGCGGGCCGGTCTCGCCCTGGGGGCCGGTTGCGCCGGTGTCGCCCTTGGCGCCCTGGGGGCCGACCAGGGACGCGAGCCACTGCTCGACCGTGCCTTGGTACCCGTTCTTGACGGCGACCGCGTATGCGCTGTCGCCGCGGACGGCGACATACGTCGGCGTCGCGGGGTCGGTCGGGGCGATATCGGCGAGGTCGACCGCGGGCGTCTCCGCGGGCAAGAGCACCTGATAGACGCGGTTCATCGCCACGCCGGCGAGTTGTTCAGCGACGGAGTACGACCAGCCGGACGGGTTCATGCCGGGGGCGTCGGTTGCGGGGAGCACGACGTCGAATGCGCCGGTCGCGTCGAGCGGCGCGGTGACGGGCCCGCCGAGGATCACGTCGAACTCGCCGAACGTGAGGATGCCGGGGGCGCGGAAGACGACTTGCCCGGCGAGGGGCTGGCCGGCCGGGGTGAGGAACCGACCGGTGACGCGTACGGTCGGGATGCCTTCGGGCAACACGGGGGACTCTCCTAGTCGTCGACGACGTACAGGCCACGCCTGGGGGCGGGCTCGGGGGCCGGCTTGGGTTCGGTGGGCTCGGGCGTGGCCGGCCAGGGCGGGGGCTGCTCGGGGGCGTCGACGCCCTCGCCCGGCGCGGTGCCGTCGGTGTCGGCGGCGAGGGTGCGGGCGGCGAACGTGGTCGCTGCGGCGGTGAGCGGCGGGTCGGGGATCTCGCTGGCCGAGTAGGTGCGCCGGGTGTATCCGCCAAGACAGTTGATGATCACGCCGTCGGTGCCGGACGCCTCGCGGGCCTGAATGCGGATGAACACGAGCTGTTCCCACCCGGCGCGGTGCAGGGGGAACGTGTACCAGGCAGTTTTGTAGGTGGCGGTCGTCGCCGAGGACGGGCCCGTAACGGAATCGGTGGCAACGTCGGTCCAGCTCGATTCGCTGGCGAGGCGGTACTGAACCTTGACCTCGCATTTGCTGCCGGGGGCAGCGGCGAATTCAAGGTGCACCGTGGCGACGGGGTTGTGCCGCTGGATGCTGGCGAACCACGCATTTTGAAACGTGTCGCTGGTGATGACTTCCCGGCCACGTGGTAGCGACTGGAACGGCAGGGGGAGCGCTGGCGAGCCGAGGCCGAGGCCGGACGCGCTGTCGTCGCTGAGCACTCCGTGCCCGGCGCGGTCCCAGATGGCGACGGTCTGCGTGTCGATACCGAGAACGGAAGGGACGGCGCGCACGGTGAACGCGGTACTTCCGTCCTCGCGCTGCATGACGACACCCTGTTGTGGCGTGCCGTCGACGTGGTTGTAGAAGGGGCCGAACTCGCCGACGCCGAACAGGCCGGTTCCATTGGGGGCGAGGACTTCCAGCGTGCCGCCCTCGCCGATGACTACTCGGCCGTTGAGGATCTGGTTCAGGGCGGGCCGCATCTGGGCCCGGCCGCGCAGCGTGCGCACCTCGCGTTCGAGTGCGGCGACGCGGTCGAGTAGGTCTTGCGGGACGTAGGCCATTACGCGGCTACCTCCAAGTAGAGCTTGGCCGTCTCGGGGCGGCCTCGCTCGGGCGGGTTGATGGACAGGCCGACGACGCGGTACCGGCCGTCGAGGATGTCGGGATGCCACAGGTCGCGGATGCGTAGGCGGACGGTTGCGCCGAGCAGGGCGGGGGTCACGGTGCCGCCGAGCAACACCTCGACCTCGGGGATCTGTACGGGGCGGCGGGCGGCCGTCCAGTCGGCCGACGCGTGGGCGTCGAGCGTGGCCTTTTGCTCAACCGTGGTGTAGTCGGACGATCCGTCGAGGCGGGGCCATCCGGCGGCGAGGTCGTCGTCGGCGACCAGGCGCTCGGACATGAGCGGCACGGAGTCGGCGGCCTGGTTCTGGTTGATGCTGGCGCCGCGGGACTGCCACCCATTGGCGAGGGCCGACGCGTCGTGCGGCCACGTGTAGGTGAGGACGGGCCCGGGGTGGTCGAGCACGATCTCGGCGGCGCCGGTCCGGATGATCGGATGGCCGAGGACAAGCCGTTTCACGCGCCGGCCGCTGGTGTCCCGGAACGACGCAATACGCCATTCGAAACCGCGCTCGACGGCGGCGAGCTGGTCGATAAGGTCGCCGATCACGGGCAGGTCGTAGCGGCTGAACGTGCGGTCGCGGGTGACGCCGGATGGCTCGCCGTCGTAGGTGATGCCGATATCGCCCCCGGGCGTCGACTGCACGTAGTCGAGCAGGCCGCGCACAATGTCGAACTGGTCGACCTGCTCGGCGACCAGGGTGTCGAGCAGCAGGCGCCGGTATAGGTACGACTCCCACCCGCCGCACTGGATCTGCGCGGCGAGGAATCCGCGGGCGTCACTGGCGAGGTTGAGCGTCCACAGGATGCCGCCCCACCAGATTTCGCGCCCGCGCTCGACCCATACGCCGGTACGGCCGGGCTGCAACGCCTTGCGGGCCCGGTCGGCGATTGCCCGGTTCGGGATGGGCACGGTGCCGGTGAGCCGGCCGGTCTTGCCTATGTAGTCGTCGAGTGCGACGCCCTGTACGGGCAGTGCGTCGAGTACCTGGTCGCTGCGTAGGTCGGTAAACAGGAACCGGTAAGGGGTCTGCACGTGGCGCCCCCTTTACTGCACGAACGTCGCGGAGATCCGCAGATTGGTGCCCTTTTCGAGGGCGTTGTCGTTGCGGTCCGGTCCGCCCCCGGCCCACGTCCGAAGGGTCACCAGGCCGTCGCCTCCGATGGCGCACGCCCCGCTGCCGTAGCCGTTCGCTGCGGTCGCCTCGACCAGCAGGACAGGGCGCCACCCGGTGGGCAGTGTGGCGACCAGGGTGTCGGGCAGGTTGGGACTGGCGAGCAGGTTCGCGCCGGTCCGGGCCCAGTTGCCGAGGACCTGCACGACGCCGTTTCGGCGGCGGGCGGCAAAGGAACTGAGCGACCAGCCGGACGCGGTGGTCAGGCCGCCGCTGATGGTTTCGGCGGCGCGCTCGGGTGGCCGGTAGGTCTCCCACTGGGCGCCGGTGGCGTTCCAGCGTTCGAGGGCGCCGTCGGCGTCGCGGTACTGGCCGTCGTACGCGCCGTCGAAATTGAGTCCCCACCCCTGGGGGATGATCCCGCCCACGGCGGCCGTGTAGCGGCGGCGGTCGGCGAGGGCGGACGACCAGTCGATACCGCCCACGCCGGCGCTCGCGCCCGCGGGCACGGTGACGTCCCACAGGCGCAGGGAGCACGCGGGGAGGGCCGGCGCGGTTGGGGTCGCGGTGGCCTCGCCCTCGACGATCTCGATACGGGCGAGGGTGTTCTCGTTCTGGTCGAACAGGCCGTCGTACACCCGCAGGATCACGGAGTCGATTCGCGCGAACTGGGCGGCGCCGTCAGTGAACGTGACGGTCTCGGGGGCGTCGACCGCGACGGGGTATGCGCCCTGTGCGGTGGTGCCCTGCACGGCGGCGCGACCGACGCCGACCTGTAGGGACATGGCGCCGGCGCCGGTCGCGGCGAACGGCGTTCCGCCGGGAATCACGCCGTCGCGGGTGCGTATCTCGTCCTCGGGCGACCAGGTGCCGACCGGGGCGAGGCGGGTGTCTTCTCTCGTCTGCCCCTTGGGCAGCAGCCATGCGGGGCGCACGGTCACGGCGGGGGGTCTCCTTACCAGTAGGCGGCGCGGTAGCGCACGACGACGGACGCGGCCGGGTCGTTGCTGCCGGGCGCGGCGCGGAAGCTGAGCGGCGTTGTGCCGGGCGGGAACGTGAACGTCTGCTCGGGGACCGACCGGTTCGAGGCGGTGCTGAGCCGCGACGCGGTGCCGTTGAGGACGACGGTCCCGGCGAGGGTGTCGACGACCAGGACGTCGCCGGCGGCGAGCGGCATGTCGTATTCGAGGACGTCGCCGGTCGTGATGTTCGTCAGGCTCGGCAGGGTGACCGGGCCCCGGAACTCGACGACCGGGTGAGTGTCCGCGGTGCCGCCGTTGACGACCGACATGCGGCCGGTACTGCCGGGCTCGCCGAAATCGAGCGGCCACGACAGGACATCGGCGCTGGTGCTGATCCGGAGCGAGGACGTGCCGACGGGCACGGGCGCGGCGAGGGCGGCCGGGAAGGTGACGACAGGCTGTACCCATGCGGCGCCGGTCGGCGCGGTGCTGGTGAGCGACGCGGCGCCCTGCTCGCTGGTTTGGTCGGCGAGGTGCTGGCCGGCCGCGTCCCACCATCGGAGCGTGAGCGTGGCGGCCTGGTCGACGGCGACCTCGGCGGCGAACACGACGGTCCGGCCGGCGGTGACGGCCCACCCGTAGTCGCTGCCCTCGGCGGCCCACACAAGTTCGGCGAACGCTGCGAGGGGTTGCACGGACACGGGGCCGGTGCCGTCGCCCGTTATGACCGGGTCGCCGTCGCTCCACCAACGCCAGACCTCGCCCACGTCCGCGGCCTGGTCGGCGGGCAACACCTCAACCTCGGCCGACTCCCACGTGAGGCCGGCCTCGGACACGGGGAGCTGGGCCGTGGCGGTCTGCTCGGCGAGGGCGTAGCGGCGTGGGTCGGATGCGACCCACTCGATCGCCCCGCCCGTGATCGTGCCGAGGCGGTAGCCGGTGCTCGTGGGCACGGCCCGCCGGGTGGCGCGGGCGTAGCTGAGCAGGGGGCCGCGCTCGTCGACCCATACAACGAGAGGGATCTCGTCGACGCGCGGCGCGGTCCCCGCTTCCAGTCGGCCGACGGCCTCGCCGATCTGCGCCCGGGGGGCGCGCACGACCAGGCCGTCGACGCCGATCGTCCTCGACTGGGCGAGCAGCAGGCCGGGGAACGCGCCGTGCGCGTCGGCGCGCTGCACGCTCCCGGAGTCGAGGGCGGGGAGGTCTCCCCACCCGGTGAGCGTCCGCCATCCGTAGGGCGTGCCGGGGCCGAGCAGCAGGTCGCCGTATTGCACGTGCCCGGGTCGGGTGACCAGGGCGCCCGCGGCGGCCGTGGCGGTGACAGGCATCGTCACCCCCTTGCCTTGGCGAGCCACGCGAGCGCGCGCGCGTTGTCGTCGGGGGTGCCGTTCTCGGCGGCGTGCCAATGCTCGATCTGTACAGTCGCGCCCTGGGGCGTCGAGGCGTACGGCGAGCCGTAGGCGCCGACTGTGGCGCCCGCGCCGGCGAACTGGGGCACGGCGGGCGGGGTGACCAGATTGGACATGACCCGGTCGAGGGCACCCTGTCCGGACCGGATGCCCTTGACGACGCCGGCGGGAATCCAGCGGCCAACGGCTTTTGCCATGAGGCGACTTGGACTGTGAATTCCGAGCGCCTTTGCAATCGGGCCCGGAATCAGATCCTTTGCCCAGCTCATCAGGGTAGAACGCAGCCACGAACCCATGGACCTAATGCCGTTCCACAGGCCGCGCACGACGTCGGTTCCCTTGCTGTACAGCAATTGCTTAAGGGAGCCGATACTGGTAGAGATCCGCTTAGGTAGGCCGCGCACCCACGCGACCATTTCACCGGCCATGTTTACCGTGGCCGTCTTGATGCCCTGCCAATGGCTGATGATCAAGCCAAGAAGTGTCCACCTAAGAAAAGCGTTATGCAGCGCTCCGGGAATTCCCTTGACCCAATTAACGAGGTTATCCCACGCGGATTTCGTGGCCTTCCAAATCGTGTCCCAATGCTTGATGATCAGGCCAACGAGTGTGAAGTTCAGGAACCACTCGACCAGCGTCTCGCCGACACTGACGATCTTGTCCCAAATCCAGTCCCACGCCTTGGTGGTGTACTCGACGATCGAATCCCAGTTGGAGACGATCAGGGCGACCAGGCCGACAACGGCGGCGATCACCAGGGCTATCGGGCCCATGGAGATCAGCCACGCTGCGGCCATGCGCGCGGCCTGAATCATGGCCTGGGCGCCCATGGCGACCCACGACGCGACGACGGTCGCCGCGGTGGCGACCGCTCTCGCCCCCTGGGCGATCCACCCCGCAATGATCGTTGCGTTCGCCGCGAGGAAAGAGGCGACCGCGCCGGCCTGGGCGGTGCCCTGGGCGATCCACCCGGCGACAACGCGCGTTGTTGTTGCCCACGCTGTGGCGCCAAGGGCGATCAGCGTCGGCAGGAAAAACGCGGTGATCAGGCCGCCGGCGACCAGGAACGCGGTCGAGTGGTCGGAGACGAAACCAGCCGCCGCGGCGATGCCCTTGCCGAACTTCACCGCGACGTCGGCACCGGTCATCAGGGCCGGCACGACGTAGTCGCCGACGACACCGACCAGCGCTTGCATAGCGCCCCGCTTGAACGCCTCGAACCGGGTCGCCGCGTTGTCGTGCAGAGCCTTGCCCGCGGAGTATGCGGCGCCCTTGACGTCGCCGAGGGCACCCACGGCGGCGCTCGGGTCAATGCTGAGCAGAGCCCGCGAAAGGTCTTCCGACTGGGTACCGAGCAACTGCTGAGCGAGCCGGAAACGCTCGGTCGGGTCCTTGACGGCCCGTAGGCGGTCCGTGATCGTGTCGAGTGCCGCTTTGGCCTGCGGCCCGCCCTTGGCGAATGCCGCGGCCATCTTGTCGGCATTCAGCCCAAGAGCTTTCAGCCCCTCGGCTCCGCTACCGTCCTTGACGCGGATGTTCAGCTCTTTAAAGCTGTCCGCGACGATATCGGCGTCGCGTGCGCCTCCCTGCAACCCCTGTTGCAGTATGCCCATGGACGTCTTGGCGTCGAGGCCAAGGTCGCGGAACTGGGTCGGGTATTCCGCGTACGTGTCGAGCAGATCCTCGGCGACATTGACGCCGTTCTGCGTGCCCTTCACCAGGACGTCGAGGGCTTCCTCGGCGGAGTCAGCGACGCCGGTTTTCAGCATCGTTCCGACGGCGCGGGACACCTTCCCGACGTCCTCGCCCATGACGGCGGCGGTGTCGGCGACCTGCTTTCCGAGGGTCTGAATCTGGTTCTGTGTGGCCTCGGGGGGCAGCAGGCCGTTTTGGGCTATGCCCTTGATGACCTCGGCGCCTTCCTCGACCGAATCGACGATCGCGCCGGCGTACAGGTCGCCGGCTACCTCGCCGTACTTCTTGGCGACCGGTCCAGTCGTGCCGAGCTGCGCCTGTAGGTTGCCGGTGATCTTGCCCTGTTCGAGGGCCTGGCCGACTCCCGTCATCAAGGCGGCGCCGATACCGGCGCCGACGGCGGCCCACCCGAACGCCTTCAACGCCCCTGCGCCCTCGCCGGCGGCGTCGCCGGCGCCCTGGGCCATGCCGTCGCCGAGGGCGTCGCCGGCCTGCTGCCCGGCGCGGTTGGCGTCGGCGACCATCTGGTCGCCCGTGGCGCGCATCTGCGCTTCGGTGCGCTGCATCCCGGCCGCGGCCGGCCGGTCGTCGACTGTGATCGTGGCGAGGAGTTCGCCGACGGTCAGTGCCACGCCGGATCACCTCCCGTCGGGGGTCATCCGGCGCGGTGCCGGGGTGGTGCTCTTACGCGGCCGGTAGGCCGGTGATAGCTGCGATCTCTGCGGGGTCGGTAACCTTGCGTGGGGTGCGCGACCAGGCGCGGGCGAACCGGGCCTCGCCGGACAGGCCAGAGATCAGGGCCAGGAAACGGCGGGTAGAGAGGGTGGCGAGGTCACGCGCGCTGAGGCCGTACTCGCGGGCGAGGTCGCCCTCGACGGCGGTCCAGTGCTTCAGGACCGCTTGCCAGAACTCCGCCCCTTCTTCTTCCCCTTCGCCCTGCGTGCCGCCCGGTTCGGCCCTGGTGCTTTTCCCGCTTCCTGCTGGGCGTACAGCTCCGCGGCGCGCTGCATGGTGCAGCTTCCGGGCTTGCGGATGTTGGCGGCCGAGTAGATCAGGACGACGCCGAGTTGCCGGTCGGTCATGCCGTGGTCGGCCCACGTGTCGAGGACGTCGCCCCCGTACAGGGTGGCGAGCATCTTCCGTACGTCGTCGGCGCTGCTGCTGTTCTGTACGCGCTCCATCTGGAGCGTGAACAGAAGCGGCAGGGACTCGGGCAACTGGTAGTCGCGGCCGTACAGGGTGAGGGACTGGCGCGGTCGGGTGGCCGACTCCTCCGCGAAGAACGCGTCAAAGTCGGCCGTCCCGGCGGCGCCGTCGAGCTGCTGCTCGTCGTCGAGGTCGAGGTCGGTCACGGGGCGGTCACCACCTCGGCGGTAGTGGCGGCGCCGCACTTGGTGATCGTCGCCGACCAACTGGTCTTGTCGTTGCTCCCGCCTCCCTGCTCGCCCGGCGTCACGGTGGCGTCCCACACGACCCACTGCGTCTGTGTCTCGTGCCGCCACCTGATCCGGTTGCGGGAGTCGAAACCGAGGCGGTTCGACCACTCGTGGTCGATGTACGCCTGTCCGACGTCCTGCGCCTTGGTGGTTTTGTCGATCCGGTACTGACCTTCGATCGTGAGCGAGGCGCCCCTCTGCATCACATCCTGTTCGTACTGGCCGTCGCTCTCGAAAACCGTCGTGTCGACCGTTTCCTCGTTCTCACCGGGGTTGTGCGTGAACGTGTTGATACCGGCGATCGGGAGCCACATCTCGGTAGACGCGTTGGCGTCCTCGACCTCGAACACCCACCCGCGGGCGTCAATGGGCCGGCTGCTGCCTGCCATGGCGGTTTCTCCTTACGTCTGGGGGCCGGACACGTCGAGGTCGAAATTCACGACGTGCTCGTGCCGGCCGTTGCTGTCGGGCCCCAGAGGGGCGGGGGCGCCGCGGGCAGCGGCGAGGGTGAGCCACGTACCGTCGGGCAACTCGACGCCGGCCCGGCCGTGCAGCGCGCGGTACAGGGCTTCGGCGCGGGTGCGGGAGACGCGGGGGTCGGGCCCGCCGCGCACGCGCACCTGTAGACGCCGCTGTTCGGCGTCGTCGCGGGACTCCGGGGCCGGGCCGTCGTACAGGGCGAGGGACACGGCGGCGTCGGGCGCCGGCGGCATCGCCTCGACGAACAGGTCGCCGCTCGTTCCGGTGGGGTCGTAGTCGACCAGGCCGAGGCCGTCGAGGAACCGTGCGAGGCCGTCGAGCAGGTCAGCCACGGAGCGACCTCCGCACGTGTGCCGCGATGATCTCGGCGACGGTGTCGGCTTCCTCTTCGAGGGGCCGTTCGAGGTACTTCGCCGTACGGCCGGCGTCGTGTCTGAGGTTGAGGTCTTCGTGTTGGCGGACGGCGTACGGCTGGTCGTAGCTCACGCCGGCGGTGAGGGACTGCTCGTCGACGGACGCGACGCCGGACCGTTCGAGGGTGCCCTCTTCGATCGGGACGCGGGCGCGGGAGCGTTCGAGCACGTGCTCGGCGGCGAGGCGTAGGCCGCGGACGACGCCGGCGCGGGTGCCGCGAAGTGCGGCGGCGCCGTTCCATGTGAGGCGGGCTCGGGCGGTCACTCGCAACTCACCTCCGTGCAGGCGGGAACCGGGAGGCCGGGCGCAGTGTGGTCGGCCGTCGTGATCGCCGTCGTCGTGCGGCCGTTGGGGAGCGTGATCCGGGAACCGGGCGGGCAGTCGAGGCCGGGCGCGGCAATCACGGTCGTACTGCTGACGACCTCGCGGCCGTCGGTCGCGCGCCGTACCTGCTTCACTGCGGCGGCGACCAGGGCGGGCACGTCGGGTACGGGCGGGCCCCACTGGGGGCCGTACGCGCCGTCGCCGAGGTAGGGCTCGACGGTGATCCGGTGCCTGAGCAGGTAGGCGGGGACCCTCACCAGATCACCCCCGGGAGCAGGCCGGCCAGCATCAGGGCGCGGTGCGCGCGGGGGGCGAGGTCGACGTCGCCCGGGGCGCGCGGGTCGTCGCGGCGGTCGCCGAGGGAGACAGGGCCGATAGAGACGCTGCCCCATCGGCCGGCCGCTCCGGTGCCGTCGTCGCCCGTGGCGAGCTGGTACTCGACCTGTGCGCACGTCGCGTCGGCGAGGGCCTGCACGATGGGCGGGTCGATCGGCATACCGGCGTCGCTGGTGCAGTAGTACGCGCACAACAGGGCGGCGTCGACGTCCGCGGACGCGCGGGCGAGCAGTCGCTCGGCGTCGGCCGGGGCCGGTTGCCCGGTCCACGCGGCCAACTGCTCGGGGGTCGCGTAGACACGGGGCACGGGGCTACTCCTTCGGCGTCTCGGTCTTCGCCGGGGCCTTGCGCTTCGGCGCGGTGTCCTCGACGTCGTAGCCGTGCCGGCGGGCGTAGGCGATCACGGTCGGGTCGTCCGTCTCGGCCTGGCCGTCGACGAACTGGAGGCCGCCCACGCCGGAGCCGTTGAACTCCTTGACGGGGGTACGGATCACTGCCATGGGTCAGCCCACCTTCACGTTGCGGAACACGGTCGCGGCCTTGGTCGCCTTCAACGCGACCGCTACGGGGCCGAGTTCGACCTCGCCGGTCTTGACGGCGCCCGGGGTGTCGAACTGGGGGAGCCACTGACGCACGACGGTGCCGCCCATGCAGGCGACGCCGTGGAATCCGTCGAGGCCGACCCGGTAGGCGTAGAGGTCGGTGAGGCCGGTCACGCCGGTCTGCGCCCCGACGTCGCGGGTCTCAATCGGGATGATCGGGTTGTTCGAGCCGGCCTTGTCGCCCGGGTCCGCGAACACGATGTCGCCGTACTGCTCGCGCATGATCGGCCGGCCGCCCGGACCGAGCAGGCCGTCGACCGGGTTGCGGGTGTACATGCCGGCGCGGCGCGCGGCGGCGCGGACGCGGGCAAGGGCCCGCTTGTTGCCGAGGATGATCGTCGGCGAACCGTCGAGCAGGGACAGCCATTCGTCGATGGCGTCGAGGGCCTTGTGCTCGGCGCGGGCGTTGGTGTCGAAGTCGGTCCAGTCGGTGACCTCGCTGGCGCGGAACTCCGTCGCGGTCCCGGCGAGGGCCTTGTCGAGGCCGTCGAACGACTCGGCGTCGACCGCGGTGTCGCCGTTGATCACGGTGTCCTGGAACTGGGTTCGGGTCGCCTTGATCTTCTGCTGCATGTTCAGCGTGACGACGCCGGACGCGTTCGGGCCGATACGGGAGATCACCCGGTCGACCTGGAACGACCCACCCATCACGGTCAGGTCGACCGTGTAGCGCTGGGTCGTGACGTTCTGCGGGGTGTACTCGGTGTTGAGCGCGCGGAACGCGGCGGTCGGCTGGGTGATGAGCCGGCGGTAGCCGTAGGTGAGTGTGTCGCCCCCGTCGGCGGGGTTGACGACGTCGGCGAACGTGAGCGAGTCGAGGATCGCGGATTCCTTGCGGAACTCGTCGATCACGGCGACGTCTATGTCGTCCTGGGTGTTGTTCTTCGCCTCGGCGAGAGTGACGGGCATGGGGTGCTCCTAGGTTCAGGCGCCCAGACGGGCGGCGATGGCGTCGTGCAGCGATCCGGGCTTGCGCTCGGGCGGGGCGGGGGTGCCGAAGTCGGCGCCACCCCGGGCGGGGCCGGTGATGGCGGTGAGCCGCGGCTGTGCCGCTACAGCGTTCTTGATCGCCTCGGTCACGGCGGCCTGGTCGTTGGGGTCGACCGCGGCGAGCGCGGTCATGGCGGACTGGGAGTCGAGCAGGGCGGCGACGTCGGCGCCCGCGGCCGGCGCGGCGCGCAGTACGGCGGCCTGCACGGCGGCGGTCTTGGCCTGCTCCTGGGCCTGGGTGAGCTGCTGCTGTGCCCACTTCGGCAGGCGGGACAGGTCGCCGTCGGTGCCCTGCTCGGGCGCGGCCGGGGCGGCCGGGGCGGCCGGGGTGGCTGGGGCCTGGGCGTCCTTGATGAGCTTCTGGGCCCACTCGGGGAGCGCGGACACGTCTCCCTCGGCCGGCTGCTGCGGCGCCGCGGCCGGGGCGGCGGCCGGGGCCTGCGCGGGCGCCTGTGCGGGTGCCTGCGGGGCCGTCGGAGTCTGCGGGGCCTGCGGGGCGGCCGGGGTCTGCTGCGGCGCCTGGGCGCCGCCCTGGTCGCCCTGGGAACCGGTGCCGGGGGTGGCGGGCGCGTCGGACATGGTGGGTCGTCTCCTGTGCGGTCGGGCCCGCCGGGCGGGCTGGGTGCGGACATGCGAAAGGGGGGCCCGCCGTGGTGGCGGACCCCCCTTCGGGGTGTGGTCGAGGTGGGGCTACTCGTCGGCCGGGTCGTCGTCGGCGACTGGACGCGTCTCGGCGTAGCCACGGACCCACGCGGTAACCAGGGTCGAGGTACGCGGGTACGGGCACGCGGTCGGCGGGTCGCCTCGGCGGCCTGCCTCGCGGCCGGCCGTGACTGCCTTGACGATCTCCTCGCGCGTGCCCATGGGGTCACCTCTTGTTCTGGTGGTCGCTCTCGTTCTTACGGGCGCCGGTTGCCCAACGCTGTTCCTTGCCGGTCACCTGCTCGATGAACTCGGCTTGCGTCAACCGGCCATGCTCGGCCCACCACTCTTTCAGCTCGTCGGACGCCCGCGCGTAGGCGATACGGGCGGGCCCGCTGAACAGGCTTGCCGGGTTGTGGCCGGCGGCCTGGGCCTTCTTGTTGAGCAGGTAGCCGTTACAGGCGTCCTCGGCGGCGAGGTACTGGCGATATACGTACTCGTCGTAGAGGCGGCGGGCCTCGGCGCGGGTGATCTTGTGCCGCTCGTCGTGGTCGTCGTCGTCCCCGTACAGGCGGGCGGCGGCCTGTTTCAGGTCGTCCCAGAATCCGGGGTCGGTGTCGTCGAGGGCCTGGTCGTCGGCGAGGGCGCCCCACGCGTCGGGTGCGGGCGTGGTGTCGCCCATGGCCTCGGCGAGGGCGTCGCGGTCGGCGAGCAGGTCGTCGACGGCGTTCCCCGTGGCGGCCGGGGTTGGTAGGTCGACCGCGTCGCGGCGGTCCATCTCGCTGGCGATCCGCAGTAGTTCGGCCTCGTTGGCGTACTGCATCGCCCACGCGAGGGCGTCGTCGCCGACCTCGGACAGGTCGTCGAGCAGGCGGCCGGCGGGGAACATCGCGGCGAGCATGTCGCGGCGGTGCGCCTCGGCGGCGAGCTGGTCGACGTCGTCGAGGCCGTGCTCGATGGCGTGGCGGACGCGGGCGGCGAGTTCGTCGTCGGACAGGCCGACCAGATCCGGGCGGACGCCCGGGAGGCGGGCGGCGACGTCGCGGCGGTCCAGTTCCGCGGCGATCCGCAGCGCGTCGGCGTCGTCGACGTGGCCGACCAGGCGGCCGAGTTCGGCGTCGCTGAACTCGGTGAGGTCCGCGGCGAGGTTCCCGCGGGGCGCGGCGCGGTCGAGCAGGGCGTCGAGGTCGCGGCGGTCGGCCTCGGCCTCGATGCGTGCGCGGGCCCGGTCGTCGAGCAGGTTCGAGCGCATGGCGGCGGCGAACTGGTCGTCGCCCATGGCGCGCACGCTGGCATCGTCGCCCGACCAGACGCGTGCGGCGTCGACTTGCTCGGGCGTCGCCTCGCGGCGCGGTTCGGGGAGGTTGCCGGCGCCCAACTTTTCGCGGGTGGGGTTGCGGCGTAGGTCGGGGTGGGCGGCGAGGTGATCACGCATGGTGCCTTGCCACTGGCGCACCTTGGCGCGGGCGGCGCGCTGCTCCTCGGGGGTGATCGCGGCGGCCTCGCGGCGCTTCCACTTCCGTATGCCGCGCTCGATCTCGCGCTGTCGCTGGCCGGCCGCGTACCCGTCCGGGTCGCTGGTGGCCTGCTCGACGCGGGTAAGGCCGGGCGTGTAGGCGCTCACGGAGTGCCGGCAATTTGGGTGCTGCAACCCCCGGCCGCGGGCCTCGTCGAGGCTGCCGGCCACGCGGACGCTCACCATGCGGTCGTCTTCGGTGGCGTGCTCGACCTCGACCGTGCGCGCCCCCTCGGGTCCGCCGATCGTCAACACCTTGCCCTCCCACGGCGCGCACAGGGGGCACTCGCGGGGGGCGTTGCTGACGACGACCAGGTCGACGCCGTGCTCGGCGAGCGTGCGCATGTGCGCCTCGGTCGCGGCCCGACCGGTCGCCGTCCTCACTGCCATCTCGGCGTAAGAGGTGAGCTGCCAACGGCGGCCGGCCTGGTCGACGAACGACTGGATACCGGCATCGGCGAAACGACGCATCGCGTCCTGTGTGGCCTGCCGGCGGGTGCCGGTGCCCAGTAGGGGCGTCGCGGCCACGGACGACACAACGGCGCGGTAGGTGTCGACGGACGCCCGCAGGATCGACCGATGGGTCGCGGTGACGACGTCGACGGCTTCCTGCGCGAGGCGGTCGACGGCCTGCGCCTGGGGCAAGCGGTCGTCGACCAGGCGGCGGGCGTCGTCGGACAGGGCGCCCAACTCGGCGACCGCGGCGCGGTGCCCGACGTTGTACGCCTCGGCGACCGCGTCGAACACGTCGAGCGACACGGCCTTGCCCAGCTCGTCGACGACGGCCTGTGCGCCCCGGGTGACCTGCTGCACGGCGGCGAGCTTGGCCTCGACCCACCCGGGCGCGTCGAGGCCGGCGGCGAGCTGGCGCGCGATGATGCCCAACAGGCGCTCCTCGGCCCCCGCGTACAGATCGCGCGTCGCTGCGGAGAGACCCTCGACCATGCCTGAATGAATGGGCATCAGATTTCCCCGAATTGCGATCGATTTGCTTCATTTCAAGAAACCGAAAGGGTTCCTGAGCTGCCCTTTGCTTGGCAGCCCAAAAATTCACCTCCACGGTATTGACGGCGCCCAAATTTCCCGGTTAGCTATGTGCGGGAGTTCGCGTGTCTCGCTTCGACAATTTCGTGTACCTTGCTTCGGCATGGGACTTCAGCAGTTGCTTGCCTCCGGCGTTTCTTTCCTCTGCATCGCTCTGGCCTGCCTCATACTGGTGGCGCTTAGTTGGCCCAGCGAGGACGGCCGGGCTCGTGCCGAGCGGCTGCTCTCCATCATTTTTCGTGGGTCGACGAACGACTGACGGTCATGCAACAAGCGGATAGGTGTCCCCCGGGTCTGGTGCCGCAGTGCCTGTCTCTCGGAGGATCGCGGCGGCCTCGGCGGCGACGGCCGTGTCGTCCCAATCCGGGTGAAGGATCTTGACCCGGGTCTGTGTGGATACGGCCTGCGCGCGGTTGAGTAGTTCGAGCGTCGTCGCGGTGTCCATGGGGGACTCGGCGACTCCGTCGGGAAACTCGATCCGCGGGCGATCGGGAACGATGCCGCTGCGGAATTGCACGGCGTCGACGCCGAGCAGGGCGAACAGGACGTCGGCAAGTCCCTGTTTCCAGTGGCCGGCCTTCTTGCCCCGGGTGATCATCGACCGGTCGTCGTCGCTGTCGACCTCGGTCGCCGTCCTCGCCTGCCCTCCGTCCTGGTCGAGGCCGAACGACCGTGCCGCGTAGCCGGCGGACTGGGCGGCCTGCCTCATCAGGGCCTCGGCGGTGCGCTGGTGCTCGTCGACCCTGATCTCGAACTGAGACAGGGTGATCCCGCCGTTTTCGGTCGGCGGCATGTTGAGCTGTGCGTATACCTCGGCGTCCTCGTCGAACGATGCTCCGCGGCCGGGTCCGTTGCTGCGCAGGTATCCGTCGGGGACGATCAGGCGGGCGCGGGCGAGGCGGATATCGCGCATCCATGACGTCCACACCTCGTCGAGGCTGTCGAGCTGGTCATAGATCGGCGCGGCGTAGTCGCTGCGCCCCATCGGTGACCCCCGGTGCAGCCGGTTGGGGGTCATGTTCGGGATGTAGCAGGCGGTGAGCTGCCGGATTCCGGTCGTCGTCGACTCGCCGTCGCTCTCGATGCTGGCGACCAGGGCGGCCGTGTCGGGGTGATCGGCGAGGGGGATGCGGCGCCCGATGTTGTCGCCGCTGCCCTGGTACAGGGCGTGCGCGATGCGGCCGGGCTCGTGCCGCTCGACGTGGCGCCACACAGTCTGTGTGGTGCTGCCGGGGAGTTCCCGCCAGAAGTTGACGGCGGCGAGCATCCCGAACCGGAACTCGGGGATCGCGTTGTCGGGCTGCACGGCTGTGAGTAGGGGGTGGTCGACTAGGTCGCGGTCCCACGCGGCCCGCAGGAAGATCCCCGACAGGGCGGCGCACTGCTCGGCGGCCGACAACAGAGTCTTTTGAATGTGGCCGTCGGCGAGCAACTGGTCGAGGCGAGCCTGTGTCCAGGCGTCCTCGACGACGACCGCGGGCATGTCCGCGAACAACATGTCGGCGCTCGTCTGCGCGATATCGCCAGCGAACGGGACGTGCAAGCGGGTGTCATGCCCGGGGCGGTGCGCGGTGCTGCGGCGGCTCCACAGACGGCGGCGCGGCTGCTTCTGCTCGCGGCCGTAGATCCGGGCGAGGCGCTTACGGTCTCCGGAGTACCACGCGTCGTCGACGGCGATCCGGTCAAAGTACGGGGCCCACTCGGGGGGCGGCCACGCTGCGCCGTTCTCGGGCAGTGCCACGGGGGCTCACCTCCTCGTGGTGTCGGGGCGACCGGCGGTGAGCAGGTGGCGCCACTCGTGCGACGTCGAGTGGATGGCGTACCGGATCGCGTCGCAACTGTGGTCGTCCACCTTCAACGGCGCGTCCTCGCCCCGCTCGGTCGCCTTGGGGTCCCATGAGTAACCGGGGAGTTCGCCGAGCAGGCCGTCGCACGACCGGTGCACGTACAGCCGGCCGGCGGCGAGCAGGGCGGCCACGGAACGGATGCCGTCGCCGACGGTGTTGTCAGCGCGGGCCACGCCCGGGTGGCCGTCCTGCCACAACTGGGTTGAGAACGACTTTGCGCTCGGGTCAACGAACGTCCACTCGGGGGCGACGTCCTGCTCGTCGAGCCACGCGCGGACGGCGGCGCTGTACTGGGCGTCGGTCATGGCGCGGTGCGTGGCGCGGGAGTCGTAACGCCACTCGGCGCATGCGTACAGCCGGTCGTCGACACCGAGGCTGAGCAGGACGGCCGAGAAAGCGTTCGTCGTGCCGTAGTCGATCCCGACCCAATGGCGGCGCATCGCGGGCAGTTCGTCGACGACGTGCCGATCTTCGTCCCACTCGCTGTAGATGGCGCCCTCGGCGACAACCCACGCGCCGTCGATCATGCGTCGGCGCCATAGGCCGGTGTACTCCGCGGCGAGCGATGCGACGTACTCGGCCGACAGGCTGGGGTTATCGGCTAGGCGAAAGTGCCACGCCCGCATGTCGAGGTCGGCGAGGCGGTCGAGGTATCCAACCTTCAACCAGTGCCGCGGCGAGTCGGGGTTCGTCGTGGCGTACAGGCGCGCGCCCGGGACACTGAGCCTGGCAAGTAGCTGGGTCCAAAACGCCTCGGGCAACAGGGTTGCCTCGTCGACGTAGGCGAGCTGGGCGGTAAGGCCACGTAGCCGGCCCTCGGCGCGGGCGTCCGCGGCGCCGATCAGGTGGACCGTACGGCCGAGGATCGTCGCGGTCGTCGCCCCGCGGGTGTGCACGACGTGCCGGGACAGGGCGCCGAACAGGGCGCGGTCCTGTAGGGGCTCCAACACGTTGCGCTCGATCGTCTGCAACGACCGACCGACCACGATGATCAGGCCGGACGGTCCGGCCGTGGCGAGGGCGATCACGAACGCCAGTAGCGACGCGATGGTCTTTCCGCTGCGGACGCTGCCGTGCCACAGGTTGATACGGGCGGTCGCCTGTCCGATGCTGCGGAGTTGCTTACGGGACAGGGGCAGACGGTCGAGGTCGAGCAACGCGGCTCACCCCCCGGCGTCGCCCCCGTCGTCGTGGGCCTGGTCGTCGTTGGCGGTCTGCGTCAGGGCCTCGCCGAGGGCGCCGAGCATGGAACGCACCTGTCCGGCGTCGTCTCCGCCCTCGGCCGGGGCGAGGCGTAGCGAGGTGCCGACGGCGGTCTGCACCGACGCGATGATTGCCCGTTGGTCGCCGAACCGGGGTTGCGGTAGGGGGGTCTCGTGCCACTCGCCCTCGCGGCCGGCGAACTCGCCGTGCACGGTGGGGGCCCATAGCTGGGTGCGTAGGCGCTCGGCGTCGTCCTGTAGGGCGGAAGCGAGGGCGGCGCGGCGCGCGGCGAGGTCGGCGGTACGGACGCGGGTCGCGGCCTCGACCTGCGGGGCGCGGTCGAACGAGAGGGGCGGGTCGAACGCGGCGGCGATCTTCGACACGGTCGAGGGCGATCGGTTGATCTCGCGGGCGATTTCGTTCCGGCTCTTGTCCTGCGCGTGCAGCTCGCGGACGCGCCGGCGGTCCTGGTCGGTGATGGGGCGGGCCATGGCTCACCCCCTGCTCGGTCTACGCGTTCAGCTCGACGCGGTGCCGTACGGCCTCGGCGGCGAGCGACCATGCGTTCTGTACGGGGCGGGTCAGCTCGACCCACGGGGGCAGTTCCTCGCCGCTCACGGACCGGTTCTCTACGGCCGTCGCGTACGCCTCGTAGGCGTCCTGGCCGAGTCGGGCGGTGTCGGGGCGAACCTTGAAGATCACGCGGAGCCTCCCGGATGCGGGCATGAAAAAACGCCCCGCGGCGGTGGGCCTGCGGGGCGTCGTGGTCGTCTGTCTCCGGGCACGCCGAAGACGCGACCAACATTAGGTCACGGAAAGGTCACGGCGCAACTCTTTGCATGGGGTGCAGTGTGCGACCGAGTGGAGGTAGGGCTTGCCTCGCGACGCGCCTCGCGCTCACGCAGAGTGGCCGACTGATTACTAGGAAAGCTCAAAGCGACGAATCTTGACATAAATAGTGTGTGACTCGACCACTCTCATCGGTTATCGGCTATCTTTCGTCAATTTCGTTCATATCTTGCTGGCTTCTAGGCAACGCTGCCAGACTGCTAGTCAATAGGCGCAGAGTGTTCCTGGGCGTCGGCCGACCCCTTCGCATGAACGCACCGTGTGAAAGGAACCTCAGTGCCTAAGAAGAGCTCTGCTTGCGGCGGGGAACGTGTGCCTCGTCGACGTCGACGCCTGCCGTATCTCTGGCCGGTCATCGTCGTGATCGTGCTCGCTGCCTTCTCGCCGTGGATCAACTCGCAGATCCTCGCCGTCATCTGTGCCGTGCTCGGTGGGCTGCTGCCCGTGTTCGTGCCTCGCCGTCGGAAAGTTGCTGAGGCGTAGCGCACCACATTGCACGGCGGCGCCCCACCTGCCGATGATCGGGCGGGTGGGGCGCGCTGCTGCTGCTCGCGCGTCGGCTACGGGTGGACAGGCGGTCGGCCGGTCTGCTGACGCTGCGGCGGCCGGGGCGGCTGCTGCTGCCGACGGGCGTCATCAGTCCTGGTCAGGCTGCTGCCGAGCGTCCACGTGGGGCCGTTGTGGTCGACGGTCGGGAGGGACGGCGGGCCGACGAACGGCGGCTTCTCGACGAACTTGTACGGGCCGAGCGTCGGCGCGGTGCCGACGGGAACGATCTCGTAGTGCCACGCGGTCCGGTACATGTTCGCCGCGATGCCGACGGCCGTCCGCATGGCGGTCGTCAGGTCGTCGCCGGTCTGCATGAGAACAGCGAGGTCGCGGGCGAACTCCTCGTCGAGGCGGACGGACGGTCGGGTGCCGGCGATCGGCCGGGCGCGGCGCTGGGTACTCTGCGGGGTAGCCATCTTGGGTCGCTCCTTGGTGGTGAGGGCCCGCCCATACGGTTTGTGAGGAACCGGGCGGGCCCGCTTATGTGTGGGACTACTGGGCGTCGTCGCCGTGGCGCTTCTTCTCCTCGCGGAGGAACTGAGCGATCCGACTTGATGTGTAACCGGACTCGGTGGCGATTTCGTCGGGGCTCATGCCCTCTTCGCGGGCTTTGTGAGCGATCCGCGGCATGGCGTCTGCGAGTGCGGCGGCAACGCCCCGGATGATTCGCACGTCTTCGAGGGTGAAGTCGTCGGCGACCATGTCGAGTAGCCGATTGAGGTCGGGCACGCGGTCAAGGTGCTCAGGAACCTTTCCGCGGGTAACCATGCGGTGGGTTCGGGCGAGGGCGCGCATGTTCAAGCGGCTGTACGGGTCGTTCTGCCTCTCGGTCCGCGAGGCGGACGCGTGATCGGCGGCGTAGTCGTCTACCAGGCGGATGAACGATTGCAGGGAAACGTCAAAGAGGTGACGCCCGACGGACCGCATAAAGGGGCTTTGACTGTCCTGCGGCGACGCTGCGTACTCGGCGAGGGCAGACAAGTGCTCGCGGAACTCGGCGAGGGTTGGGCCTGCACGGCGGGCCGCGGCCCTGACGCGGGGCGGCTGCTCTTTGCTCATCTGTGGCGCTCCTGTCGGTGCGATGGGGGCCCGCCCTCGACCGAGGGCGGGCCGGTCGGGTGGCTACTGGGCGGCGCGGTCGTCGGACAGGGCGCCCTGTTCCTCGGCCTGGTCGACGACGAACAGGACGTCGGCGGCCTGCTGCTCGCCGATCCATGCGCCTCGCCACGTTCCGTCGGTGGCGTCGGCCTCGGTGACCAGGGCGGCGGCATACAGCGCTTCGGCGTCCTCGACGGTGGCGACTTCGGCCTCGACCTGGTCGAGCCGGGCCTCGGTGGCGGCGTTGACGCGGGCGGCGTAGGCCGTCGACAGGGCGTCCTCGGCCTTGCGGTCGAGGGCGACCACCCATCCGCCGCGGGCCTCGGCCTCGCGGCGGGCGGCGGCGCGGTGCTCCGTGATGCCGGCGGCGTCCTCGACGGCCTCGAATCGGCGGCCGTGCGGCTCGCGGGCGGGCTTGCTGGCGTGGGTGGTGCAACGGGCGCCCGCGGGGGCGTGGCACATCGGGCACGCGACGGCGACGGCGAGGGCTTCGAGGTCGACGGCCGGGGTTGCCTCGGGCGCGTCGGCGGCGGCGGCCTCGGCGAGGGCCTGCTCGGCCTCGGCCTGGTCCTCGGCGCGGGCGAGGTAGGCGCCAATCTGGTGGGCGACGTCCATCGCCATGCGCACGGCCGGGCCGGTGTTGGCGTCGACCTCGCGGGGGTCGCCCTCGGCGCGGTGAAACTCGCCGTGCGCGGTGGTGACGGCGACGGGGTGCGACTTCCACAGGAAAGCGACGGCGGCCTCGGCCTCGACGACCAGGACGTCGCCGTTTCGAACGGTGTCGCTGCTCATGGCGGCGTCGTACGCCTCCCGGGTGGAGGCGTAGCGGGTGGTGACCACCTGCGGGGCGCGGCCGGCCGTGGCGAGCCACTGGCGGGCGGCGCGCTTCTGCGGCTCGGTCGTGTAGGCACTGGCGAGCAGGTACTCGGTGTTACGGCTGATGACGTGCAGAACGGCGATCGTCTTCGGCTTGATAACCAGGGTCCGGCCACGACCGCGGCGCGCGTCGTCGAGGGCGTCGCGGGTGTCGAGGTCGAGCGGGGGGTCGGCGGTGAGGTAGTCGGCGAGGGCGCCGGGGATCACGACTCCACCGGAGCGCGGGGCGGGCGCGGTCTGCTCGGCCTGCTCGGCGGGGTACGCCTCGGCGAGGGCTTCGTCGACGGTGAGCCGGCCGGCGTCGGCCGGGCGAACGGTGCGGTACTGCGCCCGCAGGAACGCCCACGCCTTCGGGGTCAGGAAGTAGCCGGACTGCCCGCGCTCGTCGACGCCCTCGCCGAGCAGGCCGCGACGGTACAGGGCGCCGTGCGTGCCTCCGCCGTTGCCCAGGTTGCGGCGGGCGAGGGCGCCTTGCGGGTTCTTGGCGAGGATGTGCAGCGCGTCGAGCATCCGCGAGGACAGATCGTCGGCCATGCGAAGTGCGGTGTAGACGTTCACAGTGTCGCTCCTGTGTCGGTAGGTGGTGCGCCGGGTGAGGTCCGGCGTTCCTGCCGGGGTGAGGACCCGTCAGGAATCCCTACAGTAGCGGTTACAGTAATGATTACAGCAACTGTTGCAGGGATGCGTTATGGAACCGTGACCTAAGTGGGTACGGCGACGCCCCCGGGTGGCGCTCCCGGGGGCGTGCGGCCTGGTGCGCCCCTACGCGGGCACGGTGCGCCGGGCGTCGAGGGCCGTCCACAGATCGACCAGGGCGGGCCCACGCCACGCCCGGCGCCCTCGCTCGACGTCGACCGGTGCCGGGCACGACGGGCCGGTCGAGCAGGTCGCCACGGCGGCGCGCGGGTCGCCTCCCCCGTTGTGCACGGTGATGCGGCCGGCCTGGCAGAACGGGCACGCGTCGTCGAGCGTGATCGTCCGGACGCTGCGGCCGAGTGCGGCCTCGACGCGGCGGCGCGCGGTGCGGGCGACGTCGGCGATCTGGTCGACCAGGGTCGCCGGGGTGGGGGCGAACAGGGCGCGGTCGGCCGGGTCGTCGTCGAGGGCGCGGCCCTCCAGCCATACGGCGGCCCAGTGCAGACCGAACACGCGTGATCCGGTCGAGGCGATCGTCGCCGGGCCGGCGTCGCGGGACGTGGGCACGAGCCACAACCGGGGGTCGCTCGGGTCGCTGCCGAGTGTCCATCGGCCGGCGCGGTCGCGGGCGGGGAGCTGCACGCGCTCGGCGACGGCGTCGCACATGTCGAACACCTCGCGCTCGACGTCGAGGGCGGCGTCGAGGGCCCGCAGGTTCGCGGGCGCGGGGTGCTCGCGGATGGTGAGCGGCATACGGCCGACGGCGGCCTCGTCGAGGGCCTGGTCGTCGTCGGCGCGGTCGTCGGCGGCGAGCTGGTCGAGGAATCCGCGGCGCTCGTACGGCATCCATTCGGCGGCGCGCGGCGGCTCGGCTATCGCGGCGAGCAGGTCGCCCCACTGCTCGCGGACGGCGGCGAGATCGTCGGCGGCCTGCTGGTTGGGGGTGGTCGTCATGCGTGCTGCTCCTGGTGCTCGTTGTCGAGGGCCTGCTCGATGCGGTCGGCGTAGATGGCGGCGGCGCCCTGGGGCGATCCGGCGCGCATCCGTGCGGCGAGGGCGCGCACGCGCTCGACGGCCTGGGCGAGGGGCAACTCGGCGGCCATGGCGGCTCGGTCGGCGCGGCGGTCGCGGCGTGCGGCGAACCATGCGGTTCGGTACCGGTGGGCCCGGTGTCGCTGCTCCCTGGCCTCCTCGGCGGCGGCCATGGTGTGGCGGCGCTCGCGGGCGAGGGCGATGTCGTGGTCGCGCTGCTGCTCGGCGAGGCGGGCCTCGGTCGAGTCGGCGCGGTCGAGGATGCGGGCGTGCACGCGGGCGGCCGTCGGCGACATGCCGTCGTGCTCGGCGACGGCGGCGAGGGCGTCGCCGAGTGACTGGGAGTTTCGGACGCGGGCGAGGACGGCGAGCACTTGGTCGACGTGGGCGCGCTGCTCGGCGAGGGCGTCGCGGTGCTGCCTGCGTTGGGCGAACGCCTCGCGGGCGGCGTTGTTGATGCCGTCGTGCATGGCTTCGACGTCGCGGGCGAGGCGGTCGCGCTCGCCTTCCAGTCGGCGTATCTCGGCGTCGGCGGCCTCGCGGTGCTTGGCGAATGCCTGCGTGGTGCCGGCCATGGCGCGGCGGTTCTCGTCGGCGAGGCGCTGTTCTTCGCGTACATGCTCGGCGAGTAGGGCGCCCTCGACGGCGGACAGGACGCCCCGGGCGGCGCGGGCGAGCAGGACGTCGACGACGGCCCGACGGTCGAGGCGGTCGCGGTTACGGCCCTCCGGGGGGCGGTGGAAGGGGCGGCGGGTCATGGGTGCTGCTGCTCCTGGTCGTCGTCGTGCTGGGCGTGGTGGACGCGGCCGGGCTCGCCGGACAGGGCCCACACGATCAGGCGGGCACTGGCGGCGAGCAGGACGGCGGCGACGGCGAGGTTCGCCACGATGGCGGCGGTCTGGCTCACGGTGTGGCGTCGGCCTCGGCGAGGGCCTGCTCGTCGGCGAGGCCGTCGGCGTATGCGGTGACGATCTTCCGGGCGCCCTCGTAGCCGGTGAGCAGGCCGCGGGACGAACGGGTAACGCCCCATCGGGTCCGGGTGGCCTGGTGGTGCGCCTCGACCAGGGCGGCGACCTGTCGGGCGTGCGCGGTCAGGATGATGCGGGCGGCGGCGAGGGCCTGCTCGGGCGTGCGCGTGGCGGTGGTGTCGAGCAGGACGTCGCGGAGCGTGGCGAGGGCGGGGTCGCCCTCCTCGGCGTTGAAGTCGAGGGCGTCGCGCACGTCGTCGGCGGTGAGCGCGGGCGGTTCGTCGGCGGCCTGGTGCTCGTCGTCCTCGGGCGCCATGGCGGCGGCGACGTAGTCGAGCAGGGCGTCGAGGCCGCGGGCAGTCTGCGCCTGGGTGACGCCGCGGGCGAACGCGGGGCCGGCCTCGGCGGCGGCGAGCAGGGCGGCGGCGGGGCCGTCGTGCACGGGGCACGGGCGGCCGGTTTCGAGGGCGGTCTCGCAGCGTCCGGCCGGGCTGTCGAGGCCGTCGGCGATCTGGCGCAGTACGGACGCGGCGACGGGGCGCGGCAGGTTGCACGTGATCTCTGCCGGGCCCTCGTTCGGGACGGCGACGATCAGGCGGTGCGTGTCGAGGGAGGCAACGGCGACGGCGTCAGGGATACGGGACATGGGGCGTGGCTCCGGTCTCATCAGTCGGTTGTCGGTGTTCGCGGTGGCGCGGTAGTGCAGGGATGAATGCGGACGTCTGCGTGTTGGCGGTGAACCACTGCACGTTGCTCGCGCGCGTGAGCGGGCCCGCGACCGGTCGCGGCGAGGCTTAGAACGGGGGTTCATTGCCGTAGCCCTGCTGGGCCCACGGGTCGCCCTGGGGGGCGCTGTAGCCCTGCTGGGGGGCCTGCTGGCCGTATCCCTGGCCGTAGCCCTGCTGGCGGTTCTGGGCGCCGTTCTGGCCGTTCTTGGTGACCTGGGCGGACGCGTTCTTGAGCGCGGGCCCGACGTCCTCGGCCTGTACCTCGTATGACGACTTGCGTTCGCCGTCCTTCTCGTACTGGCGCTGTCCGAGGCGGCCGACGACGATCACGCGGTCGCCGCGTTTGATGGACTCGGCGACGTTCTCGGCCTGCTGGCGCCACACGCTGACGGACAGAAACAGAGTGTCGCCGTCCTTCCACTCGTTGGCGGTGCGGTCGAACGTGCGCGGGGTCGAGGCGATCCGGAAGTTCGCCACGGCGGCGCCGGACGGGGTGAATCGCAACTCGGGGTCGGCAACGACGTTTCCGACGACGGTGATCGGGGTCTCTCCAGCCATTAGGCGGCGGTCCTCTCTCGGGTAGTGCGGGTGGGGATGGTGGCGACGGGGGCGAGCTGGGGCTCGCGGGTGCGGCGGGCGCGGTCGCGGGCGCACGCGCGGCACTTGCGCATCCCGTGCGGGTGCGACGGGGGGTAGCTGACGTGCACGATGGCGGGGTCGGTGAGGTCGTGGCCGTTCACGCATCGCGTGCGGCGGGCGTTGACGGCCGACGGGCCGGTTGAGCGAAGAACGTTGGTGCGGTGGTCGACGGCGTCGAGGTGGTCGTCGGCGACGCATCGGCGGACGCTGCACAGGTGGTCGAGGTCGAGGCCGTCGGGGACGGGCCCACGGGCCTGCTCGAACGCCCATCGGTGGGCGGAGACGTACCGGCCGTCGACCCAAAAGCGGCCGTATCCGTCGCGGTCGAGGGCGGTCTCGGGCCACAACAGGCACGGGGTGTCGGGGGTGTTGGGGCCGACGGGGATGAGCCCGGGGGCCGTCTTGGTGGCGAACCGTTCGGCCGGCGTCGAGGTGGTGCGAGCCATCGGGGACGTACCTCCGGGGGATGTTCGGCGGCCTACGGGACGTGGGGGTGTGCTGTCGAGACAGAAAGCTTTCTGTCGGGACAGAAAGTTAGCAGGTAGGGGGCGCGGTGTCGCGGGGCGTGTGCCCCCCTGTCCTGCGGGTCAGGCTGCCTGCTGGTCGAGTGGGGCGATCGTCCACCCGTGGTCGCTGAGCTCGGCCACGATGCGGGCGACGGCGGCCTCGGCCGGCACGTGCTCGCGCTGCGCGTCCTCGACGGCGGCCCGGACGACGGCGAGGGCGGCCCGGGGGATCATCGCTGCGCCCCGGTGATGTGCCGGGCACGCTGCCGGTTCTCGGGCCGAACGATCGCCGGCGGCGACATCAGGGCCCGGGCGTTGCGGGTGGCCTCGGCGGCGAGGCGGCGACGGCGGGCGTCGACCTCGGCGCGCTCGCGCTCGGCCTGCTCGGCGAGCTGCTGCTCGACCTCGGCGCGGGCCTCCATACGGGCGAGCCACGACCGGTGACGGTCGACGGCGTCGAGGCGGTAGTCGTCCGGGGTCCGCGGGTGGCCGGCGGCGGCGAGCTGCTGCTCGGCGTCGCGCTCGGCGAGCAGGTCGGCGCCGTTCTGCTCGTCGACGGTGCGCCACCTGTCCCACCCGGCGTGTTCCTGAAAGATCACGTATGCGCCCTTGCCGAGCAGGTCGCGGAACGCCTTACGGGCCCGCTTGCGGTCCGACGTCCGGATCACGACCGGATTGTCGGGGTGGTGGTTCCAACTGGCCTCGACACGCCACTGAGTGACGTTCTTCGTCCGGTCGGTGGGGCGGGCCGGGCGGCGGTGCGTGCGGGCCTGCTTCGGGGTCGGGCTCATGCTGCGGTCTCCTGCTCCTGGCGGCGGGCGTGGTGTGCCTGGGCGTCCTCGACGCGGCACGGGTGGGGGTCCTTGCGGGCGCGGTATCCGACGGCGTCGGTCTTGGGGTTGACTCGCCGGCCGCGGCACGGCTTGCCCTCGGGCGCCTGGCACCACGTGCACGGGACGTCGAGGGCGTCGGGGAGGTTGGCGGCGGCCAAACGCTCGCGGGCGGCGCGGTGCGGCCGGTGAGCGGCGAGGGCCTGGGCGACGGTGCGGGGCATGTACTCGCCGAGTGCGGCGAGGCGGCGCTCGACCTGGGCGGCGGCCGGGCCCGCGGTGAGGGCGTGGTGCGTGGTCGGGGCCTGCTGGCCGGCGGCGACCGCTTGGCGCTCGGCGCGGAGTGCGGCGACATACGCGTCGCCGGTCTCGTCGTCCGGGTTGATCTCCGTGTGCGCCGTGGGCTCGAACGTGCCCACGTGCCGGCTCATCACGTCGGCCTTGTGGGCGTGCCACGGGCGGGACACGTCCGACGGCTGGATGCGGTAGGGGTTGCGTGCGATGTAGTCGCGGGCGGTGCGGGCGGCATCCCACCCGTGCGCCTGGGCGGGTACGTCGCTGAGCAGGTCGCACCACTGGGCGAGGCGTTCGGCGGCGGCGGCCTGGTCGTCGAGGGCGAGGCGGGGGTCGAGCTTGACGACGTAGGCAATCAGGGCGGCGACTTCGCGGGGGGTCACTGCTGGGCCTCCATGGCGGCGAGGGCTTCGGCGAGGTAGTCGGCGGACTGGGCGACGCGTCCGCGGGGCTGGGCGCGGTCGAGGGGGATCACGTTCGAGGCGGGCCGGGACGGTGCGGCGGCCGGGACGGTTCCGGGCGCGGGGGCGGGCGGTAGGGCCTGCCACGCCCGCAGGAAGTAGCGGGCGTGGGCGACGCCGTTCCGGGCCCGCTGGGCGGCCTGTACGGCGGCGGCGGCGAGCATGTCGGCACCGGATCGCTTGATCAGCGCGTGCACGACGACCCACTCGCCCGGGGCGAGGGTCCACGCGGGGTAGATCTCGGCGGCTGTGATCTGGTCGACCAGGGGGCGAGCGAACTCCGGGATCACTGCGACCTCGCGCCCGTGCTCCCTCACTCCTTTACTCACTCCCTCTATGGGTGAGTGATGGGGGCCGAAATCCGGTCCCATAGGGGGCCGAATCTCGCCCCCAAAGAGGGCGTCGGGGATATCAGCGGGGGGACCGGACTCCGGCCCGGTAAGGGGGCCGGGATTCGGCCCGGTAGCGGGGAGGGGGCCGGATTCCGGCCCGGTAGCGCGGTGCGTGCGGACGTACCCGACGGCTCCGGGGATCTTGTACCGGGTCGCGCGGCTGCCCTGGGCGGGCTCGTCCTCGATCAGTTCGCCACTGGCGAGGGCGGCGTCGACGGCGGCCCGGGTCGTCGAGCGGGACGCGGCGAGCCGGCGCATGAACTCGGCCGTTCCCATGCGGGCGGTGGCGTCCGGCCCGGTGGTGGCGTCGGCGACGGCGAGCAGGACTAGGCGGGCGTTCCCGCGCGACTTCGCGCGGGTCCACACCCAATCCATGGCGTCGAGGGTCACGGGGTGTCGCTCCTGTCGGGGGTGGGGCGCCCGGGGCGAGGGCGCGGTCGTCTCCTCGCCCCGGGGCTGATCACTGGGTCGTGCGGCGGCTGGTGCGGGCCGGCTGGTGCTCGTCGCACTTCCAGCCGTTCGGGTAGAAGCGGACGGGTACGGCTCCGCATCGGGGGGTGCCGTAGTCGCACACGTTCGGCGGCTTGCCCTCGCCGGCCGGGACGTCGACGGCGAGCTGTCCGGGCACGTTCGGGTGACGTTCGGCGATCTTCTGCGCGACCTTGTCGCGGGTCACGCGGCATCACCCTTGGGGGGCGGCGCTTCGATGGCGAGGGGCGTGTCGAGGTCGAGGGCGCCGGCCTTCACTGCGTTGGTGACCAGGGCGCGGCCGTCGAGGGGCTGACGCTTCGACTCGCGGGTGAACGTCCACCGGTAGTAGCGGCTGCGGGTCGGCTTGATCATCACGCCCGGCACGTCGTGCAGCTCGCCCGACTCGGGGTCGGCCCACTGGGGCACGCCCGCGGCGTCGACGGCGGCGAGGACGGTCGCGGCGAACGTCTCGTCGACGACGGTCTCGGTCCGGGCCGGGATGATCCGGAAATCCCAGTGTTCCGGGTAGTGGTCGCGCACCCATGCGGCGAACGCCTCGGGGTCGGTCACCTGCGCCTCGGCCTCGCCCCCGACGCGGGTCACGGTGGCGAACTTCGTGCCGTCGTCGAGGGTTACGTCGGCCTTGACGCTGCGGGTCGCCTTGTACTGCTGGTCGAGCAACTTCGCGGCCTCGCGGTTTACGTCCTCGTACAGTTCTTCGGCCTGGTCGAGGCGGGCCCGCATCGCCTGTCGGCGGCGTAGTACGGCGGCGAGGTACGCCGGGTCGGGTGCCTTGGTCTTCGTTTCGACGTTGGTCACTGGGCACCCCCGGCGGCCTCGATCTTGGCGCGGAACTGGTCGAGCTGGGCGGCGGTCGCCTGCTCGATGGGCAGGCCGTAGACGCGCTCGAAATCGGCGTCGAGGGTGGCGAGGTGGGCGCGGCTCGCGGCGAGCCTGAGCAGGTTCTCGGCCTCGGCGGCGGCCTGCTCGGCGTTGGCCACGCCGGCGGGTATGGCGCTCTCGGTGGCGACCGCGTCAGAAACGGAGTGCGGCGCGGGCCCGGCCGGCGTCGGGCGCTCCTCACCCCCGCCGGTCTGCTGCTTGGCGCCCGGCTTGGTGGCGCCGATGGTTGCGAGGCGGGCGAGGTGGTCGGGGTGCGCGCCCCGCTCCTGTGCTGCGGTGTGCAGCTCGCGGACGGGGCCGACGGTCTCGGCGGCGTGCGCGTCGCGGAGTTCGGCGAGGCACGCCATGTAATCCGCGGGGGCGCCGGCGGCCTCGGCGTCGGTGAGGATCGCGGCGAGCTGGTCGGCCTCGGCGGTGGCGGCGGCCTCGGCGAGGTAGTCGCGCTGCGGCGCGGTCGGCGGGCCGTTCGGCGTCGACTGCACGACGGTCACGCCCTGCTGCATGGGCGGGGCGTCGGTCCGCTCGACGACGACGGGGTTCCCTTCCTGGTCGACGACGGCGCCCAACTCCTCGGGCGTGTAGATGGCGCCGTGCAGCACTTCGGGGCACGCGATGCGCACGCCCTCGGCGATAGCGCGGGCCCGCAGCATCGCCCGGGGGAACTTCTCCCACGGCTGCGGCTGGTTCTTCTGATCGCGGGAGTACGGCCGGCCATCCCGCAGCGTGCACAGACCAGCGGTCACGGCGTCGTCGAGGGTCCACTCGATAACGGTCTCGTCGTCGGGGTCGTCGTGGCGCATGATGCGCACCTCGCATCGGGTGCGCTCCGACTTGATCCGCACGCGGTGCCCGGCGGAACGGGCGCGGCCGAGCATCAGGTCGGCGGACTGGCACGGCTTGCCCTTGATCACGTGAATGGTGGTGATCGTGGTCACGACGTCGAGGCCGAGAGCGCGGCCGTACTCCATCGCCCACAGAACGGATGCGGGCTGCTTGCGGTAGGCGTCCGGCAGTAGAGGCGTGTTGGCCAGAGACTCGCAGAACTGCCACGCCTCATACGGGGTCATGTGGCTGAGGGACAGGGCGCCCCCGCGGAACGGGGCGGCGGCCGGGGCGTGGGCGGTGGGGAGGGTCGTAACGGTCACGGGCGGGCGTTCCTGTTCTGTGCGGTGCGGTGGCGAATGAGGGCGGCGGTCCGGGTGATGCGGGTGGCGAGGCTGATCGCGTCGTCGGGGTCGAGCAGGGGGTCGACGGTGGCGGCGGCCGGGCAGTCGTCGAGCAGGGCCTCGCGGGTGGCGTCGGCCTCGGCGGCGCGCATGGCGCGTTCGTAGTCGGTGGCGTCGTCGCTGCACGCGACGTAGTCGAGGGCGACGACGCTCGCGGCGTGGGCGGCGAGCAGGCTGCCGACTGCGTCGGGGTCCTCGGCATAGGCGAGGGCCAGTTCGTCGAGCAGGGGGTCGACGTGTTCGGCGAGCGGTAGGCGGACGGCCAGGCCGTCGGCGCTGAGCTGGGGGCGGATCACTGGTGCAGCTCCTCGGGCATGGTTGGCTCGTCGAGGGCGAGGTCGCCCGTGATCGCGTCGTAGACCTGCGGGCGGGACCAGTCGGCGCTCGGAAGCATCCGGCGGAGCAGGCCGAGGGCGGCGCGGTGCGCGTCGCGGTCGGCGGAGATCGGCCCGCCGAGGGCGTCGTCGAGGGCGACCACCGTCGCGGCGCGCTGCTCGCCGTCGCGGTCGGTCGTTACGGGGACGGTTCGCACGCGGGCAGTGCCCGGGGCGATCTGGTCGAGCTGCCGGGCGATCACGCCCGTGCGGGTGAGGTGCTTGCGCTGGGCCTCGGCGGCGGCGCCGGTAGGCTGCGTGGCGTTCACGATCGGTACCTCTCGGGGTTCGGTCGGGAGGGCCGTCCGGGTCGCATCCGGGCGGCCCTCGGTGTTTCAGGCGGCGGCGCGGTGCTGGGCGGTGTGCGCCGAACGGCGCTGCTGGCGTTCGAGGCGGCGCAACTTCAACTCGGCCTCGGGGGAGAGGCGGCCGGCCGCGCGGTCACGTGCGATTCGGGCACAGGCGCGGTCGAACACCTGCCGCGCGTTGGCGAACGCCACCTCGCGCGGGATCACAGCGGGGGCTGTCATGCCGCGGCCTGCTCTGCGCCAGCGGTCGGGCTCGCCTGCTGGAGCAAGCCGGATGCCGATATGCCGTACTCGGCCTCGACAGCGGCGGCGACGCGGGCGCTCGGCGCGGTCTTGCCAGTCCACAGACGCCATGCGGTCGCGGGGGCAACCTTCAGGCGGGCTGCGAGGTCTGTGTAGTGCCGGTCGCCTTTGCCGCTGGCAACTGCCTGCAAGTGGGCGCGGTCGTACATAGGCCGTCCTTTCTGGCCAGACAGGTGATCTGGCGAGACAGAAAGTAGCAGCTATCTTTCACAAGTGAAAGCTAGTTGGGAGTGGGCAAGTGGTGACACAGAGTGGTTTAACGTTGACAGGGGTACGGTACGAGGACAGAATCGAACTTCAGTTCGGCCGGGTAAACGCCCAGGTCAACCGTGCGTCGCTACGGGCTAAGGGGGTGCCAAGTAGTGCGACTCGTCATGTTCTCTCGACTGTCTGTCTCACGAGACAGCTACGCGCTACATTTCACCCATGAAAAACAGCAAGCGCGACGCGGGCGAGCCCTCCCCCGACTTCAAGCAGTGGCTACACGACCAGCTCACAGCCCACGGCTTCGACCTGTCCGGCCCGCGCAGTGGCGGCCGAAGCAGGTTCGCCGAACGGTCGGGCATCAGCCCATCCACAGTCGGCCGACTCCTCGACGGCAAGCGCGTCACGGATATGGACGTCTTCACACGCCTCGCCGAGGCGATCAGCGTCCCCCTCGGCGAGGTGCTGGTGCGCGCCGGGATCTTGACCGAAGACCAACTAGCCGGCGTCCGTAGCCCGGAAACGGGACCGCGCCGCATCACACCCCAACAAGCCGCGGAAGAACTCGGCATCGAAGACGAGCAGAAACGAGCCCTGTTCGTCGCCATCACCGAGACCTTGCAGCGGCAGCCACCCCCCGGCACAGGCGAGGGAAACCTCGCGGAGCACTAACGCAGGAAGGCACCACATTGAACGGCCGCACCCTGTACGCACCGACCCTCGGAATCCTCGTGTTCGGCATCGTGCTCGGACTCGTCGGCATCTTCCAGGACGGAGGCGACGTCTCGCGCGCAGGCATTCTGATCGCGTTCGCGGCCCTTCCCCCTCTCTGCTACTGGCAGACGCAGCGAGCCCACCAGGACATAGACGACCGAATCGCCGACGCCCACGCGTCCGGATACCAACTCGCCCTCAAACACGTCGCCCGCGGCCTGCTCGACCAGAACGCAGCACCGCCCGACGGAGGCGAGAAAGTCGACCAAGCCGACGCCGACCGCGCCGAGCGCCGGCCACACCGCGCCGCCGACGGCACGCCCTACCCGGTCCTCGACAACGTGCGCCCGCTGCGCCCGACCCATCCGGAACAACACGAGCGGAAGATCGTATGACCCTCACGGAAGTGCCGCCCACGTTCCGCGGCTCGCCAGAACTCGGCGAGCCGTGGCTCGGCTACATCCGCGTATCCACGTGGAAAGAGGAGAAGATCAGCCCGGACCTACAGAAAGCCGCAATCGAATCTTGGGCTAGCCGAACCGGTCGCCGAATAGTCGACTGGATCGAAGACCTCGACATGACCGGGCGCAACTTCAAGCGCAAGATCATGACCGGCATCCAGCGGATCGAGGCACGCGAAGCCGTCGGAATCGCCGTATGGAAGTTCAGCCGATTCGGCCGTAACGACCTCGGCATCGCCGTCAACCTCGCCCGACTCGAACACGCCGGCGGACACCTCGCCTCGGCAACCGAGGACGTCGACGTAAAGACCGCCGTCGGCCGATTCAACCGACGCATCCTGTTCGACCTCGCCGTGTTCGAGTCCGACCGCGCCGGCGAAATGTGGAAAGACACCCACCAATGGCGCCGCGCCCACGGCCTACCAGCAACCGGCGGGAAGCGCCTCGGCTACGTCTGGTATCCGCGCCGCATACCCGACCCCACCAGGCCGGGCCAATGGATCATCCAAGATGAGCGGTACGAGGTCGACGAGAACGCCCGCGGCGACATCGAGGCACTGTTCGAGCGGAAGCTCGGCCACACCACCGGGACCCCGGAGGGCTACGGCGCCCTCGCCGGATGGCTCAACCGCCTCGGCTACCGCACCGGCGTCGGAACCCTGTGGAAGGCCGACAGTCTGCGCCGCTACATGCTGTCCGGGTTCGCGGCCGGCCTGCTCCGCATCCATGATCCGGACTGCCACTGCGACTACACGGCCAACGGCGGCACGTGCACCCGATGGCTCCACATAGACGGAGTACACGAAGCGATCATCACGCCCGAAACCTGGGAACGGTACCTCGCCCACGTCGAGGAACGACGGCGCATGTCCCCACGCGCCCGGAATCCCACCTACCCACTCACCGGACTCGTGCGCTGCGGATCATGCCGCGGAGACGCCGGCGCCACCTCCGCCAAACGCGCGGCAGGCCGCGTCTACGGCTACGCCTACATGTGCGGGAACCAAGGGCATTCAGGCGGCACCGTCTGTGCGAACGGCGTGTGGGTCCAGCGGTACCTAGTAGAGGACGCCGTCATGGACTGGGTACGGCGCGAGGCCGCGGCCGGTATCGACGCCGCACCGTCAACCCCTGTCGAGGTCAACCCCGACCGCGACCGTCAGCGAGCCGCCAGCGAGCGCGCGAGGCTACAAGCGGAACACACGCGCCTCCAAGGGGCACTGGCCAACCTCGCCGCGGACAAGGCCCTCAACCCGAACAACTACCCGCCCGGGGTGTTCGAGCAGGCCCAGGCGCAGCTACTCGCCCAGCTCCGCAACGCGCAAGCGGGCGCCGAGGAGGCCGCCGCGATCGAGACCGCACCGCGCCGCGAGGACTTCGTACCGATCGCAGGGAAGCTACTCGACCTGTGGGACGTCTTGGACGCGCCCGAAAAGAACGGCATCCTTCGGCAGCTCATCCGCCGTGTCGTCTGCACCCGCGGCGCCAAGGGGAAGAAGGGGGTAGAGGGGAGCGGAGAAACCCGCATCACTGTTCACGCGGTCTGGGAGCCTGACCCGTGGGCGGACACGTCTAACCTCTGACCTGCGCTTTTAACTGATCGCATCCACTTGTTTTGCACGTGCTGTCCCTGGACGAGACGCCCGAGTTCAGCAGTCACGCCCTCGATGCGCTGCGACAACCCTTGGAGGCAGGTCATGTCGTGATCGCGCGCAGCTCGGGTGTCGTGCGCTTCCCGGCGAAGTTCCTGATGGTGCTCGCGGCCAACCCCTGCCCCTGCGGTCGCTTCTCCCGGACGGACGACCTGTGCGAGTGCCCGCCCTCGGCGATCCGCCGCTACCAGGCGCGGCTGTCCGGACCGCTGCTCGACCGTGTCGACCTGAGGGTCGAGGTCGACAGGGTCACCCGCGCGCAGCTGACCGGGCGCGGAGCCCGGGGCGAGTCCACCGCGAAAGTCGCCGACCGGGTGCGTGCGGCCCGCGAACGGGCCTCGGCCCGGCTCGCCGGTACCCCGTGGCGAACCAACAGCGAGATCCCCGGACGGGAGCTGCGCAGCCGCTGGTACGCCGCCATCGGCGCCATGGACGAGGCGGAGCGGAACCTGGAACGAGGTGTGCTGACCGCCCGTGGGCTCGACCGAGTCCTGCGCGTCGCCTGGACCGTCGCCGACCTGCTCGGTCATGACAGGCCGGAGGCGACGGACGTCGCCCTGGCGCTGCAACTGCGCACCGGGGTGCCGCGAGGCGTCCCCATGGCCATCGGGGCGCTGACGTGAACGGTGACGGTGATCCGGACGGCGAACTGCTCGACCGTGTCTTCCTCAGCCGTGTCGTCGAGCCCGGGGACGAGGTCGTCGGGCGGTGGGTGCGGGAGTTCGGGGTGGGGGAAGTGGCGCGGCAGTTGCGGGCGGAGGCGGACCCCTTGCCGGGGGTGACTTCCAAGCGGTGGGAGGGGCTCAGGGCTCGCGGCGCACGGGCCCGGCCCGGCGTGGATCTCGCGGTCGCGCGGGAGGCGGGGGTGCGGTTCGTGTGTCCGGGGGACGTCGAGTGGCCCGGACAGCTCGCTGACCTGGGGGACGCCCGGCCCGTCGGGTTGTGGGTGCGAGGGCCGGCCAGTCTGCGGATGTGGGCCCTGAAGTCCGTCGCCGTGGTGGGAGCGCGTGCCTGCACCGAGTACGGCGCCCACATGGCGGCCACCCTCGCCGGCGGCCTGGCCGAGCGGGGCTGGGTGGTCGTGTCCGGCGGCGCCTACGGAGTCGACGGGGCCGCCCACAGGGGAGCCCTAGGAGCCGGTGGCGCGACCGTCGCCGTGCTCGCCTGCGGCGTCGACCGCCCCTACCCCCGCGGACACACCCAGTTGATCAACAGGATCGCGAAGCAGGGACTGGTGATCGGGGAACTGCCGCCGGGGGATCATCCGACACCGAGCAGATTCATCGTGCGGAACAGGGTGATCGCGGCGCTGACACGGGGCACGGTCGTCGTGGAGGCCGCCCACCGCAGCGGTTCACTGGTCACCGCCCGGGCGGCGCAGCGGCTCGGCCGTCACACGATGGGAGTTCCCGGCCCGGCCACCAGCGGCCTGTCCGCGGGCATCCACGAGCTGCTGCGCGGAGAGGCCGTACTCGTCACCGACGCCGCCGAGGTCGTCGAACTCGTCGGCGACATGGGCGAGCTGGCCCCTGAGCGGCGCGGGCCCGTCCTGCCAAGAGATCTGCTGGAGCCGGCTGCCCGCCGAGTGCTGGCCGCGCTGCCCGGCCGCCACGCGGCGAGGGCGGACGAGATCGCGCGCGGTGCGCAGACCACCGAGGACGACGCCGTCGCGAGGCTGTACGAGCTCCGTTCACTTGGCTACGTCGAACGACACGGCGACGGCTGGAAGTTGACACGCCAGGCGATGATCTCCGTTCGAGCCGGTCGAAGGTGATGCTGACCGAGCGTGTTCGGCCGTACGGGGGAACACGGACACCCTTGTGAATTCCCCCAGTTGAGGTGTTCGGGTGATCACGTAGAGCGACCGGTATGACCCGGTGGGGCGTCGAGCGGAACGTATCTGCGTACGGCCTGTGCTCCGCCCTTCGCGCACCGCGACACTTCAGTCACGCTACGCTCACGAGGATTCCGACGCAGACCGGCACCTCGACACCGGAAGGTCCCCAGAACGGCACCAGAGCGACATCAGACCGACAGCTCCCCCAAGCACCCCCCACTTCACGGCAGAACGGCACAAGGCAACGAATGCCCCAGCACACCTCCGGGTCCGACCGGGCGGCGGTCCCCCCAGCCGCCCGTGACGGTGGCAGCGTGCGGCCGCCCGCTCCCTCGACGCTCGACGAGCTGTGGCGGTCGTACAAGGCGACGGGGGACGAGCGATTGCGCGAGCAGCTGATCCTGCACTACTCGCCGCTCGTCAAGTACGTGGCGGGCCGGGTGAGTGTCGGTCTGCCGCCCAATGTGGAGCAGGCGGACTTCGTGTCGTCGGGGGTGTTCGGGCTGATCGACGCGATCGAGAAGTTCGACATCGACCGCGAGATCAAGTTCGAGACGTACGCGATCACGCGGATCCGGGGCGCGATGATCGACGAGCTCAGGGCGCTGGACTGGATCCCGCGGTCGGTGCGGCAGAAGGCACGCAACGTCGAGCGGGCGTACGCCACCCTGGAGGCGCGGCTGCGGCGGACGCCGACGGAGGCCGAGGTGGCCGTCGAGATGGGGATCGCGGTGGACGAACTCCACTCGGTCTTCAGCCAGTTGTCACTGGCGAACGTGGTGGCGCTGGAGGAGTTGCTGCACGTCGGAGGCGAGGGCGGTGACGGGCTCAGCGTCATGGACACGCTGGAGGACACCGCCGCCGACAATCCCGTGGAGGTGGCCGAGGACCGGGAGCTGCGGCGCTTCCTGGCGCGGGCGATCAACACGCTGCCGGAGCGGGAGAAGACCGTCGTGACGCTGTACTACTACGAGGGCCTCACGCTCGCCGAGATCGGCAACGTGCTCGGGGTGACCGAGAGCAGGGTGAGCCAGATCCACACCAAGTCGGTCCTCCAGCTGCGGGCGAAACTGGCCGGCTTCGGTCGTTGACCCGGCCGGAGGCATGCGGGGTTCGCGGAGAGACTCCCGTCCGCGAGGGCACGTCCGTAAAGTGGTTGACGTGCCAAGGATTCGAGCGGCCTCCGTGGCCGAGCACCGGTCGATGCAGCGAGCCGCCCTGCTGGACGCGGCGCGATCCCTGTTGTCCGAGGGCGGGACGGAAGCACTGACCTTCCCGGCCCTCGCCGAGCGGACAGGGCTGGCGCGGTCGTCCGTCTACGAGTACTTCCGGTCGCGGGCCGCCGTGGTCGAGGAGCTGTGCGAGGCCGACTTCCCGGTGTGGGCCGCGGAGGTCTCGGCGGCGATGGAGCATGCGGACTCCGCCGAGGGCAAGGTCGAGGCGTATGTGCGCAAGCAGCTCGACCTGGTGGGGGACCGGCGGCACCGCGCGGTCGTCGCGATCTCCGCGAGTGAGCTGGACGCCGGGGCCCGGGAGAAGATCCGGGCGGCGCACGGCGGGCTCGTCGCGATGATCGTCGAGGCGCTGGCGGAGATGGGCCACGCGGAACCCCGGCTGGCGGCGATGCTGCTGCAGGGCGTCGTGGACGCGGCCGTACGCAGGATCGAGCTGGGGGCCGCGGAGGAGCCGACGGCGATCACGGAGGCGGCGGTGGCCATGGCATTGCGGGGCGTTCGGGGCTGACGCCGGTCGGGGCGCCGCCTGCCCCCGCCCGTGGCGAAAACAGCTCAGCAGTCCGCCGGCTGCGACGGCAGCGGCACGTCGTGGCAGCGGCACGTCGGCTACGACGGCAGCGGCACCCCGAGGACCGGCAGCAGTCTCGACGGCCCCCTGCGCAGCAGCCACGGCGGGAGGAGCGACAGCGGATCCAGATAGGTGCCGGCTCTTCGCAGGCCCCAGTGCACGCAGGTCTCCGTGCAGTGCGACCCGGTCGCCTCCACGGTCCCCACGACCTCGCCGGCCTCCACCTCGTCGCCCTTCTTCACGACCGCCCGCACCGGCTCGTACGTCGTCCGCAGCGGCGGATCTCCCGTCCCCGGCAGCTCCACCGACACGACACCCTTCCCGGCCACCCGGCCTGCGAAGAAGACCCGGCCCGCCGTGACCGCCCGTACCGGTGTCCCGGCCGGGGCCGCCAGGTCCACACCGCGGTGGCCGCGGCCGTACGTGGTCGCCGGTGGCTCCCATCCGCGGAGGATCGGGGGCCGTACGCCCACGGGCCATGCCCGGCCGACCGTCGGCACCGCCGGGGCCGGATCCGGCGCCGACGGCACGCTCGTGGCGGCCGGCGTCAACCGCGGGACCGGCGCCAGCAATGCGGTCGTCGTCAGGAGCAGCAGCAACACCAGCCGCCCCACCGACCGTCCGCACGCCCTTGCCGCCGTCGCCGCCCTTGCCATCGGGGCCGCCCAAGCCGCCGTCGCGGCTCCCGCAGCCCCCGCGGCCCTCTCACATCGCTCAGCTCGCATGCGAGAACCGTCCCCCACCTCCCCGGATCATGGCCGGTATCTGTGGATAACTCCTGGGTTGTGGACAGCGGCGTCACCCGGTACCCCGTGGGTCCCGTACACTTCTTCTGGCGATCCGGGTCACCGGGTCGACTTCGCACGCCCCGACACGGCAACCGGAAACGGTCCGTGTCAGCGCCCCTCGGTCCCTAGCGGCACGGCGCATGTGGGCGTCAGGCGCGGGAGCCGTCCGGTCCCCGCGGCACAACCGAGAAAATTCAAGGAGATACGGCCATGGCCGTCGTCACGATGCGGGAGCTGCTGGAGAGCGGCGTCCACTTCGGTCACCAGACCCGTCGCTGGAACCCGAAGATGAAGCGCTTCATCTTCACCGAGCGCAACGGCATCTACATCATCGACCTGCTCCAGTCGCTGTCGTACATCGACCGCGCCTACGAGTTCGTCAAGGAGACCGTCGCCCACGGCGGCACGGTCATGTTCGTCGGCACGAAGAAGCAGGCGCAGGAGGCCATCGCCGAGCAGGCCACCCGCGTCGGCATGCCCTACGTCAACCAGCGCTGGCTGGGCGGCATGCTCACCAACTTCTCGACCGTCTACAAGCGTCTGCAGCGCCTCAAGGAGCTCGAGCAGATCGACTTCGAGGACGTCGCCGCTTCCGGTCTGACCAAGAAGGAGCTTCTCGTGCTCTCGCGCGAGAAGGCCAAGCTGGAGAAGACCCTCGGTGGTATCCGCGAGATGCAGAAGGTGCCCAGCGCCGTCTGGATCGTGGACACCAAGAAGGAGCACATCGCGGTCGGTGAGGCCCGGAAGCTCAACATTCCGGTCGTCGCCATCCTCGACACCAACTGCGACCCCGACGAGGTCGACTACAAGATCCCGGGCAACGACGACGCGATCCGCTCCGTCACCCTGCTCACCCGTGTGATCGCCGACGCCGTCGCCGAGGGCCTCATCGCCCGTTCCGGCGTCGCCACCGGTGACAAGGGCGAGAAGGCCGCGGGCGAGCCGCTCGCCGAGTGGGAGCGCGACCTGCTCGAGGGCGAGAAGAAGGCTGAGGAGGCTCCGGCCGCCGAGGCCGCCCCCGCCGCCGAGGCCGCTGCCCCCGCCGAGGCCGCTGCCCCCGCCGAGGGCGAGAAGGCCGCCGAGGGCGAGAAGGCCGCCGAGGGCGAGAAGAGCGCCGAGGGCGAGCAGGCCTGACCACCCCGTCAGCGTTGACGGCGGGAGCGGTGACATGAGATCCGCTCCCGCCGTTCACCCGTAGGTCCACGGAAGGTCAGGGCTCCCGACTACACGGGGGCCGTAGACCCCGTAGATCTCCGATCTTCCAGACTTCGAGAAAGACTCACAGACTCATGGCGAACTACACCGCCGCTGACGTCAAGAAGCTCCGCGAGCTCACCGGCGCCGGCATGATGGACTGCAAGAAGGCGCTGGACGAGGCCGAGGGCAACGTCGAGAAGGCCGTCGAGGCGCTCCGGATCAAGGGCCAGAAGGGCGTCGCCAAGCGCGAGGGCCGCTCCGCCGAGAACGGCGCCGTGGTCTCCGTCATCGCCGACGACAACTCCTCCGGCGTCATCGTCGAGCTGAAGTGCGAGACGGACTTCGTCGCCAAGGGCGAGAAGTTCCAGGCCGTCGCCAACGCGATCGCCGAGCACGTCGCGAAGACCTCCCCCGCCGACATCGAGGCCCTGCTCGCCTCCGAGATCGAGGCCGGCAAGACCGTCCAGGCGTTCGTGGACGAGGCCAACGCCAACCTCGGCGAGAAGATCGTCCTGGACCGCTTCGCGCAGTTCGCCGACGGCTTCGTCCTCGCGTACATGCACCGCACGATGCCCGACCTGCCCCCGCAGATCGGTGTCCTCGTCGAGCTGGACAAGCCGAACGCCGACGTCGCCAAGGGCATCGCCCAGCACATCGCCGCCTTCGCGCCGAAGTACCTCTCCAAGGAGGACGTGCCGGCCGAGGTCGTCGAGTCCGAGCGCCGCGTCGCCGAGGAGACCACCCGCGCCGAGGGCAAGCCCGAGGCCGCCCTGCCGAAGATCGTCGAGGGTCGCCTCAACGGCTTCTTCAAGGACGCCACGCTGCTCGGCCAGCCGTACGCGCTGGACAACAAGAAGTCCGTCCAGAAGGTTCTGGACGAGGCCGGTGTCACCCTGAAGCGCTTCTCGCGCATCAAGGTCGGCATCTGAGTCCGTACCGCGATCGACGCCCCGTCCCTATAGGGTCGAAGGCAGTCGTTGGCGGACGCCGCCACCGCGCACGCGCGCGTGACGGACGACAGCAGATCTGACGAGGAGGCCATTGCCGCGCATGGGATGCGAAACACACCCGAGCCGGCAATGGCCTTCTTCGTATGTGCACCACGTAACAAAGGCGGGATCTCGATGACCACCAAGGCCCAGAAGAGCGACGACGGCAAAGTACGCGGCCGGTTTCTGCTGAAGCTGTCCGGAGAGGCCTTCTCCGGTGGCGGGGGCCTCGGCGTCGACCCGGACGTGGTGCACAAGATCGCCCGTGAGATCGCGGCCGTCGTGCGCGACGGCGCGCAGGTCGCGGTCGTCATCGGCGGCGGCAACTTCTTCCGCGGCGCGGAACTCCAGCAGCGCGGCATGGACCGGGCGCGCTCCGACTACATGGGCATGCTCGGCACCGTCATGAACTGCCTCGCCCTCCAGGACTTCCTGGAGAAGGAGGGCATCGACAGCCGGGTCCAGACGGCCATCACCATGGGTCAGGTCGCCGAGCCCTACATCCCGCTGCGTGCCGTACGGCATCTGGAGAAGGGCCGCGTGGTCATCTTCGGAGCCGGCATGGGAATGCCGTACTTCTCCACCGACACCACCGCGGCTCAGCGCGCCCTGGAGATCGACGCCGAGGCGCTGCTGATGGGCAAGAACGGTGTCGACGGGGTCTACGACTCCGACCCCAAGACCAACCCGGACGCCGTCAAGTTCGACTCCCTCGGCTACGGCGAGGTCATCACCCGCGACCTGAAGGTCGCCGACGCCACGGCGGTCACGCTGTGCCGCGACAACAGGCTCCCGATCCTCGTCTTCGAGCTTCTGGCGGAGGGCAATATCGCCCGCGCCGTCAAGGGTGAGAAGATCGGCACGCTTGTGGGTGAGCAGGGCGGTCGGGGCTGACGCTTCGACAACAAGCCCGTCCGGGGGACGGACGGGACGGACCCTGACCGGGGGATGGACAATGTCCTGCCGGTCGGGAACCGTGCAGGAAGAAGACGCGACGCAGCCGGCCGCCGCCCCACCGAGGAACCGCAGCCGGGCCTTACTCAAGACACGCAGGAGCAAGTGGTGATCGAAGAGACCCTCCTCGAGGCCGAGGAGAAGATGGAGAAGGCCGTCGTGGTCGCCAAGGAGGACTTCGCCGCGATCCGCACCGGCCGTGCGCACCCGGCGATGTTCAACAAGATCGTGGCCGACTACTACGGTGCGCCGACGCCGATCAACCAGCTGGCTTCGTTCTCCGTGCCGGAGCCGCGTATGGCGGTCGTGACCCCGTTCGACAAGAGCGCGCTGCGCAACATCGAGCAGGCGATCCGCGACTCCGACCTCGGCGTCAACCCGAGCAACGACGGCAACATCATCCGTGTGGTGTTCCCGGAGCTCACCGAGGAGCGCCGCCGCGACTACATCAAGGTCGCCAAGGGCAAGGGCGAGGACGCGAAGGTGTCCATCCGCTCGGTCCGCCGCAAGGCCAAGGACGCCATCGACAAGCTGATCAAGGACGGCGAGATCGGTGAGGACGAGGGCCGCCGCGCGGAGAAGGAGCTCGACGACACCACGCACAAGTACGTCGCTCAGGTGGACGAGCTCCTCAAGCACAAGGAAGCCGAGCTGCTCGAGGTCTGATGAACGACTCTTCCTGGGGGGCGCCGCCCGGGGCCGGGCAGGCCGGGTACTGGGGCACCGCCGAGCGTGGACCTGTCCAGGGGGCTGCCCCGGCGGGTCCCGCGTACGATGCGCCTCAGGCGCCTCACACTCGCCCCATGCCCATCGTGCCCGACGTACCCGCGTATGGCGGAGACCAGGATGACGACCGGGGGGCCGCTCGGCTGAGTGGCCCCCTGTTCAGCAGCCGGCCACCGCAGTCGCGGTCTCATGACACGCCGCAGGCGCGGCCCTTCGAGGCGGCGTCGCAGAATCCGGAGCCCATGCCCGACGCCCCGCCGCCGGCGCCCCAGCAGAAGAAGAGCGCTGGGCGCGACCTGGGTGCGGCCATAGGGGTCGGTGTCGGGCTCGGTGTCGTCATCGTCGCGTCGCTCTTCGTCGTCAAGGCCGTGTTCGTCGGTGTCGTGGCGGTCGCCGTCGTCGTGGGCCTGTGGGAGCTGACCAAGCGGCTGGAGGAGCGCAAGGGCGTCAACGCGCCGCTCGTGCCGCTCGCGCTGGGCGGCGCGGCCATGGTCGTCGCCGGCTACGTCCGGGGTGCCGAGGGCGCCTGGGTCGCGATGGCGCTGACCGCGCTGGCGGTGCTGGTCTGGCGGATGACCGAGCCGCCGGAGGGCTACCTCAAGGACGTCACGGCGGGTGTCTTCGCGGCGTTCTACGTGCCGTTCCTGGCGACCTTCGTCGCGATGATGCTCACGGCCGACGACGGTCCCTGGCGCGTCCTGACGTTCCTGCTCCTGACGGTGGTCAGCGACACCGGCGCGTACGCGGTCGGCTGGCGCTTCGGCAAGACCAAGCTCGCCCCGCGCATCAGCCCCGGCAAGACCCGCGAGGGCCTGCTCGGAGCGGTGAGCTTCGCGATGGTGGCGGGCGCGCTGTGCATGCAGTTCCTCATCGACGACGGCACCTGGTGGCAGGGCCTGCTCCTGGGCCTCGCCGTCGCGGCCAGTGCCACGCTGGGTGACCTCGGCGAGTCGATGATCAAGCGTGACCTCGGCATCAAGGACATGGGCACGCTGCTGCCGGGGCACGGCGGGATCATGGACCGACTGGACTCGCTGCTGCCGACGGCGCCCGTCGTGTGGCTGCTGCTGGTCCTGTTCGTGGGATCCGGCTGACGGCTCGACAGGTGTCCGAGGAGCCCCCGTTCTCGCCTGGAACGGGGGCTCATCGGTTTCCGCCCCCGCTTCTCGCAGAGCGACCGCTCCCCGCTGTGTGGGACGATTTCGGTGTACGCCCGTAACGGCACTCAAAGGGGGTCACCATGACCGCCATCCGAGAAATCATCGACGTCGACCGGACCCCAGCCGATGTCTACGCGTACCTCACGGACCCCTCTCACCTGCCAGAATGGCAGCTGAGCGCCGTCTCGGCCGAGTCGCTGGACGAGGGCCCGATCCACACCGGCTCCCGGGTCCGGGTCACCCGGCGCGTCGGGAACCGCCAGATGCCGATGACCGTCCGGTTCGACCAGCTCGACCCTCCGTACAGCTGGGACCTGCACGGGATCGACGGCCCCGTCCGGGCCCGCACCCACGGCCGCATCGAGCCGCTCGACGACGGGCGCCGCTCCCGCGTCACGATCGACATCGACTTCGAGGGCCACGGCCTCGGCAAGGTCCTGATCCCCCTGGTCGTCCGCCCCCAGGTCCGCAAGGAACTGCCACGCGACGAGAAACTCCTGAAGGACCGGCTGGAGGGCACGACGGACTAGGGAGCGATCTCCCCGGTCGACGGTGGAGCGGGCCACACGAGTGGATCTGCGACACTGGTACGGCCATGCCTAAGCCCGGAGAACTGAGGTACTCCGGGCACGAAGAAGCCCCCTACCAGCGATGTTGTCGCCAGTAGGGGGCTGTCTTGTGCCCGCTGGGCCGTCCCTGGGCCGTCAGGGCTCCTGGGCCGTGCCGAAGACACCATCCAGGGCCCGGCGGGCACGCTCGGTGCTGCTCGGCATCAGGTGGGCGTACACGCGCAGCGTCTTCGCCGGATCGGAGTGCCCGAGGTACTCGCTCACGGCCTTGATGCTCTCGCCCGCGTCCAGCAGGACCGAGGCGTAGAAGTGGCGAAGGGCGTGCATCCCGTGTTGCCGGGCGGAGGCGTACGGCTCGCCGGGTTCCGGCGTCGGGATGAGGCCGGCCGCCGCGAGGGCGCGCTTCCACTCGTGGACGTTGAAGTTGCTTCGCCAGACGATCCCGTCGGCCGTGTTGGTGAAGATCAGATGCCGCTCGGTCAGCGGGCCGTCCGGCCTGATCCAGGGCAGCTTGATCGCCACGGTCGGGTGGGCCTCGATGTGCCGGCGCAAGGCCGAGGCCACCGAGGACGGCAGCGGCACGTCCCGCTCCTTGTTGCCCTTGGGCGGAGCGAAGACCGCGACGCCCCGGACCAGCTTGACCTGAGTGGTGACCCGAAGAGTGTCGCCGTCGAGCTGGGCGGTGTCCTCGGACAGGCCGATGATCTCTCCCTGTCGGAGACCGCAGCCGCTGCCTACGTCGACCATGGCTTGGTAGCGCTCGGGCAGGGCGTCACGGACCGCCCGCACCTGGGACGGGAGCCAGGGCACGACCCGGGAGGCGGAGACGGCAGGCGGGCGGACGGACGCAGCCGAGCACGGGTTGCGGGCCAGGTGGCCGTCATCCACGGCGGCCGACAGCACCGCGCGGACGTTGGCGTAGATGTCGGCATCTCAAGCACAAGCGACCTGCTCAAGGCCCAGGACCGGAAGTCTGCAGCACCCCAGTCCCACCGGCTAGCCAACACGTTGCCTCAAGCAATGGCGCGGCATCGCCACCCGCTACGACAAGACCGCCGAGTCCTACCAGGCAGCCGTCACCCTCGCCTCCCTCCTGATGTGGGCGCGACATTGAAGACAACTCCTAGGCCGAATTACCAAAGGAAGCTGGTGAGCCGGGTGCACCCAGACTTCGGCGTCGAGCAGCGTCATTCCCAGCATGGGCCACGCCTCCCACCGGCGACGATGCAGCCGCGTGATGTCCATCTCGCTGCGTAAAATGTTGGCTCGTATGCGCGTCTGTGATGGCTACGCGCGCACTGACGGTTTTCCGTTCGACCCGAAGGACTGTGCCGTGCCCGACCGGCCTGAGATTGTCTGCATCTGCGGCTCTACCCGGTTCGTGGACGAGATGAGCGCGGCGAACCGTGATCTGACCTTCGCAGGTGTCATCGTCGTCGCGCCAGGCGTCTTCCTGCGGGCCGAGGATCACGAAGCAGACGAGTTGATCACTAACGAGCAGAAGGCCGCGCTGGGCGCCCTCCACCTGCGCAAGATCGACCTGGCTGACCGGGTTCTGGTCGTCAACCCAGGCGGGTATATCGGCGAGTCCACGAGCAGGGAGATCGCATACGCTCACGCCACTGGCAAGCCGATCTCGTTCACCGATCCCTTCTGACCGCTAGACGCTTCGTGGTGCGCGCGGGCAACGAGTCTCGGTCAGTCTTAGCGGCAGCAACGACCCCACAGGACATGCTGATCATGCGAACGGCGACAGGCCCTTGCCCTCCAGATGAGCTAGCAACGAGTCAAAGCATGCGTCTGGCGTGGCCAGGTCAGCACGAAAGAACGAGTCCTCGCCAAGCGGCCCGCCGCTGACGATGACCATCCATGCCGCCCGCCGCTCAACCATGCGGTCACCGTCGACCTTGAAGACGGTCGTGACGCCGCGCTCGGCCAGCCACTCCATCAGTTCAAGCATGTCCACTCGGCACCCCTCCGAAAAGATCATCCCACCCCCAGAGCGCGCGCCTTGGGCCGTCCCTGGGCCGGGCGAAGCCGACCAACGCCGACAGTCGGCACCCACAGGTGACCACCCCCACCCCGCTCTGGCCTGGGCTCCCGGAGTTGATCTGCCACACTGGTTGAGTTATGCCTGCACCCGGAGAACTCACTTTCGTAGCCCCCCGCGGAGCCAAGAAGCCGCCGCGGCATCTAGCCGACCTCACGCCCGGGGAGCGTAAGGACGCTGTTGCCGCTGTCGGGGAGAAGCCGTTTCGTGCCAAGCAGCTGTCGCAGCACTACTTCGCGCGGTACGCGCACGACCCGGAGCAGTGGACCGACATCCCTGCCGCGTCGCGCGCCAAGCTGCGGGAGGTGCTGTTCCCGGAGCTGATGACCGTCGTGCGGCATCTGTCGACCGACCAGGGCGACACCCGTAAGACGCTCTGGCGGCTGTTCGACGGGACGCTCGTCGAGTCCGTGCTGATGCGGTACCCGGACCGGGTGACCATGTGCATCAGTTCGCAGGCCGGGTGCGGGATGAACTGTCCGTTCTGTGCGACCGGGCAGGCGGGGCTGGACCGGAATCTGTCCACCGCCGAGATCGTCCACCAGATCGTGGACGGGATGCGGGCGCTGCGGGACGGCGACGTGCCCGGTGGGCCCGCCCGGCTGTCGAACATCGTCTTCATGGGGATGGGCGAGCCGCTCGCCAACTACAACCGGGTCGTGGGTGCCATCCGCCGGCTCACCGACCCCGAGCCCGACGGGCTGGGCCTGTCGCAGCGCGGGATCACCGTCTCGACCGTCGGTCTCGTCCCGGCCATCCACCGTTTCGCCGACGAGGGCTTCAAGTGTCGGCTCGCGATCTCGCTGCACGCCCCCGACGACGAGCTGCGCGACACCCTCGTGCCCGTGAACACGCGCTGGAAGGTGCGCGAGGTGCTGGACGCCGGGTTCGAGTACGTCGAGAGGAGCGGCCGCCGGCTGTCCATCGAGTACGCCCTCATCCGGGACATCAACGACCAGGCCTGGCGTGGTGACCGGCTCGGGCGGCTGCTCAGGGGCAAGCCCGTGCACGTGAACCTGATTCCGCTGAACCCGACGCCCGGGTCGAAGTGGACCGCCTCCCGGCCCGAGGACGAGAAGGCGTTCGTCGAGGCCATCGCCGCGCACGGGGTACCGGTGACGATCCGGGACACCCGTGGTCAGGAGATCGACGGGGCCTGCGGTCAGCTCGCGGCCACCGAGCGGTAATCTGAGCGCGTACACCCGTACGTACATCTTCATATTCCGACAGGGGAGCGCCACAGCGCTGAGAGTGCGGCAATCGGGCCGCAGACCCTCTGAACCTTGCCCAGGTCATTCTGGGTAGGAAGTTCGGTCATCACTCAAGCTGTTGCGCCCTGCCCGGGAGCCGGAGAGGCTCCTGGGCAGGGCCGCGTCTCTTCCTGGTCAACCCCAGGAGGAATCCAGTGAGCATCACCAAGAAGGCCACGGTCTTCGCCGTAGGGCTCGGTCTCGTCACGCTGTCCGCGTGCGGATCGTCCGACTCGGGCAGCGACAGCGCCGAGGCCGGGGGCAAGACCGTGACCCTCGTCAGCCACAACTCGTGGGCCGTCTCCAAGGGCGTCCTCGCCGCGTTCGAGAAGCAGTCCGGGTACCAGGTCAAGGTCCTGGAGGACGGCGACGCCGGGCAGGCCGTGAACAAGGCCATCCTGACCAAGGACAACCCGCAGGGCGACGTCTTCTTCGGCGTCGACAACACCCTGCTGTCCCGGGCGCTCGACAACGACCTGTTCCAGTCGTACGAGGCCAAGGGCTCCGACCTGATCCTGCCCGAGTTCCGGGTCGACCAGGACAAGCACCGGGTCACCCCCGTCGACACCGGCGACATCTGCGTCAACTACGACAAGGCGTACTTCAGCGAGCACAAGCTGGCCCCGCCCACCTCGTACGACGACCTGATCAAGCCCGCGTACAAGAACCTCCTCGTCACCGAGAACGCCTCCACCTCCTCGCCCGGCCTCGGCTTCCTGCTCGGCACCGCCGCGAAGTACGGCGACGAGGGCTGGCAGGACTACTGGAAGAAGCTGAAGGCCAACGGCGTCAAGGTCGTCGACGGCTGGGAGCAGGCCTACAACGAGGAGTTCTCCGGCTCCGCCGGCGGCAAGAAGGCCAAGGCCGACCGGCCGCTCGTGGTGTCGTACGCCTCCTCGCCGCCCGCCGAGGTGATCTACGCCGACCCGAAGCCGACCAGCGCTCCGACGGGCGTCGCGGCCGGCACCTGCTTCCGCCAGGTCGAGTACGCGGGCCTGCTGAACAACGCCCAGAACACCGAGGGCGGCAAGGCGCTGCTCGACTTCCTGCTGACCAAGACGTTCCAGGACGACATGCCGCTGAACATGTTCGTCTACCCGGTGCGGGAGGACGCCCAGGTTCCGGAGGAGTTCACCAAGTACGGGCCGCAGGCCGAGAATCCCGAGACCCTCGACCCGGCGAAGATCGCCGACAACCGTGACGACTGGGTCAAGTCGTGGACCTCGCTCGTACTGAAGTAGCGGCCCCGGCTCCGGCACCCGGCAAGAGGGGCGCGGCGGTGCGGCTCGGCCTCATCGCCGTGCCCGTCGCGTTCTTCGCGGTCTTCTTCGCCTACCCCGTCGCCGCGATCGTCTCGCGCGGTCTGAAGGTCGACGGGGCATGGCAGCTCGGACGGCTGTGGGACGTGCTCGGGGAGTCCGACATCCGGCACGTCCTGTGGTTCACCACCTGGCAGGCGTTCGCCTCCACCGCGCTGACCCTGCTCATCGCGCTGCCCGGCGCCTACGTCTTCGCCCGCTTCGACTTCCCCGGCAAGAACGTCCTGCGGGCCGTGGTGACCGTCCCGTTCGTGCTGCCGACCGTCGTCGTCGGTACGGCCTTCCTCGCGCTCGTCGGCCGCGGCGGACTGCTCGACGAGCTGTGGGGCGTACGGCTCGACACCACCGTGTGGGCGATCCTGCTCGCGCACGTCTTCTTCAACTACGCCGTCGTCGTCCGCACCGTCGGCGGGCTCTGGGCGCAACTCGACCCGCGGCAGGAGGAAGCCGCGCGGATGCTCGGGGCCTCGCCCCTGAAAGCCTGGCGTCAGGTCACCCTCCCGGCGCTCGCGCCCGCCGTGGCCGCTGCCGCGCTCATGGTCTTCCTGTTCACCTTCACCTCCTTCGGTGTGGTGCAGATCCTCGGCGGACCGACCTTCTCCACCCTCGAAGTGGAGATCTACCGGCAGACCTCCGAGATCTTCGACCTGTCCACGGCCGCCGTCCTGACGATCATTCAGTTCCTGGCGGTGGCCGCGATCCTCGCCGTGCACGCCTGGACGGTACGGCGGCGGGAGAGCGCCCTGCGTCTGGTCGACGCGTCGGTGACGGCCCGCCGGCCGCGCGGGGCGGGCCAGTGGGCGCTGCTGGCCGGCGTCCTGGCCGTCATCGTCGTACTCCTGCTGCTGCCGCTGGCCGTGCTGGTGCAGCGATCGTTCGACGCCCCCGGCTTCGGCTACTACCGGGCGCTGACCGGCGCCGACGGCGGCGTGTTCCTCGTCGCGCCGATCGAGGCGATCGGCAATTCGCTCCAGTACGCCGTCGTCGCCACCCTCATCGCCGTGGTGATCGGCGCTCTCGCGGCGGCCGCGCTGACCCGGCGGGACGCGGGGCGGTTCGTGCGGGGCTTCGACGCGCTGCTGATGCTGCCGCTCGGGGTGTCGGCGGTGACGGTCGGGTTCGGGTTCCTGATCGCACTCGACGAGCCGCCGCTGGACCTGCGGGCCTCCTGGATCCTGGTGCCGCTGGCCCAGGCGCTGGTCGGGGTGCCCTTCGTCGTACGGACCATGCTGCCCGTGCTGCGGGCCGTGGACCAGCGGCTGCGCGAGGCGGCGTCCGTGCTGGGGGCCTCGCCCTGGCGGGTCTGGCGCGAGGTCGACCTGCCGATGGTGCGGCGGGCCCTGCTGATCGCGGCCGGGTTCGCCTTCGCGGTGTCGCTGGGCGAGTTCGGCGCGACCGTGTTCATCGCCAGGCCCGACAACCCGACGCTGCCGGTCGCCGTCGCACGGCTGCTGGGACGGGCCGGCGAGCTCAACTACGGCCAGGCGATGGCCCTTTCGACGGTACTGATGGTGGTGTGCGCGGTGGCGCTGCTGGTCCTGGAGCGGCTCCGTACGGAGCGGACGGGGGAGTTCTGAATGACGCCGGGTCTGCTGAGTCTCGAAGGTGCGACCGTAAGGTTCGGTGGGCGCCCTGTCCTGGACGCCGTCGACCTCGATGTCGCCGAGCACGAGATCGTGTGCGTGCTCGGGCCGAGCGGCAGCGGCAAGTCGACGCTGCTGCGGGCCGTGGCGGGGCTGCAACCCCTCGACGCAGGGCGGGTGTGGCTCGACGGCCGGGACCAGACGGGGGTGCCCGCGCACAAGCGGGGCGTCGGGCTGATGTTCCAGGACCATCAGCTGTTCCCGCAGCGGGACGTCGGCGGCAATGTCGCCTTCGGATCGCGGATGCACGGCGCCTCCAGGGCCGAACAGGCCGAGCGCGTAAGGGAGTTGCTGGACCTGGTCGGACTGCCGGGCGCCGCCGGTCGTGCCGTCGCCTCGCTGTCGGGCGGGGAGCAGCAGCGGGTCGCGCTGGCCCGTGCCCTCGCGCCCAGGCCGCGGCTGCTGATGCTGGACGAGCCGCTGGGGCAGCTCGACCGTTCGCTGCGCGAGCGGCTCGTCGTCGAACTCCGCGAGCTGTTCGGGCAGTTGGGCACCACCGTGCTGGCCGTGACGCACGACCAGGGCGAGGCGTTCGCGCTCGCCGACCGGGTCGTGGTGATGCGGGACGGGCGGATCGCGCAGAGCGGCACGCCGCTGCAGGTGTGGCAGCGGCCGGTGGACGAGTTCGTGGCGCGTTTCCTCGGCTTCGACAACGTGATCGACGGCACCGTCGCCGGTCAGGCCGCGGACACGCCCTGGGGGAAGCTGCCGGTCGGCGAGGACGCCGCTCAGGGCGCGCGGACGCTGCTGGTCAGGCCGGCCGGGGTGCGGCTCGTGGACCCCGGCACGGGGCTGCGCTGCACGGTCGCCGCCCGCACGTTCAGGGGCACGCATGTCGCCGTGCACCTCCAGCCGGAGGACGCGCCGCGCCTGGAGGCGGCCTGCGCGCTGCGGGAGGCCCCGGAGGTCGGGGACGCCGTCGGGGTCGAGTTCGACGCGGTCGAAATTGTCGTGCTGGGCTGATCACCCCGCACATATGGTGCGGGACATGACACTCCTCACCCATGACCGCTACTGCGACGAGATCGCCCACCAGGTCGGCCTGCTGCGAGCCGTGGTGACCTCCGGCGCCGATCTGTCGGCCACCGTGCCGACCTGCCCGGACTGGTCGCTGGAACAGCTCGTCCGGCACACGGGCGGCGCCCTGCGCTGGGTGGAGCTGATGGTGCGGACGCGGGCGCAGGAGGAGATCCCGGAGGAGCAGGTCCCGCTCCACGGCGGCCCGGACGGCGAGGGCGATGCCGCCGCCCTGGACGCCTGGCTGGCGGAGACCGGCGACATGCTGGTCGGCGCGCTGAGGGAGGCCGGGCCCGACACGAAGATGTGGGGCTGGGCCGGGGTCCACCACGCCGGGTTCTGGGCCCGTCGTATGGCTCACGAGCTCACCGTCCACCGTGCCGACGCCACGCTCGCCGCCGGACTGCCCTACGAGGTCGCGCCCGAGGTGGCCGCCGACGCGATCGACGAGTGGCTCCAGATCATCGAGTGGGCCCAGCGGAACCTGCCGGACGATCCGACGACGGACCTGCGCCGGCCGGGCAGCATCCACCTGCATGCGACCGACGGCACTGCGGGGATCGACGCCGAGTGGCTGATCGATGTCTCCGGGGACGTGATCGCCTGGCGGCGCGGCCATGAGAAGGCGACCGTGGCGCTGCGGGGGCCGCTCACCGCCGTACTGCTCGCCTTCTACCGTCGGCTGCCGCTGGACAGCGACGAACTCCAGGTGCTGGGCGAGCGGGAACTGCTGGAGTTCTGGCTGGAGCGGGCGAGCTTCTAGTGCCCCCCGCGACGGCGACGGCTCCGAAGAACACGCGGCGCGCCCCATGGTGATCTACTCCGGCAGCCGAGCTGTGCTACGGTTTACACGTTGCAGTTGTGGTACCCATGAACCTATGTGCGCCTGACGGGAATGTTATCCATCGGGCGCATTAGTTGTTTTCCCGGCATCTCCGGATGGGGCCTCTGCCTACAGAAGGAGAAGGTCATGGCACAGGGAACCGTGAAGTGGTTCAACTCTGAAAAGGGTTTCGGCTTCATCGAGCAGGACGGCGGCGGCCCCGACGTCTTCGCCCACTACTCGAACATCGCGACCCAGGGCTTCCGTGAGCTCCAGGAAGGCCAGCGGGTCACCTTCGACGTCACGCAGGGCCAGAAGGGCCCGCAGGCGGAGAACATCGTTCCCGCCTGATAGCCGGACGCGTATCCGCTCAACCGGGGTCCGCACCGCATGGTGCGGACCCCGGTTTGTGCTGTTTCAGGAAGGCAGAAAGCAGCATGCCCCGCAGGCCCCAGAAGCCGAATCGGCGCGCCTCGTCGCCCGCACCGTCCGCGTCGCCGCCGAGGGAATTCCGGCTGCCGCAGAGCACGACCCCCGCACTTCCCGCCGTGGACGACTTCGCCGCTCTGGACATGCCGGCGGGGCTGCTGAAGACGCTCACCGCACAGGGCGTGACGACCCCATTCCCCATCCAGGGCGCCACCCTGCCCAACTCGCTCGCGGGCCGTGATCTGCTCGGACGCGGGCGTACCGGCTCCGGCAAGACCCTCGCGTTCGGTCTGGCGCTGCTGGCCCGCACGGCCGGGCTGCGCGCGCTGCCCAAGGCACCCCTCGCCCTGGTGCTGGTGCCCACCCGTGAGCTCGCCCAGCAGGTGACGGACGCGCTGACCCCGTATGCGACGGCCGTGAACCTCCGGCTGACCACCGTGGTCGGCGGGCTGTCGATCACCAAGCAGGCGGGTGCGCTGCGGCGCGGCGCGGACGTGCTCGTGGCGACTCCCGGCCGGCTCAACGACCTCGTGGAACGCGGCGACTGCGTGCTCGGCGACGTGCGCATCACCGTGCTGGACGAGGCCGACCAGATGACCGACATGGGCTTCCTGCCGCAGATCACCAAGCTGATCCAGCAGGTGCGGCCGGACGGGCAGCGCATGCTCTTCTCGGCCACTTTGGACCGCAACATCGACCGCCTCGTGCAGCGGTTCCTCACCGACCCCGTGGTGCACTCCGTGGACCCGTCCGCGGGGGCGGTGACGACCATGGAGCACTACGTCCTCCACGTCCAGGACGAGACCGACAAGAAGGCCGTCACCACGCGTATCGCGGCGCGGGACGGGCGGGTCATCCTCTTCCTCGACACCAAGAGGGCCGCCGACCGGCTGACCAAGCGGCTCCTGGCCGTCGGTGTCCGCGCGGCGGCACTGCACGGCGGCCGCTCGCAGCCGCAGCGCAATCGCACCCTGGAACAGTTCAAGAGCGGCCAGGTCACCGCGCTGGTGGCGACGAACGTCGCCGCCCGGGGCATACACGTCGACGACCTCGACCTCGTCGTGAACGTCGATCCGCCCACCGATCACAAGGACTACCTGCACCGGGGCGGCCGCACGGCCCGTGCCGGTGGTTCCGGCAGCGTGGCCACCCTGGTCCTGCCCGACCAGAAGCGGGACGTCACCCGGCTCATGTCGGACGCGGGCATCCGCCCCCGGACCTCCCGGATCACGTCGAGCGACCCGGAGCTGGCCGCCATCACCGGCGCGCGCGAGCCGTCCGGCGTGGCGGTCACGATCGAGGTCCCCCAGCCGGTGACGGCGACGGCGTCCCGCACCGAGGGGAAGACCGGCAGGCGGTCCGCCGGCCGACGCCGGAACGGCGGCGGGGCCAAGGCGGCGGCAGGTACCGCCACCAGGACGGAGAACCGGGGTTCCGAGCGCCGGGCCGCGACCGGGGCGACGGCGTCCGGCGGCACCTCCGCGACGGGTGGGCGAGGAACCGCCCGCCGTACGGCAGCCGGCGGGGCGACGGGCGGCGCTGTCCGGGCGGGCGGCCGTGTCTCCGACCGCCGGTCCGCGAACGGTGCGGCGACCGGCGCGGGCGCCGGGTCCGGTGCCGGCAAGGCTCCTCGCGGCGGCTCCGGCCGGCGGGCGAAGACCGGCGGAGGCGCGGGTGAGGCCGGCGCGACCGGCAGCCGCAACCCCGACCGCCGGGGCGGCCGGCGCACCTCGGCCAACTAGGTCGTGTCCCGGTGGCCGCGCCGTGTTCGGCGCGGCCCGGGCGGCGCCACCGCCCCTTGGGTTCGGCGCCCCGGCCACGGCCGGCCGCGGCACTGCCGACCGGTGCCGCGCTCCCGTGGCCGCCGCGCCGACGCCGCAGCGACGAGAACGACGTGGGGGAGCCCCCACAAAAAAGGGGGGGGAC